>JAFGOG010000042.1 GCA_016926595.1 Anaerolineae bacterium
AGAGCGAGTAGTTTGCGGTTCATGTGATTGTCTCCTTTCGTTCGTAAAATAGATTAGTTTGAGTCCTACAGGCATGCTCATCCTACACCATCCGGCCAGATCTGTCCATACCTCATTGGAAGTATTGGGCATACTACCTTTGGGTTATTGGCGCCTGTGAGGGGGTAGGTGGGGGTGGCAAGGACGGGTGCGGGCTCCGGACGGAGCGGGGCGCATGCCCTGTCACTCCGACCGGAGCGCAGCGCATGGCTTGTCATTCCGGCCGGAGCGCAGCGGAGGGAGGAATCTCCGTCTGTGCAGCCGAGATCCCTAGCCAAGGTAGCCCAGGTTGCGGAGGTGCTCCATCAGGCCTTCCTCCTCCTCCGGCGTCAGGGCGCTCGCGGTCTCTGGCTGCCACTGCGCGTCCCCGTAGCTCACCGGGTGGGAGGCGGTCCAGGCCGGATCCAACAGGCCGGTCAGGATTCGGCCGTCCATGTCCGGCGGCACCCGGCAGCCGAGCAGGTGGAGGATGGTGGGGGCGAGATCCTCAATGCGGGCGTCCTCGATCCACTGGCCGGCGGCGATCTGGCTACCCGAGGCGAGCAGGAGCCCGTGCCGGCGATGGCCGCCGGTCTCGCCGGTGGGCGGGACGCCACAGAGGCGGCCCCGTTCGGATGTTTCGTAGCTCTGGCGGGTGATGTAGGCCAGCCCCCGCATGAGGAGTAACAGGTCAGGTGCCTGAGCGAGGTGTGGTCCTTCGTACACCTCTTCCTTCGGCAGGACTCGATCCACGATCGGCCTTCCGTCCTCAGGGTCGGTCATCTGCAGCAGCCGTGCGGTCAGCTCGGCCCGGAGCTGCTGAGCCTCGTGACCGGGCGACACGATGCCGAGGGGATCGCGGCCGGCCAGGTTGAGATAGATCTGGCCGATGTAGCCCACACTGTAGGCGCGGGTCTTTCTCCAATCCACCATCTCGGCGGCGCGGGGCTGGCTGTCGTTGGGAAACGCCTCCCCCAAGGCCCCCAGTCCATCGCGGAGCGCCCCCCGCAGCCGGTGCAACCCCCAACGCGATAGGGTGTGGCCTACCTGCGTGCGGGTCAGGCCCAGCCGCTGCAAGAGCCGCGTCAGCAAGGCGCGCGCGGTTAGGCGCGAGTGGAGGTGCAGGTACCCCTCCGCTCGCAGCCATTCGTTCAGATAAACGTCCTTGTGGAGTGGGCCAAAGCCGTGATCCGACATGACGAACACGGTGGTATCGCCGCCGTCGGCCCCGGCCAGCAGCCGCCCGACCAGCTCGTCGGCCTTTTGGTAGCAGCGCAGCACTGCCTCCCGGTGCAAGGCGTCGCTCGGCCGGTGGGAGGGGTGGGATTCGTCCATCCAGTGCCAGAAGAAATGCGGAATCTCGTCCGTGAGGCGCAGGACCACCATGCCAAAGTCCCAGTCCTCCCCGGCCAGCAGGCGCAGGGCGGTGTCTGTCACCTGCTCGGCGACCTGAACTACCTCCTGGACGAACCGCTCCGCGCCGTCGCGGCGCACGGTGGCATCGGTGACGATGCGATAGTTCTCGTGGAGCAGGGTCTGGGTCAGCTCGGGTGGGTGGGTGAAGTTGCGCCCGCTGGGAGAGCCGAGGCCCGACACCATGACGCCGTTGACGCGCTCCGGCGGGTAGCTCTGCGGGACATTGACCACGCAGACGCGCCGGCCCTGGGCGCTGAGAAGGCCCCACAGGGTCGGCTCCTGGGGCCGGGAGGCCAGGCGCATGCCATAGCCCGCGAAATCGCGCACAGTAAAATCAAAGACGCCGTGCTTGCCCGGATTCTTGCCGGTCATGAAAGAGCTCCAGGCTGCCGGCGAGATGGGGGGTATGGTAGACATAAGAGGCCCGCTGGTGCCCTCCGCTAGCAAACCGGCCAGGTGCGGCAGCTTCCCTTGCTCGGACCACGGACGGGCCAGGTCCCAGGTAGCTCCATCCAATCCTATCACCAGTACACGGGGTTTCGCCATAATCGGTCTCCTTCACCAACTGCTGTTGAACGCGTTTCTGTCTTCGGGCTAGGTTCTCGTGCGAGAGCGGGACTGCCAGGCGGCGAGTTTGTTGTGCAGCCGGCGCCACTCGTCCGCCGGGATCGCTTTCAGAGCTACCAACAGCACGGCATAGGTGGCTGCTCCGCCGAGGCTGCGGGCCAGTAGCGGAGCGCCACGCAGCGGGACGAACATGAGCAAGGCCATGGCCGCCGTGGCCGCCAGCGGGGGCCAGAGCGCCCGCCAAACCCGCGCCGCCAGGATGTTATTATGGACATAATAGTGACTCAGGATAAACAGGATGCTCATGGACAGGACGCGGGCTATGGCTACACCGGGCGCGCCGTAGGCAGGGATCAGCAGCAGTCCGGCCACCAGATTGGCCGCCCCGCTGATAGCAAAGAGGAAGGCCAGCACCCGCTGGCGGTCTTCGAGGATCATAAGCCGGGCGTTTGGAATGTTAAGAAAGTAGAAAATGAGGGTGGGCGCGAGCAGTCGCAGCGTAGTCGCAGCCTCCGGTGCCGGGTGGCCATAGAGCAGGTCGATGATCGGCCCGGCGAGAAGCACCAGCAGGGCAGCCAGGGGCAGGCTCACGATGGCCAGATAGCGCCACGAGCGCTCGTACAGCCGCGCAAAGCGGTCGTCTTCCGCGCGGTGCAGGCGGGCCATCTCCGGAAAGATGCCAAGTCGCACCGCCTGCGAGATCAGGGCCAGCCCCGACACGACGGTGTTGGCCATGCCATAGGTGCCCACCACTGTCTCGGAGTGGTAGAGCGACAGCAGTATGCCGCCCAGTTGCGCCTCCAGCGCGATAAAGAGGATGATGGGCACAAAGGGGAACCCCTCGACAAGCTGGCGCCTGCAAAAGCCCAGGTCGAAACGAAGGCCAGCCGGCCACAGATGCTTCCGAGCCGACCAAGTGAGGATGGCCGCTTGCAGCCAGCTTGTCGCCACCAACAGCGCGGCGATGATCTCCAGCGGCAGGCCCTGCCAGATGGCGGCGGCGCTAGAGGCCACCAGCAGGACCCCTACGGCTGTGGAGATGATGGCCGAGATCCAGAGGCGCTCCTCCACCACCAGGAGCGATTGCGCCAGGTTCGAGATCGAGTTGCTGACCAGGACGCCGCCCGCCAGGGCGATGAACCAGTTTGTCTGAGGAAGATAGGGCTGCAGGCTGAGCATTAGGGCGGCCAGCAGCAGCCAGAGGAGGGGGCTGATGGCCAGGCGGATGGTGTAAAAGTGGGTGAGATATCTGCCTGACAGGCTGCGATCCTGGGCCAGCTTGGGGATCAGGAGCTGATCGAGGCCCCACAGAGCGACGGCCGAGAGAATGAGGATATAGTTGCTGCTCAGGGTATAGACGCCGGCGGCCGCCTCGCCGAGCCGTCGGGCGATCAGGATCATTAGTAGCGCAGAAGACAGCCGCGCGCTGACATCCGTAATCAGCGAGAAGAAGGTGTTACTCAGGAAAGAGCGGAGCATGTCAGTCGATCTTTCGGGCCGTCACGGTCAAGATGGCGCCGCGGTTCAGCGCATCCAGCAGGACAAAGTAGGGCAAGGTCAGGTAGCGGAAGAGGGGAAACAGCAGGATCGAGCGCAGCCTGCGCCGCCACGCGAGGCTGCGGATGTGGGCATTCAGCCACAGGGAGAGGCTCAGGGCGAAGGTTGTGTAGCGGCCGTAGAAACAAAAGAACTGCTCAGGTTCCAGGCGGGCCTGTCGCAACATTGCGGACAGTGTGGATGCGGAGAAGACGTATAGATGCCGCGGGAAATCGAGGCCGATCCAATAGCGCCCAAATAATCGGGCATCGAGACTGGCGGCGTTAGGACTGCTGCTGATCAGCACCCCTCCCGACTTGAGAATCCGGTGTATCTCCCGCAGAGCCGACAAGGGATCGGGCAGGTGCTCCAGGACGTCCCACATAGTCACCACGTCAAAGGCGTCGTCGGGAAGGCGGGCCTCCTCCAGCGTCCCGGCCTGCACCTCCAGGCCCAACTGCTCGCGGCCGAAGGCAGCCATCTCCTGGCTGAGCTCGATGCCCTGCACTTGCCATCCGGGAAGCCGCTGCATCTCGCGCAGGAATCCCCCGGAACCGCAGCCCAGATCGAGAAGCCGGCCCCCGTTGGCCAGCCGCGTCACTGCTCGCACGCGGGAACGCAGCCTGCGTCGCTGGATCCAGAGGGACCAAGAAGATCTGGCGCCCGGCGTGCGCACGTACGGCTCATAATTTTCGGGATAGTACGCCCCGATTTCCTGCGGCGAGGGCCTTGGGTTCAGATAGATCAGCCCGCATTCCACACAGCCGACCATGCAAAAGTCGCCGGGAAAGCCATAGCCCCAGTCGCGCCCCGTCCACAGCACCGCTTGCTTGGAACTGCCACACAGATTGCAGGACACAGTCTCCATGGCTTATCCGCCTTCGGTGTGCTGCTTCTTGCGCGCTACAAATACGCCAATGGCGCGGCGATTGCCGAAGAACCAGGACAGAAGCTCGCAGGCCAGGGCGACGCCGGCCCCCAGCAACGCTGCCAGAACTCGCAGCAGGTGCACAGGCATCCCGGCTACGGCTGTCGTCTGGAGCCAAAAGGCCGCGCTGAGCCGGGCCGAATTGTAGCCCCGCACCACTTGGAGCACCTCGCTGTACTCGAATCCGGCCATGTCCAGCATTCGGGGCAGCGTCTGCCGGGAAAAGGTAAACAGGTGGCGCGGCACGTCATAGCCTGACCAATGGCGGCCGAATAGTCTCGCCTCCCAGCTATCGTGCATGGGGCAGGCCAACACCAGGGCCCCATGCGGCTGCAGGATGCGAGCCAGATCGCCGAGTGCGGCCACAGGGGAAGGCACGTGCTCCAGCACGTGCCACAAGGTGATCACGCTCGCGGATTCGTTGGGAAGCGGCAGGCCGGTTACGCTTCCCAGCCAAACATTGATGCCCCGCTGGTGCCGGGCGCGGTAAGCTGCCCGCGCGCTGATGTCTGTGCCCCACAGCGTCCTGCCGCCATCGAGGTGCTGCATGGTGGACAAGAACTCGCCCGAAGCGCAGCCGACGTCCAGCAGGGGACCGTCTGCCTGCCGGCAGGCCAGACGGGCCTTGCGCAAGAGGCCGCTCCGGTGGCCGGCTGAATAGGCGATGTCGGACGAGTTCTCCTGTCCCACGTGCGGCGCATAGTCTTCGGGATAGGCGGCGAGTGGGTCTTCCGGCCGGGGCCACAGGTAGACGAGGCCGCACTCGACGCATTGCACCACCTGGAACTCTGCTGGCTGGCCCTGCAGCCAATCCCGGCCCTGGAACAGCAGCCGGTTCTGCGTGGAACCGCACACCTCACATGGCTCGTTCATTTACTGCCGCCGGTGGGAGTTTCCCAGTACGGATTCGGCGATCCCTTTCACATACAAGCGGATCGCTTCCCAGCGCAGTTGTCCTCGCAGCGCCTGGCGCAGGGCGATAAAGCCGGCATGGCCCAGCCGGATCGTGACGGTCGCCGTGCGGCGCCACCCTCGGGTGTGCTTTTGGCTGAACAGCAGGGTGCTCCGCACCTGGTAGTACTGCTTGAGGGGCGAGTCGGGACCTCCTGTGCTGGCCGAGAGGGCATGCCACATGTGCGCTTGCGTGGCGCACACCAGGCGGTATCCGGCCATTTTGGCGCGGACGCAAAAGTCCAGGTCTTCGTAGTACATGAAGAAGCGCGGATCGAACAGGCCGACGCGTTCCCACGTCTGGCGGGGAACCAGCATGCCGCAGCCGCTGATGAAGTCAACGTCCTCGACGGGGTTGAGCGGCGGCTTCAGGTGAAGGCCGCGCCGGACCACGTACAGGCCGTGGCGGAAGCGCATCCCGGCGAACCACACCTGATCCGGCCGGTCCGAGTAGTAGATCACCGGTCCGACCATGCCTATCTGCGGATCCGTCTGCGCTGCGTCTATCATGCGCGATAGCAGCGGCGGCGAGACGGTGGTGTCGTTATTCAAGAGCAGGATCCAGTCTGCCCCGCGCTCGAGGGCGTACTGGATGCCGCGGTTGTTGCCTGCGGCGAACCCCAGGTTCTGCTCGTTGACGACCAGGTCGATGCCGGGGAGAGTACGAAACAGGTCAACCGATTCGTCTGTGGAGCCGTTATCGACGACCAGTATGCGAAAGGCCGGATAGTTGAGGTTGCGCAGCGAAGCCACGCACTCCAGGGTGTCCTGCGGGCGATTCCAGTTCAGTACCAGGATCCAGATGACGGGTGCTGCCTGGATGTCGCCGGCGACGGGCGATGGCGGGATCTTTTCGCTAGTCATTTCAGCCATTCTGTTAGGCTCCTCTGGTCTTGTCCACGGAGCCGGGCCGCCGGGCGGCCGCCTCCAACTCCTCGACGAATGCCTCCCAGGTCGGCACCGGTGCCTCCATCCACTCCTCCATGCCGCGGCCTGCGCGTGCAGGCATTGCCGGCTGCTGGAGGACGGCTTCGCCGCCCTCCAGACGTGAGACAAGCACCTCGATGGTGGTCAGGCTGTAGATCACGGGCAATCCAAAGGAGCTGGCGATCCGCGTCACGGCGCTGCCGGTCACCTTCTTATATGGCGCCGCCAGCGCGTCGGCTGCACAAAAGTAGACCGGCACCTCTTCGTCCGGGATATACCGCCCGTCGATTCTCACCGCATCGCCGATCCCCAACTGCTCGATCAGGTCCAGGTAGGGTTGCCTATCCTCCCAGAACTCGCCGGCGACCAGCAGGACCGCGGGGCGTGATGCGGCTTGCCGGATGCGGGGCATGGCTTCCAGCAACTCGCGCAGCCCCTTGTATCCCCTCACCATGCCAAAGAACAGGAGGACCAGCGCATTGGTCGGCAACGCCAGCTGCCGGCGGGCCTCCTCTTTTGGGATGCGCCGGTCGCCGAACTGGTCAAAGGCGGGGAGGGGGACGACTCGGATCGCGGCGCCGGGCAGCAAAGTCTGCATGCGGCCCTCTTCCTCGTGGGACTGGACGAGGAACGTGCTCGCCCAACCCAGTGTGGCTTTGGCGAGCCAGCCATCCCACCACCGGGCCTCGTGGGGTAGCACGTTGTGACAAAAGTACACCAGCTCGGCTCGCAGGAGAAGCCGATTCAGCGCCCCCAGGACAATCCAGGCCGGCGCCCAAAACGTCGTCCACCACTGCATGACGATGGCCTCCGGCCTGTACCGCCGGATGCGCGCAAAGGTGGCAAGCCAGGTCAGGGGATTCACGGAATCGAGCCAGTAACGCGCGTCGTCCACCTTCAGTGGGGACCGGCTTGGATCTTTGTCCGTCTCGCCCGGGAAGAGCCAACGGGGGTACTGGCGCTTGAACGAGACCACCAAGGCCTGGTGTCCTCGTTGGCACAGTGCCTTGGACAGCAGCGTGGTGAAATGCGCAATGCCCCCCCGGTAGGGATATACGGGGCCAATGATACAAAAACGCACAGCCGTTCAGCCGCCTTCCTCACAGACTAACAGGCAGGGTTCTGCTTCCCATTTGGCCGTCGCAAGGTGACATGCGCGTTGCCCTGGATGACCCAGCGGTTGTGCTGCCGGCCGGCCCTCCCGGCCTTTGTTGCCTCGCGGGTGTTCAGCGGTGCGAATCACGATAGATCATCGCCGGTCGAATCTCTGGCGGATTCTAGCCGCCGCACGCGATACAGCGCCTCCTCGAGCATCCTACGATTCATACTGACCGCGTCGGCAATGAGCCCGATCAGGCACACCTGGAAGCCGATGATGGTCAGGATCGCGGCCAGGATCAGCGACTGGATGTTACCAGTGCCGCCTCCCTGAAGGAAAAAGATCAGAAACCGA
>JAFGOG010000043.1 GCA_016926595.1 Anaerolineae bacterium
CAATATCCTGTCTGGGCCGTCGATCGGGGCGCTGGCCAACAAGCTTGAAGAAGCCGACGACCTTTTCCTGGAGAAATCGTTGGTGACCCACAAGTCGGGGGTCAAGGTGTTGATGGCCCCGCCCTACCTGGACATGGCCGATGCGATCCGGGCGGAGCAGATGAGGCAGATCATCACCCGCCTGGCAGCGATGGGCGACGGGTATGTGATCGTGGATATGTGGTCGGCGCTGGACGAGGTGACGCTGGCCATCGTGGACGTGTGCGACAGGCTGATGGTGATCGCCACGCCCCAGGTGACTGCGCTGCGTGATGCCCACCGCTTTATCGAAGCGTTGGATCTGCTCCACTATGATCCAAACAAGATCATGCTGATCCTCAATCACCCCCACCAGCCCAGCAATGTCAAGCGCGGCGAGGTGGAGCGGGCTTTGGGCCGGTCGATCGTCCAGGAGGTTGCCCATACGCCGTACCAGGTGTCTGCCTCGCTGAACCGGGGGGTGCCGCTGGTCGAAGAGTTCCAGGACAGCCCGGCGGCGCGGGATATTGTCAAGCTGGCGCGCAGCCTGGTTGGGATGGACGGCGCCGAGAAGCAGGCCGAGGCCGAGGCCAAGCGAGCTGCGGCGCCGGAGGGGAACAAGGGAAAGAAAAAGCTGTTCGCCTGGGGGGCGACTTGATCGGCAGGGGGCGGGCAGATGGCGCCGCCCTGACCCAGGAATGAGTCTATGGCAATCGATGTGGTTGTGGGGTTGATGGTTGCGGGGGCGATGGGGCTGGCCCTGTACGGGCTGAGCCGGGCCGTGCGGCCCGAGGGAGGGGTAGAGGAGCAGATCGAGAAGTGGATACAGCAGCCCGGCGAAGCGAATGGCAATGCCCCGGCGCGGCGCAGGAGCCTGGTGAGCCGGGTGGATCGGCTGATCGCCCGGCGCGGCTTTGCCGAGAGCCTTGCCACCGATCTGGCCCGCGCCGATCTGTCGTTGACGGTGGCCGAGTACCTGGCGTTGTGCCTGGGGCTGGCGCTGGCAGGGTTCACGATCGGGTACATGGTTGGCCGCAGCTCGCCGTTCAGCGTCCTGTTGGGTTTGATCTGTGCTTTCCTGCCCCAGTTCTACGTCAGCAGGCGGCAGGCGACCAGGCTGAGTATGTTCAACCGCCAGCTTCCGGATGTCCTGGAACGGCTCGTCGGTTCGCTGCGGGCTGGTTACGGCCTGTCGCAGGCGATCGAATGGGTGGCCAAGCAGATGCCCAACCCTGCCGGTGGTGAATTTGGCCGGGTGGTCCGCGAGATGCAGTTAGGCAGAAGCCTGATCCAGGCCCTTGACAGTATGGTGCGCCGTCTCGACAGTGACGATCTGGCCTTGATCGTGACTGCCATCCAGATCCACTATGAAGTGGGGGGCAGCCTGGCCGATATTCTAGAGACGGTGGCCGAAACGATCCGGGAGCGGGTTCGGATCCAGCGCGAGATCAGGGTCTTGACAGCGCAGCAGCGTTTTTCGGCCTATGTGCTGATCGCTCTGCCTATCGGCCTGGCGGTCTTTTTGTATATCATGAACCCTGAATACGAGGGCAAGTTGTTCGAGCCAGGGCCTACTCTGTGCATCCCGATCGGGGCCGGGATCATGATGGTCGCCGGTTACCTGATCATGCGGCGGCTAGTCCAGATCGAGGTGTGAGCCGGAATGGCAATCTACCTTGCCCTTTTCGGTGTGGTTGTCACCGCGGCTGCCCTGGCGCTGTTCTTTGCAGTGCGCGCCGGGTGGGAGGCCCGCACTGCAGAGCAGAGCCGCTTCTATGCCGCCGGAGTTGCACCCACGCTCGAAGAGGTGGAATTGAGCCGTCCATTTGCCGATCGGGCCATCAAGCCGGCTCTTGCCAGGCTGATAGCCCTGGCGAGCCGCCTGGCGCCCAGGCGCAACCTTGAAGAGCTTCGGGTGAAGCTGGAGGTGGCCGGCCGGCCCCACGATTGGACGGTGATGGATGTGATCGGGCTGCGTGTTTTGAGCGCCCTGTTTCTTGGTGTGGCATTCTTTCTGTTGCTAGGCCTTGGCCCTTCATCGCTGGGATCGCGGCTGCTGCTGGCTGCCGCTTTCGGCGTCGTGGGTTTCTACGTGCCTATCCTGTGGCTTAACTGGCAGATGAGTCAGAGAAAGAAGGCCATCTTGCGGGCGCTGCCCGATGGCCTCGATATGCTCAACGTCTGTGTCGGCGCCGGCCTCGGCCTTGACGCGGCCTTGAGCCGGGTTGGGGATCGCTGGCAATCCCCACTGGCCGATGAGTTCAACCGGGTGGTGGCCGAGATCCGCCTGGGAAAGGTGCGCCGCCAGGCGTTGCAAGACCTGGCCGCCCGGACCGATCTACCTGAGGTAGAGTCTTTCGTGGCGGCTATCGTCCAGGCCGATCAGTTGGGGGTCAGCATTGCCAAGGTGCTGCGCACACAGGCCGAGCAGATGCGCATCATCCGCCGGCAGCGGGCCGAGGAGGTTGCCAGGCAGGCCGCGATCAAGATGCTTTTCCCACTGGTTTTTCTGATCTTCCCGGCGTTGTTGGCGGTGCTGCTGGGGCCAGCCGTGCCTGAGCTTCTGCGCACGTTCAGCAACCTGGGCCGTTGATAGCCGCAACCTCCTGGCGAGGGTGGTCTTTCGTGATAGAACGCACAGAAGAATCGGGTCCAACCAGGCCCTTTGACCAGCATCCACTCTACCAGGCGGCCATGGAGGACCTCGCAGCCGGCGATGAGGCGACGGCCGTAGCCAAGCTGCAGCTCCTGGCGGCCCTTTATCCCAAAGAGCAGGCTGTACAAGATCTGGCGGTACGCGTTGGCCTCAAGGTAGCGCTTGTGCCTTCCTCTGCTGAAGCTATGAGCAGAGAGAGGGCGGCGGCGCCGCACGGCCAGCCGAGGCGAGGTCTGCGCAACCTGCTGCTGCTTCTTGTGATGCTGGCGATGGGGTTGGCGGGGATCGCCGGCTTTATTGTGAGCTATAACCTGATCGTGCGACCGGTCAGAGACGCCAGAGAGACAGAGATGGCGCTCGAGTCGGTGCGGCAAACGGGCCAACGACGGCTGGAGGCCGGAGATTGGGCCGGGGCGCGGGATTCTTTCGAGACATTGCTGCGGACGGTGCCGGGCGATCCCACAGCGCAGGCCGGGATCGAGTACAGCTTGCAGCGAGAGGCTTTGGACGGCCAATATGCCAGCGCCCTCGCCGCTGAGGAATCTGGCGACTGGCAGGAGGCGCTCCAAATCCTGGAAGCGATCCAGGGCCAGGATCCGGCCTATCCCGGCGTCGCAGAGCGGATCGCCAAGCTGCGAAACCGGGTGACCATAGAAACTGATTTGCAGCAGGCCCAGGCGTTGATCCAGGCGGGGGACTGGCTGGGCGCGATTTCGACGCTGGCTCGAGTGCGCAGCCAGGACCCAGAGTTCCGTCGGGCGGAGGTGGAAGAGCAGCTTTACCAGGCGTACCTCCAGGTGGCCTTGCCACAGCTTGAGCAGGCCAACGGCAATGTGGACCAGGTCCGGCAGGCGCTGGAGTACTTGGACAGCGCCTTGGCGCTCAGGCCGACCGACGAGCAGCACGGCGAAGAGCGACGCCTGGCCGCCCGGTTTGTGACCGGCGCTGAAGCTTTTGCCGGGCAGGACTGGGAGGCCGCGGTCACCGCTTGGGAGCCGGTCTACCTGGCCCGGCCTAATTACCAGGGCGGGGCGCTGCGGGACAATCTGCGGCAGGCCTATCCCCAGGCGGCCAGGCAGTTGATCGCCAGGGCGAGCGGCAGCGTTGGTCTGCTGAAGCAGGCGATCGGTTACCTGGCCCAGGCTGCTGTCCTGGACCCTGGCAACGGTGAGCTGGCCGAGGAGCAGCGCCTGGCGACCGAGTTTGTGGCCGGCGCCGAGGCTTTTGCCCAGGAGGATTGGCTGACCGCCGTTGCACGTTGGGGGCCGATTTACCTGGCCCGGCCCGAATACCAGGACGGTGTGCTGAGAATACAACTGCGCGAGGCCTGCGCCAGGAGCCCGGCCCCCGATCCGGCCTTTTGCAGGCCCTAACTCGACGTACAGCAAGCTGCCAACTTGCCCCACCCCCGGAACGCTGGTATACTCCCTTTTGGGAGGGGTGTGAGCGGGGTTTATGAAAAGGCTATCGCAGCGGACCGATGCCCGGCGCGGACTGGGGGCGATGGGCGAAGAGCTGGCCGCGCGCCGGCTGCTTGCCGCCGGCTATGAGATCTTGACCCGCAACTGGCGCTGCCAGGCCGGGGAGCTGGATCTGGTGGCGCGGCAGGGGGAGTGCCTGGTCCTGGTGGAGGTGCGCACCCGGCGCGGCAAAGCGCTGGGCCCGCCGGAGGAATCGATCACCCCCGTTAAGCAGGCGCGGTTGGTCGCTCTGGCCGAGGCTTATGTCCAGGCAGTCGACTGGCCGGGCGATTGGCGCATCGACGTGGTCGCCGTCGAGCTAGATCGGGGCGGGCGTCTGCTGCGCGTGGACCACTATGAAAACGCCGTCACCGGCTGAGGCC
>JAFGOG010000351.1 GCA_016926595.1 Anaerolineae bacterium
CAACCCACACCCACGGAAGTTGTCGAATCCTCCACTTCATTTTACCATACCTTGGCCGTGATGGCGCAAAACTTTGTACCGCACTCCTTCCAGGCCACCACCGTCGACGTCTGGAATCACCTGGTCTTGGGCAACCTCAAACGCACGATCGCGGCAGCCATGCCTTGGATGTCAGAGTGCGGTGCTGAACTCTGCTCGCTGTGACTCGTAGTATTGACCCAGATTTCCACCCCGCCTCGAAACCTGCCAACCACCACGTCGAGGTCTCCATCGCCATCCAGGTCGCCGAGAGAGGGTTTGCCGCTCATGTCGCGATTTTCGCCCAGCCGCAAGCCGCTGTCGGTGAAATACCCACCCTCGTTGAGCCAGACTTCGTTGGGCCAGTCCATGTTCGCCACAAAGACATCCAGGTCCCCGTCGTTATCCAGGTCGCCCACCGCCAGCTCGGAACCTTTGGTCTCGTTCAGGCGCTGCCGGCTGTCGGTGAACTGGCCGCGGCCATCGTTCCACAGCACCAAACCGGGATACGTACCTGTGCTGCGGAACCCGTTGGCCACCAGGGCATCGAGGTCACCGTCGCCATCCCAGTCGGCCAAAGCCACGCCACCCAAGGTCGATTGGCTGTCATCCATGCGCCAACCCTCGGTGAAGTGGCCGCTGCCATCGTTGAGCTGCACCACATATCCCTCGCCCCAGCGTTTGCCAAAATAGTCGACGTCTCTGTCGCCATCCAGGTCGCCCCAGGCAATGGTCTCTTCATCCAGGGCCAGGCCGCTATCCGTGAACGTGCCCGTACCATCGTTCAGATAGACCTTGTCGGCCAGGCCCTTGGGATCGTAGTACAGGACGTGTACGTCGATGTGCCCATCGCCGTTGAGGTCGAGCAGGTTGACTTCGCCGGCGCTGATCGACGTATCCCCCAGGTCCTGGCCGTTATCCTGGAGGTTCCCGCGCCCGTCGTTGAGGTAGATTCGGCTGGGCGTGACGAACTGGTGGCAGGCGATAAAGGCATCCAGATCCCCATCCTCATCGAAATCGGCGACACCCACACCGTGCCCGTACTGGGTCAACCGCTGGCCGGTATTGACAAGTACTCCGCTGCCGTCGTTGAGCCAGACCTCAGAGGCGTTGTTCATGGGGTTGGCGAACACGGCATCGAGATCGCCATCCCCATCCAGATCACCAAGGCCGGCCTGGAAGGTCTCGGGAGAGATGAATTCCTGAGGACCTAGTTGCAACAATGGAATGGGCGCCGGGGCGCCGGCCTCCATGATGACTTTGATGAGGCCCGCCACAAAGTAGGGCGATTTCTGCCGGGCGGTCACAATGTGCCCATCGCGCGTGATCAGTTCCTCGCTGCAAATGGCGCCCTGGCTTTCCAGGACGGCACAATAATCCTGGCCGTGCTTCACCGGGGGACTGCCGGAACAAACTGCCGCGGCCTTGCCCTGCAACAGACCGGCGTGGGCCAGAATGGTAGACGCGCAGCCCGCCGCGCCCAGGACTTGGCCCTGGCTGGCAGCCTCCTGCGCGATCCGGTGTGCTTGTTCGTCAGGCCATTGGTCCTGACAGCCCAGCCCGCCGATAAACACGATCGCGTCATAGTCGGCGACCTCTACCTCCGCGAGGTGCAGGTCCACCGGGATGTTTTTCGCGGGTTGAGCGGCGCGGACCGTATTCTCACACACTTCCACGACCTCTGGTGCGTCGGACGCGACCGTCACTGTGTAGCCAGCATCCCGAAATTGGTCGAGATAGCTCCTGCCACTTTCGGCATAGTACTGCGCCGGCAGGACAAACAGCACCTGACAGCTCCGGGCATCAGAGGGAGCGCAAAGTTCCCGAGACAGCGCCGGTCGCCAGGGCACTGCGCGTGTCTCAGGCGAAGGCGTCAGGGTTGAGGGCGGAGTTGGAGTCGGAGCGGGTGTGTCTGTGGGAACGGGTGTATCTGTAGGCGCTGGAGGCAGGCTCGCGGTGGGTACCAAACTGGGCGTTGGAGTGCTGGCAGTTGCCGTGGGCGGCGGGACTGGTGTGGCAGCCGATTGACAACTGGTCACCAGCAGCATGAACGTGGTGAGCACAGAGATGAGTTTGAGGACCTTCATTCGCTACGCCTCCTGAAACCAGGCAGAATACTCTGCTCAGTATATCTGCTGCGGTGCGGATTGTCATCGGCCAGATGGCCAATAATCCCGACCTATGCAAAAGGACCATCCTGCGGTCGAGGCGGATCCGGTCAGGGCTGAGCACCATAGCGCATCTCTTTCGATGTTACTGACCGACTTTCATCAAATCCTGATCCGAAATAGCAATCTGGTCATAGTCACGAGTCAAGGAAAAAGACCCACACACAAATCCCAGGAGGAAAATCATGACACAAACCATCGAAAGGCCAACCGACGAGCCGGCAGCCGCGGGCGAGCCAGCGGTCGCCGGCACCATCGACGAAGGCGCTGCCTTCGAGACGAGCGGCTTTCGCGCCCCCGTCTTTAAGCCGATGTTTTCGCAGGCGAGCCCACAGTATTTTACCCCGCTCTGGCTGTGCGAAGCCCTGCCCCCCATTGCCGAACACGCCTTCGGCTTGGACGGCATGATCCCTGAAGAGCGCCCCAGCCTGAACGTCATCGATCCGACCTGTGGCTCGGCGTGGCTGCTGGCGCCCTTCAAGGAGCGCGGCCACCACGTCTTTGGCGTCGAGCTCGACGCCCGCCTGGCCGACGTCGCCGGGAAAGGCCGTCGGCAAGCGCGCCATCCGCCAGGGTGACATCATGGCCTACGGGCCTGTCATCCCGGAAGGCCACTGGCACGTCGCCACTATCAACCCACCCTACGGCATTTGGATGCCCGTGCCGCCGTCGAGTCCATACGAGCGATACGAGCTGAGCTCCGGCGCGCACATCGAGAGCCAGAACATGGTCCTCGAGCTGGTCACCAACCTGCTGGCCTACAACAATGGCCTGCTGATCGCCATCCTGTCGGGCTGTACACTGAGAATAAAATCGTACACTGGATCCCTCACAAAAGCGCCTGAAAACAGCAGATTCATTGCAGGTCGCGAAGGCACAAGTTGTACACTGGGCAAGCCGGTGCCGCCTGTTTGAAGTTTCGGCAGGGAATAAAGTTGTACCCTGGAACTCGACGGTCCCCCTTGTTCATGACACCTGACCCTCTGAATGCGGTGGGTCGTTCGCCCGGAATTGGCTGAGCATCTGCAGGGCAGCTTCCATTGCTTCCTGGACCAGGGGCCATCGCGCAACAAGATCCGCCCGGACAGAGGCACGCTCTACGAGCCGCCGATACGTAGGACAGAGGGCCTCTTGTCGATAAAGCTCAGCTGCCCACCGGACTGGCGAGCAGCGAGGACTTTGTGCGTCTCCACCGATTCAGCCAGTACCTTGGCTGTCAGTGGCATCCGTTCCAGCTCGTAACGCAACGAATGAAAGTGGCCAACCTCCCTGCAGATGGTCTGGATCGTGATCTGCAGAGGGCGTCCGGGCGCCTCGAAGAGGTGGTGGACCACCTCGCGCACCTGATTCGCCAGTTGTGCATCCCGTTCTTTCCAATCCACCTGCGCCAAGATCCATTCCGGTCTCCCTCGGACCGGGATTCTGCGCGGTGGCAGGTGGGCATTCAGCCACTCGTCGTCATTTCTTTGCAGCCATGCAATGAGCCGGTCCACAGTCTTGAGCGGGTGTCCAGGCGGCAATGCCTCTGTGAAAAAGCCAAGGCGACTGGGAAGGTCGACGACGGCAATCGCCGCCTCTGTTCCAAACAACTCGCGCATCACTGCTGATTTGTGTGGATAGCGCATGCGAGCACCAAACCGGGCGCATAGGCTGTAGAACAGCTCATCGGGGTAGGGTTCGGGAAAGTAGCCGATCACGACGGTACCTCCAGGCTCAAGAACTCGGTCGCCGGTCGGATATATCCCGCCTGGCGGAGCGCGTCATAGACGGCCCCTTTTGCCTGCTTGGCCGAGGCCATAACCTGCAGCAGGCCACTCGGAGAGACGGGGATGTTCTCGCTCTGTTCAGGAAGCTGGCTCAAGGGTTGGCCCGCCCCCCTCGCAGAGAATCGGCCACCCGGCCAAGAGAAAATCGCCCGCCTGGCCGATGCGCCCTGCTCGACTCCGGTTTATACTGCCTGCATAACGCGGGTATTGCCTGCCGCTGCCCAGCAGTGCAGGCCGGGAGAAGGTTCCACGAGAGGATGAGAGGATAGGAAACATGAAGTACCGGGTGCATCGTTTCGATATCAGAATGACCGCCGATCAGAGCAAACTCGAGCAATTTCTGAACAACCTGGAAGGCGAGATCGTCGCCATCGTCCCCAACGTCAGCATGGGGCCTTTTTGGGTTCACCGCGTTGATTTTGTGCTCATCGTCGAAAAGCTGGCCTGACTGGGCCCGGAAAAAAGATCTACGACAGCGCCCAGTTTGCATCGCGCTCCCCACCGCCCTGTAGAAACATCCCGGCGTTTCTCAAGATACTTTTCGGTCGCTCCTCTTCTTCGCGATCAGAACTTGGCGAGGAGAGGCCAAGGCAATCGCATTTGGATTCAGATGGTGAGCGGAGGCAGCCTGAGCGTTCGACTGAGCTCACGCCGAAGGCCCGTCGAAGGAGCCTCCGCGAACCTCCTTCGACAATGCCGCTCGACAATGCCCCTCGACCAGCTCGGGGGGGAAGCGCATCTGGATGCTCGCTCCGGCTGGGCAGCTAGTGCGGGCTGTCTCGTGAGGCCAAATGCGTCTACCCTAAGAAGAGGCCCAGGGCTGTTGCATAGGCAGGTATGGGCCAGATGGGCTTCACTCCAGGCATAGAAAACTCCAGCGCAACTGCAGAAAAAGGATAAGGATTCATGTGGCGCGAAGCCGCCACATAATCCCTTTGAACTAAGCCGAGCGCTCTACGTCGTACCCGTGTTTGGG
>JAFGOG010000352.1 GCA_016926595.1 Anaerolineae bacterium
GGCCAGCCCGACGCCCTGAGCCTGGTCCTGGCCTTCTTCCAGGCCCTGCCCCTGGCGGCGTTGGCCGTCTTTGCATTGCCGGCCTTGGCCTTTGTCGGCGGAGCGATCGTATGGCAGCTTCTGAAACGCCAGACCTGACCGGTTTTGGAAATCCGCCAGGTCTTCAAAGGATCAGACCTTGATCGAGCCCTGTCCCAACTGCGGCCGCCTCAACCGGCCCGGCGCCCGCTACTGCGCCTCGTGCCAGTCACCGCTGGGGGCAGCGGACGCTCGCATCAGCCCAGGCCAACTGCTGGACGGCGGCAACTACCGCGTCGTCCGTCCCCTGGGCAAGGGCGGCATGGGGGCCGTTTACCTGGTCGCCCAGACCAAAGCCTTTGACCGGCTGGCCGTCCTGAAAGAGGTCATCGAATACTTTGACCCGCTCGACCCAGATGCCCGGCGCGAGGCGGCCCAACGGTTCGAGGCCGAGGCTCGCACCCTGGGCGACCTCAAGCATCCCGGCATCCCCGATCTGTACGCCTACTTTTCCGCGGGCGGCCACAACTACCTGATCATGGAGTATATCGAAGGGCCAGACCTGGCCGACAGCCTGACCAGCCCGGATCGCGACGGCGGCCAGGCCGCTGCCGGCAAGCCGCTGCCTATGGCCGACGTGCTGCACTATACCATCGAGATCTGCACTGTTCTCGAATACCTGGCCGGCCGCCAGCCGCCCGTCGTCCACAACGACATCAAGCCGGGCAACATCATCGTCGACCAGCACAGCGGCCGGGCGGTGCTCGTCGATTTCGGCACGGCCAAGACCCGCTACCTGGCCCTTGCCGGCGACAGCCTGTATGGCACGGTGGGCTATGCGGCCCCCGAGCTGTACCAAGGCCACTCCGAGCCCCGCTCCGACGTCTACTCCCTGTCTGCCACCGCCTACCACCTCCTCACCGACGACGACCCGCGCGACCACCCCGGCCAGTACCCGCAGCTCGACGCGCTGCCGCCCGACCTGGCCGATATCCTCCGCGCTGCCCTGGCCGAGGATGTGGCCCAACGGCCAACCGCCGCCGAATTCCGCCAACAGCTCGAGGCCTACCAGGCCGGCCAGACCGGCCCGCTAAAAGCTGTAGCTTTTCCCGACGGCGACGCCGCCGACGACCGTGACGAGCTATTGAGCCTGGCGGTCAAACACTGGCGCTACGCCGCCGGTCTCCTGGCCGACGGCGCCCTGATCCGCTGGCTGCGCCACACACTCCACGACGAGGCCGCCGCCAGGGCCGCCGAGGTCGCCGTGCGCCAGTGGCCGGGTGATCCCGACTCTGCCCTCGATGCCTTTATCGGCCAGCTAGACCCAGGCCTGCTGCCGCCGGGCAAAATGGAGCTGCGGACAACCAACCTCAGGCCCCAGATCGGCCTGGGACAAAAGACCGTCCAGGCCATAGAGATCGCCAACAGGGGCCAGGGCCTGCTGCGCGGTCAAGTGCTCAGCTCTCAGCCATGGCTCCTGCCGCGCGGCAACACCTTCACTTGCCCACCGGGCAGCACATGTACTGTGTCGATCGAGATCGACGCCGCGACCCTGGCTGCCGGTCAGAACCATGTGGCCGCCGTGACCCTCATCCCGGCCAAGGGAATGCCTGAGGTTGTGCCGGTCCAGGTCACAGTAGTCACCCCGACGATCCGCGTCGAGCCCGGCCGCCTCGATTTCGGCGAGGTTCGCCGCCGCGGGGCCGCTGTGTCCAAAACTCTGACTGTAACCAACCCAAGCCCGGCCATCGCCGGCTGCAAACTGCTCGGCCTGCCCGAATGGCTGATAGCCCGGCCGGCTGCCTTTCGCCTTCCGCCCGGCGCCCAGGAGATCGTCACGCTCGAGCTGCGCCCACACAAGGTGCCGGGGCGCGGCCAGGAGATCGTGTTGACCGTGGCCGTGGACCAGGGACGTTTGCAGCAGATCGCCGCCGCCGTGCGGATCAAAGATACGGGTTGGTGGGGCTGAGATAGACGATGGCACTCTGGCTTTCCGTCGCCGGCCTGACCGATATCGGCCGCGAGCGCGAGCTGAACGAAGATAGCTTTTACTATCGAGTCACCCAGTCGTCCGACGAGGGGCCGCTGGGCCTGCTCGCCGTCGCCGACGGCATGGGCGGCCAACTGGCCGGCGAGGTTGCCAGCCGCTGGGCGGTGCAAACCCTCAAGCGCGAGCTGGCCCCCCTATTCCGGCCCCAAGACCCGGCCGTCACCCGCCAACTGGACGCCGAAGCCCTGGCGGTCGTGGGCAGCGGCGCCACCGTCCGCCTGGAAGAAACCGACCTGGCCCGCCTGCTGCAGCACGCCGTCGAGCGGGCTAACCAGGTGTTGCTGGGCTACGCCCGCCAGCGCCCCACCCAGGCCGGCGGCATGGGCTCGACGCTGACCCTGGCCGTCGTCGAGGGCCGGCGGCTTACCCTGGTCCACGTCGGCGACAGCCGCGCCTACCTGTGGCGCGGCGGCCAGTTAAGCCAACTGACCGAAGACCATTCGGTCCCCGGGGCGCTGCTCAAACAGGGCAAGATCAAACCCGACGAGCTGTACACCCACCCCCATCGCAACGTCCTGTACCGCTGCCTGGGCCTCAAGCCGGGGCTCGAAGTGGACCACCTCGCGCCGCTGGAGCTCCGGCCTGGCGACGGCCTGCTCCTCTGCTCCGATGGTCTGTGGGACATGGTCTACCCCGCCGACCGCCTGGCGGCGCTGGTGGCCGCTGGCGGCGATCCGCCGGCCATCTGCCGCCGCCTGGTCGACGCCGCCAACCAGGCTGGCGGCGAGGATAACGTGACGGTAATCTGGGCGCACCTGGCAGGCGACGATGGCTAACTGCCCACAGTGCGGAGCACCGGCCAAGCCACAATCCCGCTTCTGTATCCGCTGCGGCATCCGGCTGTCTGCCGCAGGCTCGGCGACCGGGGGTGGGGCCGGCGGCATCGGGTCGCTGCCCGTTGGCACGCCCCTCCAGGGCGGGCGCTACCAGATTATCGGCCAGTTGGGCGAAGGGGGTATGGGCGCCGTCTACCTGGCCAAAGACATGGAGCTGTTTGGCCGGCTGTGCGTCGTCAAGCAAATGCGCCCCTTTTTCGCCAGCCAGACCGAGCGGCGCAAGGCCGAGGACGATTTCAAGCGCGAGGCCGAGGTGTTGGCCCAGCTCAACCAGCCCGGCCATCCCCACATTCCCGAGGTGTACGGCTATTTCGTCGAGGGCGGCGATCAATTCCTGGTCATGAAGTATATCGAAGGTGAAAGCCTCGAACGGCGGCTGGACCGGCTCAAGCGCCCCCTGTCCGAGGCGGAGGTGGTCCGCTGCGCCGGCAAAGTCGCCAATGCCCTCGTCTACCTCCACAGCCGCAAGCCCCAGCCGGTTATCCACCGCGACATCAAGCCGGCCAACATCATCGTCGATCCCGAAGATCGGGTGTGGTTGGTCGATTTCGGGCTGGCCCGCGCCTCTACCAGCAGCGGCGCGCGGGTCATGCTCGCCGGGGGCAAGACGGTCGCCGCCGGCACGCCCGGTTACACTCCCCTGGAGCAGTGGCAGATGCAGGCCAGCGCCAGGTCGGACGTCTATGCCTTGGGCGCCACCATGCACCACCTCCTGACCGGCCAGGATCCGCGCGACCGCTTTACTTCCTTTCCCGAGCTGAGCCTGGACATCCTGAAAAGTTTTTCCCAGTTCAAGCCGCTGTCTGAGCTGCGGTCCGACCTGAGCCCGGCCCTGGTCAACCTGGTCGCCCGCTGCCTGGACCCCGATCCTCGACGCCGGCCCGATGCAGCACAGCTCGAGATCGAGCTGGACGGGCTGGCGCCCACGGGCAGCAAGCTCTTTGACACCGTCCGCCGCTGGAGCCCTACCCTGGGCGAGTTCCTGGGCGCCGCCCTGGCCCATTTCGTCCGGGCCATGTTCGGCCAGTCGACGCCTGAAGGGCGCAGCCCAACGCAGCCCGGCGTCCAACCGGCCGGCCAACGATCCACTTCCAGGCGGCCCGCGTTCCCCTGTCTCGCGTGCCGCGGCCAGGGCGTGAGAGCCAACGGCAAGCCCTGCCCCATCTGCCGGGGCACCGGCTACTGGTGACCGGCCGGCTGGCCACCCAGCCCACAGAC
>JAFGOG010000353.1 GCA_016926595.1 Anaerolineae bacterium
TCGTCATGCTGTGGTACTCGGGCTATTGGGACAATCGGCAGGGTGGCCTGCACCGTCGGCAGCGACCGTGGTTGATCCTGGTGGGCGCGTTGTTCGGGGCCTTTGTCGGGTTGTTGGCAGTCGCCAACCCCTTGCCCTCCTACCACCAGGTGGCCCGCCTGGAGTTGGCAGCCACTCCGGCGATCGGCGGCATCCCGATGGTAATGCTTCTCTATCCGCTCTATGTCGTGCTGTGCATCGGGCTATCGCTTGATGCACTGCGCCGGCCAGAACCCTCGGTGCGGGTGATGGGCGACCTTGCGCGGCACCGCGCCCGTCCGTGGCTGGTAGGGGCGTCGGGTGTGCTGCTTGCTGTGAGCATGCTGGTGGTGTGGGTAATGCTCTGGATCGTATCCAACGCGCAGCAGCGCGCGCTGGGTGAGGTATATGCCAGCATGTCCTACCAGATTGCTTGGTTCGACCTCGTAATTGCTGCGCTCATTGCCATGTCCATTGTTCTGCTAGGACGGGCAATCGCGGCCTACGAGGTCTTTACTGGCGGAACGCTGCCACGACGGGGTCTCGTGCGCCAGTGGCGCCGGGCGGTAATCTTGGCGGCGGGCTATGGCGCGGCCGTGAGCTTGGGCCTGACGCTGCAGTTGCAGCCTATCTATAGCCTGCTGCTGACGACCATTCTCATGACCTTATTCTACGCCCTCCTGAGCTGGCGCTCTTTTGCAGAGCGGGAGCGAACCCTGGATCACTTGCGTCCCTTTGTGGCAAGCCCCCGCTTGTACGAGCATTTGTTGGCCTCCTCTCCCTCTTCCGCGCTCGATCTCGATGGCAGAGCGCTGTTCCGGGCCTTGTGCGACGATCTCCTGGGCGCGAGCGTAGCCTATTTGGCCCCGCTGGGACCGCTGACATCCCTGGTCGGCGCGGCATTGACCTACCCTGAAGATGGCCGGTCGCTGCCCGCGGCATTGAGCGGGATCACCGCCGAGTTCGATTCCTCGCTGGCGATGTGTGTACCGCTCGACCCGGCAAGATACGGCGATGCTACCTGGGCTGTACCTCTGCGCAGTGAACAAGGGCTAATCGGGATTCTGCTGCTGGGAGAGAAGCAGGATGGGGGCCTGTACTCCCAGGAAGAGATCGAGATCGCCCAGGCCAGCGGCGAACGGTTGATGGATACACTGGCCAGCATCGAGGTGGCCCGGCGGCTGCTGGCCTTGCAACGCCAACGCCTAGCCGAAAGCCGCGACTATGGCGAGCTCAGCCGCGCCGTGTTCGACCAACGGGCCCGGCGACTGCTGCACGACGAGGTCCTGCCGCTGTTGCACACGGCCATGCTGACCCTGAGCGGCTCTCAACCGCAGGCCAACCACGCCGGCGACGACCCGGTGTCCTTAATGGGCGACGCCCATCGCCAGATATCGAACCTGCTTCGCGAAATGCCGGTCGTCGCTGCGCCCGAAATCGACCGGCTGGGCCTGGTCGGCGCCCTACAAGAGACCGTGGCAGGGGAGATGAACGGTGTCTTTGATGAGGTGATGTGGCAGGTGGATGAGAAGGCCGAAAGAAAAGCACGGGCGCTGGCTCCTCTGGCTGCCGAAGTCCTGTTCTACGCAGCGCGAGAGGCCATGCGCAACGCTGCCCACCACGGTCGTGACCGGGCTAGCGAACGCCCCTTGCGCCTGCGCGTGGGCATGGCCTGGCGCGAACCTGCGGGGAGTTCGGGGCAGGGAAGACTGGAAATCCTGGTCGAAGACGATGGCGTAGGATTGCCGGCGAACGCCCAACCGGCCGCTGGTGGTGGGCAGGGCCTGGCTTTGCACAGCACCATGATGGCTGTCGTCGGCGGGACGCTGGCTATCGAAAGCCTGCCCGGAGTGCGTACCCGCGTGCTGCTCACTCTGCCGACGACATAGGCATGCTTCCTCACCCCACACTGGCCGGACCGTGATTCTCTGGCCCAAGTGGCAGGTATGCCAATGCTGGTGACGTTCATCGCGACACTGGTCAGCACGCGCTGATACGCAACATCGAGGACATGTCGTCCCGTTCCAAAAAAAGATCGAAGAGCGGGGTAGGATGCCGACCGTGAGTGTCCTTCGCATCTCGGTGTGCATCCTGCCCCCCTTTCTGTCTATGGCTGTTGATGCTGTGGATGCTTCTGGCCTCTACCGGTCGATGTCGAAGAAGGGGATCTCCCGATCCAGGAACCCCGATCCCAGTTCGGGATCTTGCTCCAGTTCTGGCTGCTGCTCACGCACCCGGCTCAACTCGAACAGCCGCTCGGTCTCCCGTTCGGCGACATCGCGGGTCTGTTGCACGTCGTGCCGGTAGACGTTGAAGGCCCGCTCACCATCCCGATCCATGGCCGGGACGATGACGTGGGCATGGGGGCTCTCGACTCCATTGCTGTCATCGGGGGCGTGGATGACGTAGGAGTAGGGCAGGTCCAGCAGCTGCTTCGTGCCGTCGGGCCGCAGGACTCCGGCCCGCTCCATCTCGGCGTCCATCACCTGGTGCACCACCTCTTCCAGGAGCTCGCGCCGGCTGGCCCAACGCTCCGGATCGACCTCCTCCAACCCGGCGACCAATTCCTGGGGCGGGCGGATGATCAGAGCGCGCAGCAGCACCTTGTCGGTCTGAAGCTCGGTGGCATTGTCCAGGATCTCACGCCAGTTCCCACCCAGGCCACAATCCACCCAGCGGTCGGGGCCTCCGGCGCGGGGGATGTGGTTGATCTTGTCGTCGCGATACTGCAAATACTTTAGGAGGTTCCGGCCCTTGGCATAACCACCGTCTCCAGCGGCGATGTACTTCCAGTCGGTATAGCAGCTCATGGCCATGGTATAGACCCTCCTCGCAGTTAGCGCCTTCCCCTGCCCTTCTTCTGCGCCTCACGCTGATCCAGCATCTGGCTGTAGCCATGCAGGAAGCTGGACAGCGCCTCATCCACCGTTCGGCGCACAAGATACACCGTCTGCTTCCGATCCTTCTCCAGGCTCTCGCTCACCTGCTCGGCAATCTGTGCCAACCCCTGCTCCAGCTTCTGGTCCAGGTGCTTCTCCATATTGACCATGCGCTGCTGGAAGCGCCGGTCAAAGGTCCGCCGTGTGCCCAGCGTCAGGTCGGTGCCGTCCAGGAAGTTGCGGATCGACTGGCGCACCACGGCCGACACCGAGTCGCCGCCCTTTGCCGCCACGTTGTTCAAGTCCGCCAGCATGTGCCGGGTGATCTTGACCGTCAATCGTTCGGTATACACGTTCTTGGTTCGAGGCATCATTCGTCTCCTTGTGATTTGCTCGCGGCGGCCTGTTCCTGCACGCGCCGCCGCAGAGAAGGGTAAGGTCGAAACGAGGGCA
>JAFGOG010000354.1 GCA_016926595.1 Anaerolineae bacterium
ACGACAAACTGGAGCAGACGCTGGAGTACGAGGTGCGGTAGATCGTTATCGACAGACCGAATATACGGCGTGAAGCGTGAGGCGTGACAGACACGCCTCACGCCTCATGCATTATGTACCCGGTTGCCCCTGCCTTGCATTAAGCGATCATCTCTGGTACACTATAGGTGGTCCAGGAGGGGAACCGATGGCCGCTCAGGCGCTCTATCTAAAATATCGGCCCCGCACCTTTGACGAGGTGGTGGGGCAGGAAGCGATCACCCACACGCTGCGCAACGCGCTGCGCCAGGGACGGATCCGCCATGCGTACCTGTTCACCGGCTCGCGGGGCACGGGCAAGACGACTACCGCGCGCCTGCTGGCCAAGGCGGTCAACTGCCTGGCGCCAGAAGATGAACGCCCGTGCAACGCCTGCACCATCTGCACGGCCATCAACGATGGCCGGCTGCTGGACCTGATCGAGATCGACGCCGCCAGCAACCGCGGCATCGACGAGATCCGCGATATACGGGAAAAGGCCGGCTTTCGGCCCAACGAGGCCCGCTACAAGGTCTATGTCCTGGACGAGGCCCACATGCTGACGGAGCCAGCCTTTAACGCCCTGCTGAAAACGCTGGAGGAGCCGCCGCCGCACGTCATCTTTGCCCTGGTCACCACCGATCCGCACAAGATCCCGGCGACGATCACCTCTCGCTGCCAGCGTTTTGATTTCAGGCGTATCCCGGTGCAGGCCATCACCGAGCGGTTGGAGGAGATCGCCCGGCAGGAGGGGCTGACCGCCGAACCGGCGGCCCTCGATCTGATCGCCCGGCACAGCACAGGCGCCCTGCGCGACGCGATCAGCCTGCTCGACCAGCTCATGGGCTATGGCGATCAGATCACGCTGGACCAGGTGCAGATGGTGTTGGGCGCCACGGGCGGCGAGGCCGCCGGCCAACTGGTGGGCCTGCTGGCGCGCGGCGACGTGGCCGGCGGCCTGACCCTGATCGACCGGGTCGTGGGCGATGGCGTCGACACCCGCCAGTTTGGCCGGGAGGTGGTCGAGTACCTGCGCGGCCTGCTGCTCATCAAGGAGGGCGCTGGCACGCACCTGCTCGACGCTACGGCGGAACAGGCAGCAGAGATGGAAGGAGTGGCCGTCCAACTGTCGACCGGGCAGTTGCTGGAGGCGCTCCGACTGTTTAACGGAGCGGTCACCGATCTAAAAGGCGGCCTGCAGACCATACTCCACCTGCCACTGGAGATGGCCTTGATAGAGAGCGTGCTGCACGCCGCAACGCCACCTGCCAGGCCAGCCACGCCCGAGCGGAATGTCGCCGCCGTCGATTCGGCGCCTCTACGGTCGCAGTCCAGGACATCTGGCCGGGCCGTAGCCGAACCGGCGCCGGGAGAAGCGAGTCCCGACCGAAAGGAGTCGGGGAGCGCAGGCGGAGTGGATGGAGCGCCAGCGGAGCGGATGGTTGCGCCGGTATCCGCTCCAGCGGAACAGTCGCCAGGCGCGGTCCTATACCAGACCGGCCCAGAGCCGGGCGCCGAGCGAAGCGATTCTCGGAAAATCAGCGGAGTGGGCGGCGGTGGGCTGGCCCTCGATCAGGTGCAGAGGCGCTGGCCGGAGATCATCGACGCCGTCCAGGCGCTCAACAGGACCACGGCCGCCGTGCTCCGCTCCGACTGCCACCCGGTGGAGCTGATCGACGATCAGATCGTGGTCACCGTGCCGAGCTCGATCCTGCGCGACAAGCTGGAGAACCCACAGCGCAAGGTAGAGGTCCAGGAAGCTGTGAGCAGCGTCCTCGGCGTTCAGAGCCGGATCAGGTTGGTCCTGGCGGCGGAATACGCCCTTCGCCCCTCTCTCCAGCCGCCACCCCAGGCGGCAACGCCGGATCTCTCAGACCAGACTGCCGCGACAGAGGACGATCAAGTGCCGGACGAGATCTCGCGCTGGGCAGCGGAACGAGGCGGGCAGGCTACGATTGTGAAATAAGGAGCTTTCAGCGACCAGCTCTTCCTTGGCGAGCAGAGGCTGATGGCTGATAGCCGATGGCTAACAGGAGGACAACAGATGGCAAAAGGCAAAGGACAACGGATCCGCGCCGCCCGGCCAGGCGGCCAGCCCAACATGATGCAGCAGATCCAAAAGCTGCAAGAGCAGATGATGCAGACCCAGCAGTCGCTGGGCGAAGAGACGGTGACCGCCACTGCCGGCGGGGGCGCGGTGACGGTGGTGGTGACCGGCCAGCAGCGGCTGCAATCGATCACCCTGGCCCCAGAAGCGGTGGACCCTGACGACGTGGAGATGCTCCAGGACCTGATCATCGCCGCGGTCAACGAAGGGCTGGAGAGCTCGCAGGCGGTGGCCGCCCAGCGGTTGGGCGCGCTAACCGGCGGCCTGGGCGGGTTAGACCTGGGCGGGCTGTTGGGGTAGCCGCGCCATGCCGACCGTTACCCCCGAGCCGGTCACGCGGCTGATCGAAGCCTTTTCGCAGCTTCCCGGCATTGGGCCCAAGACCGCCTCGCGACTGACCTTCTACCTGCTTCGCCGCCCGGCTGAGCAGGCGATGGCCCTGGCCAAGGCGCTGGAGGAGCTGAAACAGAAGGTCGTCTTTTGCACGTCGTGCTTTAATATCACGGAGGCGAGCCCGTGCGCCGTGTGCCGCGACGAGGGACGCGACCGGACGACGATCTGCGTGGTCGAGGAGCCGCTGGATGTGCTGGCCATCGAGCGCACCGGCGAATACCGCGGCCTGTACCACGTGCTGCACGGGGCGCTGTCGCCGGTGGAGGGGATCGGCCCCGACGAGCTGCGCATCAACGAGCTGGTCGCCCGGGCCAAGGTCGGGGCGGTGAAGGAGGTGCTGCTGGCCACCAACCCCAACCTGGAGGGGGAGGCCACGGCGATGTATATCGCCCGGCTGCTGCAGCCGCTCCAGGTCCGGGTGACCCGCCTGGCGCGGGGGCTGCCGGTGGGCGGCGACCTGGAGTACGCCGACGCGATCACGCTCAGCCGGGCGCTGCAAGGCCGGCAGGA
>JAFGOG010000355.1 GCA_016926595.1 Anaerolineae bacterium
GGCGTGGACGGCGCGATCCACCGCGCCGGCGGCCCCGAGATCCTGGCCGAGTGCCGCACCCTGGGCGGCTGCGCCGCCGGCGACGCCAAGATCACCACCGGCGGTCGTCTGCCCGCCCGCCACGTGATCCACACCGTGGGCCCGGTCTACTGGCGCGAGGGGGCCGACCAGGCCGCCCGCCTGCTGGCCAGCGCCTACCGCCGCAGCCTGGTAGTGGCCGCCGAGCACAACCTGCGCAGCGTCGCCTTTCCCTCCATCAGCACCGGCGCCTACGGCTACCCCCTCGACGAGGCGGCGCCGGTTGCCCTGCGCGCCGTCGTCGACTATCTTGCCGCCCACGACGGGCCAATCCGCCTCGTCCGCTTTGTGCTCTACGGCCGCCAGGCCTACCAGGCCTACGAACAGGCCCTGACCCGCCTCCTGGCCCGGCGACAGGTAGGCAGCCAGCCCTAAAGGGTCTTTATGCCGGCCGGGCGCCTCGATGAACGAAAACCGTAGGGGCGCGCGGCTGTGCGCTTTCCGGGTGAGTCTATTTCCGAGGTAGTCAATCATGACCACAACCACAGCGCTTTTGCTGCTACTCGGCGCCCTGGCCCTGGTAGCAATGAACGGGTTCTTTGTCGTGGCCGAGTTTGCCCTGGTCAGCGTCCGCCGCAGCCGGATCGATGAGCTGGTTGCCCAGGGCAACAGCCTGGCCCGCGTCGTCCGTCACGCCATCAGCGATCCCGACCGGTTCATCGCCGCCACCCAACTGGGCATCACCCTGGCCAGCCTGGGCCTGGGCTGGATCGGCGAGCCGGCCTTTGCCTGGCTGCTGGCGCCGCTGCTCGAGGCCATCCCGGGGCCCTGGGATGAGGCGCTGACCCACTCCATCGCCGCCGGCGTGGCCTTTGCCATCATCACCTTCCTGCACGTCGTCCTGGGCGAGCTCGCCCCTAAATCGGTCGCGCTCCAATATCCCGAGCGGGCCAGCCTGTTCGTCGCCCGGCCGATTGTCCTGGTCGAAAACCTCTTCCGCCCCCTCATCTGGCTGCTGAACGGAGCGGGCAACGGCCTGCTCAAGCTGTTCGGGCTGCGCGCCGTGCAGGGCCGCCAACAGGTACACTCCGTCCAGGAGCTCAGGATCCTGATGCGCGAGAGCCAGGCGGGGGGCGCCATCGAGGCCGACCAGGAGGACATGCTCCAAAAGGTCTTTGAATTCGGCGAGCGCCAGGCCCGCGAGGTCATGATCCCCCGCCCCGGCGTGGTCGGCGTCGAAGGGCAGGCGACCCTCCGGGACCTGCTGGCAGTCTTTGCCGAGACCCGGCACGCCCGCTTTCCGGTCTATGACGACAGCCTGGACAACATCGTCGGCATCGTCGCCGTCAAAGACATCCTCCTCGCCCTGGCCCAGGATTCGATGCAGTTGGACAGCCGCATCGACTCGCTCGTCCGCCCGGCCCTCTTTGTGCCGGAAACCGCCGACGTGGCCGGCCTCTTTGCCCAGATGCGGGCCAGCCACAACCAGATGGCCGTTGTCTTTGACGAATACGGCGGCACGGCTGGCGTCGTCACCCTGGAGGAGCTCCTCGAAGAGATCGTAGGCCGGGTGAGCGACGAGCTGATCGTCGGCCAGGAGCCGGTCGTCCGGCTCGACGAAACGACCGTCGAGATCGATGCCCTGCTCCGCGTCGACGAAGTGAACGAGCAGTTACACCTTGGTCTGCCCCAAGGCGACGAGTACGAAACCGTGGCCGGCCTTCTCCTCTACCGCCTCCAGCACATCCCCACCGTGGGCGAGGCCCTGCAATGCCGCGGCCTGGAGATCAAGGTCTCCGAGATGAAAGGCCCCAAGATCGAAAAAGTTCAGATCCGCCGCACGGCCTAGATATCAGAGATCCGATCTCCCGCCTTGGGAAATCGGATCCCTGTCTCACGCCCCCATCGCCGCCGCCATGTCGGCCGGCGTCACCCCTGGCGACGAAATGCCGCTGGCCCGGTAAAACTCCTCGATCGCTGCCTGCGCCTCGGCCAGGCTCGCCCCCACCAGGTGCCGTTCCAGGTCCGCCAGCTTTTCCGCCGGATAGAAAAAGAAATCGCCCGACAGGCCCACCGCCACGATCTGGCCTTGCTGCGTCTCCACCGTCGCCCGGATCAGCCCGCCCGGCGCCTTGTGCGCCCGTTGCGCCACTTGCACGCCCGTCGCGATCTTGACCTGGCGGCCTTCCCGGAACCGCTTGCCCGGCCTGAGCAGCCAATCCTCCGTCGTCAGCCGCTCCTTCAGCTCGGCCACCTTGTCCATTACCCCCGGCGGCAGGGACGCTGGCGTCAGCGGCCCCAGCGCCTGCTCAAAGTTGCGCGCCAGCGCTGCTATCATCGTCTCCCATGCCGGTACTTGCCCCAGCTCGCGGCGAAGCGTCGTCAGGTTCTCCGACAGACTCTTGAACACCTTGTCCCGGAACTTTTCGTCCGGCACCCGCAGCACCCGCGCCATCGTCTCATAGTCGAAATCGGCGATCAGGTTGCCGACCATGATGGCGCAGTCGCCAATATCCCCTGCCCCGTTGCCCGAGATCTTGCGCCCTTCCTTGGTGATGATGTCATTCACCGGCCGGTACTGCGCCTCGACGCCCAGGTCGCGATAAGCCTGCGCCACCGGCGCCAGGTACTGGCGATAGAACTCAGCCTTGTCCCCCGGCGCGCGCGGATTGTCGTGGCGCAGGATCACCTGGTAAAAAAGCTGCTGCCCGTCCAAAAAGACGGCCCCGCCCCCTACCTCTCGCCTAAAGACGGGGATGCCCCGCTCGCGGCAGTAGGCCAGGTCCACCTCCTGCTCCGCGTCCTGGTGATAACCGATGCACACGTACGGCTCGGCCGGCGCGCACAACACCAGCCCCTCCATCCCCAGCCGTGGCAGCGAATGGTAGATCAGTTGCGATTCGGCCCACGGCACGTGCCCTAAATTGTACAGGTTCATCTGTCTGGCTACTTGCCGTACTTGACCCGCTCAGCCTCGATGAACGCCGCAAACTCGGGATCCGAAGCTTTCATCAGCCCGCTCGGTTCGCCGGCCAACTGCACCGCCGCGAACCATCCGCCTTCGTACGGCTCCTGGTTGATGATCGTGCTGTCGAACTCGATCTCCTCGTTGGCCTTGGCGATCTTGCCGCTGACGATCGCCTTCACCCGGCCCACCCACTTGCCCGACTCGAGCGACATGAACGGATCGCCCTGCGTGATCTCGCGCCCCACGCGCGGCGTCTCGGCGTAGACGATCTCGCCCGCCAGCCCCTGCCCAAAGTCGGTCATGCCGATCGTGGCCACATCGCCCTCGATCCTGGCCCAATTGTGCTCCTTGTCGTACAGCAGGTCATCTGGGAATTCATATTGGTCGATCTTCATGGTTGCCTCCTTTATTCCTTGTCTCTAGTCAACCCATCCTCCCACCCCTAAAGGGGATGGGAGACAATTGCCAAGAATCTATCCGAGAACTGTCACCCTGAGGCCCCGCTGTTTGGGCCGAAGGGTCTCGTTAGCCCAA
>JAFGOG010000356.1 GCA_016926595.1 Anaerolineae bacterium
GCCGGTGGCAATCACGGCCGGCAGGCCTTGCATGTAGGGCAGGCTGGCATCGTAACAAAACGAGAGCTGCTCGGCCATCACCCGGCAATTGATCCACGCGCCGTTGTTGAAATCGGCCACGACGATGACGGTATCACTCACACCCAGGTCCACCGACCCGATAGACAGCGTGTACTCGTCGCTCATCTGTTCGCGGACGCCGCGGATAGCCGCATAGTTGACGCCTTCTTCCAGACCGAGCACGAACAGATCGCCCTCGTAGGTACGGCCGACAGTAATGGCCTCGCTCACCAACTGCGGCGCCACGCGCAGCGGTTTGTTCACCGTCGAATCGGCGACGAGGCCCGCGCCCACCAACAGCGGCACAGGCAAAAGTAGCAGGAACCAGCCGCGCCCCCCCAGGCGGCCGTCCCGGTCGGTCTCGCTGGCCACGCCCTCCAGCCGGTATGGCTGCAGCAGCCCCAAAAGGACCAGCGCCAACAAGATGAAAAAGCCGGCCATCCACACGCCCACTCCCGCCGCTTCGCTGGAGGGATAGATGGGCAACCCCCAGGCGCGCCGGTCGGCCAGCCACACGATCAGGCTGCGCCCCTCGTAGGGCACCAGGCCGATCGCACGAACCATCAGGACCCCCGCCCCGAGCCAGATGAGCGCGCTGGCCCAGGCGCGGGCAACCCAGGCGGCCAGCCAGCCGGCCAGCCCACCCAGGAATGCCAGCGCCAGAATGCCCAGTATGATGCTTGGGTAGACCAGCCGCACGTGGCTCAGGCCCAAGAAAATGGCGTCGGAGGCCCACACCCCCAACGCCAATCCCAGACCGATGAACAACCCGTTCAGCAAGCCAACTCTCAGGCTGAGACGCCTCTCCTGAACGTCCTGCTCGGTAGCCTGCATCTATCAACCTCGTTCGGTGCGCATCCTCGGATCCAGGATATCGCGCATGGCGTCGCCGATCAGGTTCCAGCCCAGGCCGAAAATGATCAGCGCCGCGCCGGGGAAGAGGATGATGTACCAGTGCGTGTCCAGGCTCAGGATCCAGTCCCGGGCAAAGCTGATGATCTGGCCCCAGTCGGCGTAGCCGATGTCGGTGCCCACCCCCAAGAAGCTCAGGGCCGCAAACGAAAGCACTGCGTCGCCCAGCCGGAAGGAGGCCAGCACCAGGATGGGATAGATCACGTTGGGCAGGATGTGGCGCATGATCAAGCGGCCATCATTCGTCCCCAGCACGCGGCCGGCCAGGATATAATCCCGCTCCTTGGCCGACAGGATATCACCCCTAATCACGCGGGCGTAGCGCGTCCAGCCAAAGACGACCAGCGCGATGGTGGGCGGCCAGATACTCCGGCCGAACTTGGGCACCAGGATCGACGCCAGCATCAGGGCGGCCAGCAGGAAGGGAAAGGCCATGAAAATCTCGGTGATCCGTTGCAGCACCTCGTCCAGCCAGCCACCATAGAAAGCCGATATCGAGCCCACGATCAGGCCGATGGCCACCGTAGTAAAGGTGACGATAACCCCGGCAAACAGAGCCGTGCGCGACCCCCACACGACGCCATACCAGATATCGAACTGGCCACTGGCCGTGCCCATCAGGTGCACCCACTGATCCTTGCCCGTGATCGCCTCGTACCAGAAGGGAACAGGCGGTGGGTTCTTTTCCCACACCGCGCCGGGAGCCTTGGGCTCCGGGCCATACCCGTCGCGGGGGATCAGGTAGGGGTCGGCCGAAATCCTGATCGGCGGCGCCAGCACAGGGGCAAAGGCGGCCATCAGGATAAAGACGGTGACGATGATCAATCCGGCCACCGAGAGGGGGTTGGTGTACAAACCGTGCAGCAGGCGGTACCATTCGGGCCCCACCAGCTTTCGCAGCCCCTTCAGCTCTGGCAACGTCCACTCGGCGATGTCGTCGCGGGTGACCGTTCGTCGTCCAGGGACTTCACGGGCGGCAATCGTTTCTTGCGCCATTCAACACCTCATGTACAGCATTGTAGGGGCGGCCCCACGTGGCCGCCCAACCGTCGACGTCAACTCAGCCGGACGCGCGGGTCGAGAAAACCGTACAAAATGTCGATCACCAGATTGGCGATGATCACCATCACCGCAGAAAACAGGGTAAAGCTGACGACCGTCAGCAGGTCCAGGCTCTGGGCCGCGCGCGCGGCAGCCTGTCCCATGCCGGGGATGTCAAAGATCGTCTCGGTGATCACCACGCCGCCGATCAACCCCACCACCGTGAACCCGGCGATCGTCACCACCGGGATCAGCGCGTTGGGCAGCGCGTGGCGGTTGGTCACCGTCTTGTCTGCCAACCCCTTGGCCCGGGCCGTGGTCACATAGTCCTGGTTCAGCGCTTCCAGCATCGACGAGCGCGTGATGCGCAACAGCATCGCCCACTCGACGTAACACAGCGTAATGATCGGCAGCACCAGGTGCCGCAACGCATCGACAAAGATGTCGAACCGCAGGTTGAGCAGGCCGTCAAAGGTGGTCATGTAGGTATAGCGATGAAAGTCCGGCGCCAGGACCGCCCGCGTGGCCCAATCGGAAAGCCGGCCGGGCGGGAACCACTCCAGTTTGGCGTAAAAGATCATCAGCACCAGCAGGGCAAAGACAAAGGTGGGGAAGGACCAGCCGACAATGCTGAACACGCGCGCCGCCTGGTCGATCAGTTTGTTGTGGTGTTTGGCCGCAATGACCCCCAACCACACTCCGACGACGATGATCGGCGTCCCGGCCCAGATGGCCAGCTCTACCGAGACCGGCAGGCGCGTCAGCAGCAACTCCTTGACCGGCACGCGGCCGGTCCGGGAGAAACCGAAATCCCCCCGCAGGATGCCGCCCACCTTGTCCCCCGTTTCCGGGTCGATGCGGCCGGTGAGCCAACGCCAGTATTGGACGTGGAACGGATCGTCCAGCCCATAGCGCCGGATCACGGCATCGATGGCCCCCTCCGTGTGCGGGACGTCCCTCATGTAGAGGGCCGAACGCTCCACCGGGTCGAGCGTCATGGTCATCATGAAAACCAACACCGTCACGCCAAAGACGGTGATCGGCATTTGCAACAATCGACGGATGATATACGCAGTCATAAGTCCTGCCTCGGTCCATCAAGTTTCCGGCGGGGGCTGCACGCCCCCGCCGGAGTGTGATTCATCTAGACCGGGCCGCTATTCGCTGGCCAGGTCAAGGGCATAGTAGTAGCCGGCGAACAGGAGCGGGTTGTAGTACCAGTCCTGCACCCAGCGCTGCTCGTAGCGAACACCAGCCGCCTGTGACAGCGTGATCTGGACGGCTTCGTCGTAGAAGAGCTGCTGCAGGTCAAAGTAGATCTGCTCGCGCTCGGCCGGATCGGCGGCCAGCACGCCGGCGGTGACCAGCTCATTGAACTGGGCGCTCAGCTCCTCGGGCAGGTTGGTCCGCCCGCCGTAGGTGCCGACGGTAAAGGGCTGCACCCAGTTGTGCGGGTCGTGGATGTCCTCGATCCAGCCGCTGGCGGTCAGGGGCAGTTGGGCGGCGCGGAAGTAGCGC
>JAFGOG010000357.1 GCA_016926595.1 Anaerolineae bacterium
CTTGATCGGGTCTGGCTCTCAGCAGGTTTCGGATCCCCGAACTTGATCGGGTCTGGCTCTCAGCAGGTTTCGGATCCCCGAACTTGTTCGGGTCTGGCCTCCAACAAGTTGAGGATCCGCGCTGGTTGATGTTGCGTATCAGGAAGCAGTCTATATGATCAAAGGAGACGTATCATGCACAAAATAACGATGCTGGGTACCGGGCTGATCGGCATGTTCTACACGACGGCCCTACACGGGCAGCGCAGCCGCGACCGCGTGCACATGGTCTATTCGCGGACCGAGGAGCGGGCCAGGGAGTTCGCCAAGGCCTGGGGCATTCCCCGGTGGACGACGGACCTGGCCGAAGCGATCCACGATGGCGACACGGACGTGGTGGTCATCGGCCTGCCCAATCACCTGCACAAACAGGCCGCGCAGTTGGCCGCACGAGCGGGCAAGGCGGTGTTGTGCACCAAGCCGCTGGCGCGCAACGCGGCCGAGGCCAAAGAGATCCTCGACATCGTGGAGCGGGCCGGCGTCTTTAACGGCTACCTGGAGGACCTGGTCTACACCCCCAAGATGCTCAAGTCGGTCGAGTCGGTCAAAAACGGCGCGCTGGGCCGCATCTTGTGGGCGCGCTCGCGCGAAACGCATCCCGGCCCGCACAGCGATTGGTTTTGGGATCTCGAACAGGCCGGGGGCGGCGCCATCGTCGACCTGGGCTGCCATTGCATCGAGATCGCCCGCCACTTTATCGGCAAGGACAACCGGCCGGTCGAAGTGATGTGCTGGGCCGACACCCAGGTGCACCCGATCGAGGCCGAAGACTCGGCCATTGGGCTGGTCAAGTACGCCAGCGGCGCGATCGGTCAGTTTGAGGTGAGCTGGGCGTTTCGCGGCGGCATGGACCTGCGCGACGAGGTTTCGGGCACCGAGGGCACCATCTGGCTCAACCACTTTTTGCGCACCGGTTTCGAGATGTTTACCGCTGTAGGGCAGGGCGGCTACGTCGCCGAAAAGGCCGAAGGGGAGACCGGCTGGCTCTTCCCGGTGGGCGACGAGGTCAACGAGCTGGGATACGCGCACATGTTCACCGACATGCTCAACGCCCTGGACAATGGCACGACGCCGACGGAAACGTTCTACGACGGCTATGTCGTCAACGCGATCATGGATGCGTGTTACCGCTCGGCCGAGTCCCGGCAGTGGGAGCCGGTCGAGTTGGCCGTCTGGCGCGGCGCGGCGGATGCGCAGGCAGCGGCAGCGACGGCGGTCGAGTACGATGAGCAATACATGTTGATCAAAGAAGAGACCATGCCCGACGGCCGGGTCAAATTGATCCTCAAGGACAAAGAGAGCGGCAAGATCGTGCAGCTGTTCCGGGCGACGGATGCGTGATCCAGCCCGTTTGGGATTGGGAGAGACGATGCGGACCTACCAACAACGGCTCGACGGCCTGCGCGCGACCAAGCTGGCGCAAACGTTAGAAAAGCAAGAGCTGATCGGTTCGATGGACCACGACGACTGGGCCCTGATCCTGCCGCCGCCCGAACGGCGCCAGATCGTGCGCACGATCAGCTCGTCGGGGATGCCCATTGTCGACTGCCTGCTGGACGGGGTCGACATCGAGAGCAACCACCCCAGCGGCGGTTTCTTTGGCCCCCAGGCGTGCGGGCGCAATTTCCGGCGGCTGCTGGAGGCCCAGCCGGTCTACATCGACCCGCTGAGTTCGCTGGCCGGCGGGTACTATGCCAACTTTGGCTCCTATCGCAAGCGGGGCTGGAACCCCGACCTGGACCCGGCCGTGCTGGCGCCGCACCTGGTGGCGCTCCGCGAAAAATACAGGCTGCTGCCCGGCATCGGCGCGTCACAGCATTTCTGCCAGGACCTGGCGATCGGGCTCGAACAGGGGTGGGGGGGCATTCTCCGCCGCATCCGTCACTACCGCCAGGTGAATGCCCCTCACGGCGCTGGCTTTTACGACGGGCTGGAGGACGTGGCCCTGGGCATGCAAAACTGGATCGGCCGCCACGCCGACGCGGCACGCCAGCTGGCGCATGAGCACGAGGGACAGTTGCAGCGCAACCTGCTCGAGATGGCCGAGATCAACGCCCGGCTGGTCACCGATCCGCCGCGCACGCTGCGTGAGGCCTGCCAGTGGATCCTGTGGTTCCAGATGGCCGCGCGCATGTACAACGGCAGCGGCTCGCTGGGCCGGCTCGACCTGCTCCTGACGCCGTTTTACGATCGCGACCTCGCCGCCGGCATCCTGACCGACGAGGAGGCTGTCTTTCACATCGCCTGCCTGCTGCTGCGCGATACGGCCTATCTGCAGCTTGGCGGGCCCGATGAAAACGGGTGCGATGTGACCAACCGCGTGTCCTACCTGGTGCTCGAAGCGGCGCACTGGCTGCGCATCCCGGCCAACGTCGGCGTGTGCGTGGGCGAGCAGGTCGACCCCGGGCTGCTGCGCCAGGGCGTCGAGGTCCTGTTTCAGGACAAGACCGGCATCCCCAAGTTCCTGGGCATCGAGCAGACCACCGCCGGTTTTGCCCGCAACGGCTACCCGCTGGCACTGGCCCGCCAGCGCGCCTATTCGGGCTGTCACTGGTCGGCGCTGCCCGGGCGGGAATACACGGTGAACGACTGTGTCAAGATCAATTTCGCCGCTGTTTTCGAGGTTGCGCTGCGCGAGATGATGGCCAATGCCCGCGCCGCGCCGGGCGCAGTTGAGTCAACCGTGGTGGAACCGGGCGTGGCTGAGCTGTGGGATCGCTTCGTGCGCCACCTGCGCGAGGCGGTGCGCGCCACGGCCGAGAGCCTGGACTTTCACATGGAACACATGCACGAGGTGTTCCCGGAACTGGTGCTCGACCTGCTCTGCCATGGCCCCATCGAAAAGGGGCTGGATGCCTCCCACGGCGGCGTCGAGTTTTACAACCTGTGCATCGATGGCGCGGCCCTGGCTACCGTCGCCGATTCGTTCGCCGCGCTCGAGCAGCGTATCGAGCGGGAAAAGCGGCTGGGTTGGGACGAGTTGATGGCTCACCTGGAGGCGGATTGGGCCGGCGTCGATGGCGAGCGCGCCCGGCTGATGATGCGCTCCATCCCACGTTACGGCAGCGGCGGTTCGCCGGCCGACGACTATGCCGTGCGCATCGCCCGCGCCTTTACCGACCTGGTCAAGGAGCGCCCCACGCCCAATGGCTTTAACCTGATCCCGGGGCTGTTCTCCTGGGCCAATACCATCCCCATGGGGCAGGAGATTGGCGCGACGCCCAACGGCCGGCACGCCGGCGACCCGATCTCGCACGGCGCCAACCCCGACCCGGGTTTTCGCAAGGACGGCGCCCCGACGGCCATGGCGGCGGCGATTGCCTTGGTGCAGCCCGGCTATGGCAACAGCGCGCCGATGCAGATCGAGCTGGACCCGGCTATCTCCTGGAGCCAGGGCGGCGTCGATCACGTCGCTAACCTGATCAAGACCCACTTTGACCTGGGCGGCACGCAGATCAACATGAACATCATGGACGCGGCCAAGGTGTTGGAGGCGCACCAGGACCCCAGTAAATATCCCGACCTGGTGGTGCGCGTGACCGGGTTCAGCGCCTACTTTGCCAGCCTGTCGCCCCGTTTCCGGCAGTTGGTCGTAGACCGGATCATCGCCGAAGGATAACTGCCGGATGAGAGGGTTCCAGGCGATCCTGTTCGACTTTGACTATACCCTGGCCGATTCGTCCAGGGGCGTGATCGACTGTGTCGGCTCGGCGCTGCAGCAATTGGGCTTGTCGTCCGCCTCAGACGAAGCGGTGTGCCGGACGATCGGCCTCTCGCTGGGCGACACGCTGGTGCAGCTGGCCGGGCCCGAACATGCGCATCTGCGCGACGCGTTTGTGCGCTTGTTCGTGCAACGCGCCGACCAGGTGATGAGCGACAAAACGGTGCTGTTTGGTTCTGTGCCGGAGGCTGTTCGTTTGCTCAAGGACAAAGGCATGGCCTTGGGCATCGTGTCGACCAAGTTTCGCTACCGGATCGAGACGGTCCTCAAGCGAGAACGGGTTTTGGATCTGTTTGACGTGATCGTCGGTGGTGAGGATGTGACCCGGCACAAACCCGACCCCGAGAGCCTGCACCTGGCTATGGAGAAGCTGAATGCGCCGGGCGACGTGCTGTACGTGGGAGACAGTCTCACCGATGCCGAAGCAGCCAGGCGCGCCTCCGTCCCCTTTGTCGCCGTGCTGTCGGGGGTCACCCCAGGCGATGCCTTTCATGGCCATGAGCCGCTGGCCATAGTGCAGGATCTGCCCGACCTCGTGGACTGGCTGGCGGGCTGATCGCGCCACGCCTATTGGCGGCGCATGCTTGCCGTCGCATAACGCAGCACGGCTTCACCCAGGAGACGCGCCTGCTGGAGACGCCTGGGCTGGGATAGGATGTCCCCGGCCTGATCGGCGACGGCAGAGACGCCGTTCAACATAAACCAAGTGTGTTCTTGGCATAATGGCAGCTAACCAGTTCGATCTCAAAGGAGAACATACGATGACCTCTTTTCTCACCCAGTTTACAGACCTATCCCAATCGCTTGCCTACAGCGCCCAGCGCCGGGCAAACAGGCTGGAGCGGTTTACCGCCCAGCTCCATTTCGCCCAGAAACTGGCGGCCATCCACCCGGACCAGGCCCCGGCCTGGCAGGCGTTGATCCTGGAGGCCGGCCGCCTGGTGCAGGAGGGGCTGGCGGCGGCGCGCCTCGACCTCGACGACCTGGTCGCGCGCGGAGAGGCGATCCTGGCCCCCATCGGCCAGGCTGCCAAGACCTACACGTTGCTGTGCGTCAGCCACGCGCACATCGACATGAACTGGATGTGGTCGTGGCCCGAAACCGTCGCCGTGGCCCACGATACCTTCCAGACGATGCTGGCCCTGCTCGACGAGTTCCCCCAGTTTATCTACTCGCAGAGCCAGGCCTCGACCTATCGTCTGATCGAGCAGTACAACCCGGCCATGTTCGAGCGGATCCGCCGCCGCATCCACGAGGGCCGTTGGGAGGTGACCGCCAGCCAATGGGTGGAGGGCGACAAGAACATGGCGAGCGGCGAGAGCATCAGCCGCCACCTGCTCTACACGCGCGCGTACATGTGGGAGAAATTTGGACTTCGGCCCGAGGACATCGAGGTCGATTTTGAGCCCGATACCTTTGGCCACCCGGCCACGCTGCCCGGGATCCTGGTCCGGGGCGGGGTCAGGTACTATTACCACTGCCGGGGCAGCCATGGCCCACACCTTTATTGGTGGGTCGGGCCGGACGGTTCGCGGCTGCTCACGTTTACCGACGTCAAGTGGTATATGTGCGCCATCGGCCCCCAGATCGCCGCTGCCCTGCCAGAGTTTGTGCTGTCCACGGGGATGAACGCCATGCCCGTCCTGTACGGGGTGGGCGACCACGGCGGCGGCCCGACCCGGCGTGACCTGCGCCGCATCCAGGAGATGAACGGCTGGCCGGTGTTCCCCACACTGGCCTTTTCGACGCTGCACCATTTCTTCCGCCGCGCCGAAAAGGAAGCGACCAACGTGCCCGAGGTCGGCGGCGAGCGCAATTTTGTCTTTACGGGCTGTTATACCTCGCAGGCGCGCCAAAAGGCGGCCAACCGCTATGGCGAAAGCCTGCTCTTTGCCGCCGAGGCCGCGGCGACGATCGGCAGCCGCCTGGCAGGCGTGCCCTATCCATCGGCCAACCTGGAGGAGGCGTGGAAGCGTCTCCTGTTTAGCCAGTTCCACGACATCCTGCCCGGCTCGGGCGTGCGCGAGACGCGGCACTATACCCTGGGACAGGCCCAGGAGAGCCAGGCCGCGGCCGGCATGGCTCGCAGCAACGGGCTGCGCGCTCTGGGCGAGCGGATCGACACGGCCTCGCTGCGTGCGGGCTTTGCGCGGCGCGCCGAGGACGCCTACAAAGACGCCGTCGAATCCGATCTGTCGCTGGGGGCGGGCGTGGGCTATGCCGCCGGCAGCGGCGGCGAGTCGGCGGTCAGCGTGACCCGGGCCGGCGAGCGGGCCTTTCTGATCTTTAACCCGCTGCCCGTTTCGCATCGTCGGGTTGTCGAAGCCAAATTGTGGGACGTCACCCTGGACGAGCAGCAGTGGGTGGTCACGAGCGACGGCCTCGCACCCAGGCCCGTGCAGGTGTTGGACAAAGGCAAATACTGGGGGCACGAGTTTGTGACGATCGCCTTTCCGGTCGAGGCGCCGGCGCTGGGCTATCGCGTCGTTTGTATCTCGGATCGCCTGGCTGAGTTGGCGGGGTCGGTTGAGCCCGGCCTGCCCGATCCGTGGGCGGGGACGGGTGGCTCGTGGCGCCAGGTCCAGCGGCCCGATTACACGCTGGAAAACGAATTCCTCAAGGTGCGCCTCGATCCTGCTTCGGGCGGGCTGGTCAGCCTGCTTGACAAGCGCAGCGGGCGCGAGTGGGTGCCAGAGGGCGAGCTGACCGGCGTGCTGCAATATTGCGTGGAGCGGAACGAGGGCATGACTGCGTGGGTGATCGGCCAGTTCTTGACCCAGCAGGATCTGCTCGATGGCGGGGCCTTGACCAGGATGCACGACGGCTCGTACGTGCAGCGCTGGCGGTGGAGCAGGCGCTTGGGGGCCAGTAAACTGGAGCTAGAGATCTCGCTGTGCCAGGGCGCGCCGCGCCTCGATTACAAGCTGCGCGTCGATTGGCGCGAGATGGGCGACCCCGAGCGCGGCATCCCCAACCTGCGGGTGCGCTTTCCGCTGGCCGTCGCGCAGCCGCAGACACGGGCGTATCCGCACCTGCGCTGCGAGATCCCGTTTGGCTCCATCGGCCGCCAGCCAACCGATCAGGTCGTGGCCCAACGCTGGGTGGATCTGTCGGAGGAGGATGGCGCCGGCGTGACCCTGGTCAATTCGTCCCGGTACGGGTTTGGCCTGGAGGCGCAGGCCGTGAGCATGACCCTCTTGCGGGCCAGCATCGACCCCGATCCGTTGCCCGACCTGGGCGAGCACGTGATCGAGTACGCGCTGCTGCCGCACCTCGCGGGGTGGACGGAAGGGCAGGCGATGCGCGCCGGCGAAGAGATGAACATCCCGCTGGCCGTGTCGAGCTGCGGCTTTCACGATGGCGACCTGCCCGCTGTCAAGGCTTTCCTGGAACTGGGACAGGACAACGTGCGCCTGGCGGCGGTCAAAGAGAGCCAGGAGAAGGACGGTGGGCAGGGCGGAAACGCGCTCATCCTGCGCCTGGTCGAGGTCGAGGGACGCGACACCCAGGCCGGGCTGCTCATCGCTCCGGAACTGCTGCCGCCCGACGCCGAGGCGATCGAAGTCGATACGCTGGAACGGCCCATCGCCGGCAGCACTCGCGTTCGCCTGGAAGGGGATGTGCTGCGCGTCAAGATGCCCGCCTTTGGCATCGTGACGGTGCGGATCGTCTGAAAGGATCAGAAACCGGGTTTTTATCAAAAACCCGGTTTCTCATCTTAACGGCAGGAGGTTACTATGTGCGCACAGTTCACGAACGGTTATGCGCTGCTGATCGGCGTCGCCGACAACAGCGTCGCTCGCTGGGCTTTGCCCGGCGTCGCCAAAGACATCGCCGTGCTGCAAGCGGTGCTGCTCCATCCCGGGCGCTGCGCCTATCCGACGGGCCAGGTCAAGGTGGTGGCCGGGCGGGAGGCCACGCAAACGGGCATCCTGGACGGGCTGGACTGGCTGCAGGGCCGCGTCCGCGCCGACGCCGAGGCCACCGCGGTGATCTATTACTCCGGGCATGGCTGGCGCGACAGCGCGGGGGCGTTCTACCTGATCCCCTATGATGTGCGCGCCGACCGGGTCCCTTTCACCGCGCTGCGCGCCGTCGATTTTGCCGATCGGGTCGCCGCGCTGCAGCCGCCGCGGCTGCTGGTCGTGCTCGACTGCTGCCACGCGGCCGGCATGGGGGTCAAGGATGTCGTCGCGCCGCCAGCCGGCTATGTCGCGGCAGCGCTGCCGCCGGCAGTGCTGTTGGGCACGGGCGGCGGGGCCAAGAGCCTGGCCGCGCTGGCGCAAGGGCGCGGGCGGGCCGCGCTCAGTTCGTCCAGTGGCGAGCAGGCATCCTACATGCGCCAGGACGGCAGCATGAGCGTCTTTACCTATCATCTGATCGAGGCGCTGACCGGGCACGCCCAACCCAAAGAGGGGGCAACCACGGTGCTGGTCTCCGACGTGATGAGCCACGTCTATCGGCGCGTCCCCGAGACGGTAGAACGCGAGCACGGGCAGCAGCAGACGCCGGATTTCCAGGTCAGCGGCAATTTCCCGGTTGCCCTGCTGCTGGGCGGCAAAGGGTTGGGCAAAGGGCTGCCGCCGCCCGATCCGCTGGCCGAGATGCCGGCCGCTGCCGCGCCGGCCGGCGGGCTGTGGGTGGGCGGTCACCTGATCAACACCGGCAACCTGGTCGCCGGCGACCAGACGATCCACGGCGATCTGGTATGGGGCGACAAAATCGCCGGTGACAAGGTGGGCGGGGACAAGATCCAGGCGCGAGACATCGCCGGCAGCAGTGGCGTGGCGCTCGGTCGCGGGGCGCGGTTGACGGCCACTCAGGGTGTGAACGCAGATGAGCTGGCGCGGCTGTTCAAGATCGTCTACGAGCGCATTGAGGCCCGCCCCGACGATCCCGACGTCGACAAAGAGGAGCTGATCGACACGGCGCGCCAGATCGAGCAGGAAGTGAACAAAGGCGAATCGGCCAACGCCAACAAGGTCGAACGCTGGCTGGGGGAGCTGCTGGGCATGGCCGATGACATTTTCGACGTGGTCGTCGCCTGCCTGAGCGGACCGGCGGCGGGCGTGGCTGCCGTGATCCGCAAGGTGGTGGCAAGGGCCAAAGCGGAGCGCGAGGCAAAGCAAAAACCACACAGCACCGGGCCTGTGGAGTAAGATATCCTCCCGTGGAGTAAGGCATCCTCAGATGCCGGGCGGTCGGCCATGCACCTGAGATGTTCGGTGGCCGGCAGGCAGCTACAAAAGGTCGGCCTGATTTGTAAAATCGTGGTACGCATGGTAAAATAGGCGCTTACAAAGCAAATCTGAGGAGCGTATGATGAATGTAGTATTGGTCAAACTGAGCGAGCGCAACCAGATGGTCTTGCCCAAAGCGGCCCGCGAGGCGCTGGGGATCGCGCCCGGCGGGCGGGTGGTGGTGCTGGTCGAAGGGCAGACTGTGCGCCTGCTGCCCGAGCCGGAGAACTGGAGCGAGTATATCTACGGCCTGGGGGCCGAGGTGTGGGCCTCTCTGGGTGGCGGTGAGCAGTTTCTGAAAGAGGAACGGTCGGCATGGGAACGCTGAGCGAACTGTCGGCCCACCTGGCGCGTGCCGAACGCCTGGCCCTGGACACGGTCGCTTTTATCTATGCCTTTGAGCATCACCCCGACTATGGGCCGCCCGCGCGGGTGGTCTTCGATGCGCTGGAGGCAGGCCTATGCCGGGGCTGCGCCTCGACGTTGGCGCTGGGCGAGGTGCTGGCCGGCGTCCACAAGGCCGGCGACGCCGAGCTGGCGCTGCACTACCGCGACGTGCTGACCCGTTTTCCAGGGCTGACGCTGGTCGACGCCGGCGTCCCGGTGATGGAACGGATGGCCAACCTGCGCGCACGTTACGGCCTGCCCACGCCGGATGCCATCCACCTGGCCACAGCGCTGCACTGGGGAGCGCAGGTCTTTGTCAGCAACGACCTGCGCCTGCGGCGGGTGCAAGAGATCGAGGTTGTCCTCCTGTCCGAGTGGAGAGAGGTGCAATGAGCACATTTGACCGTGAATCCTGGAAAACGCGCGTGGCCGAATGGTGGCAAGAGGCCGCGCGCGACCTGCCCGGCGCGTTCAAGCGCTGGGGGGTGCGCAGCGCCTACGGGCTGCTCACCGCCTCGGCCTGGCTGCCGCTGCTGGAAGCGTATGGGCAAGACCCCGGCGCGGCAGTGGCCACGGCGGCTGCCGTCGTGAGTGGCGTGGGGACCAACCTGCTCTCCAACCTGGTGCAGGGGACGTACGACCGCGCCAGCGCGCCGCGCCGGGCCGAACAGGAGGTGCAGGAAAACGAGGCCCTGCGCGCCGAGCATCGCCAGATCGTCGAGGCGCTGGACGTGATCGCCGCGGCGCAGGCCGCGCTGGGCGAGCGGTGGGAGGCCTTTTACCAGCAACTGTGCACAGAGGATCGGCAGTTGGGCGGCGCGCTGCGCATCGAGACCGGCGGCGGAGCCTATTTTGCCGGCAGTGTCGACAACCGGGGCATACTGGTCGGGCGCGATCAGGTGATCCAGGGCGATTGGATTGAGGGCGACAAGGTGATGGGCTCCAAGTGGCAGGTCGTCCTTGGCGACCAGTATATCGGCATGTCGCTCGACCAGGTGGCGCCGGAAACTCTGCTGGAGGCGTATCTGCGCTGGCTGGCCGATGACTGCCGCCGCCTGCCGCTGGGCGTCGTCGATCCGCGCTTTGTACGTGCGGGCAGCGAGTCGCCGGTACCACTCGACCGGGTATACGTCGACCTGGATGTGCTCTCTCCGCCCAAGGAAGAGGCACCCGAGGGCGAGCGGGTTCTTTGGGGCCGCCTGATGCGCGGCGAGGGCGGCGAACGCACGCCACTTCTTGAAGCGATCTCTCATCCCAAACTGACTCGTTTTGTCCTGCTCGGCGACCCCGGTTCGGGCAAAACGACCTTTGTCAACTATCTTGCCTATATCCTCGCTTCGAGCGGCGAGATCGCACAGGCCGATGCCTTTCACGATCTGCTGCCGATTCGCCTGGTGCTGCGCGATGTGGCTGCGCACTGCATCCCGTCTGGCGCGACTCGCGGGCAGGCGTCGATGCTGTGGGCAGCCCTGCGCGCCGACCTCGTCGCGCGGCTGGACGACGACGCGGCGGCGGCGCTCTGGCCCTGGCTGCAAAAGCGGCTGCTGCGGCAGGGTGGCGTGTTCTTGCTCGACGGCCTGGACGAGGTGCCCGAATCGGACCAGCGGCGGCGCTGCCTGCTGCAAGCCGTCGCCGAGCTGAGCGCGCAGCTCCCCGGCCGGAGCCGTGTGATGGTCACGGCACGTCCCTATGCCTACACCGACCCCCAGTGGCGGCTGGAGGGGTTTGTGACATTGATCCTGGCTCCTTTTGACGACGGCCAGGTGCGGCGCTTTGTCGAGTGCTGGTACCAGGCTGTGCGTCCGGCGATGGGCTGGGATGAGACTACCGCGCGCGGTCGCGGCGAGCGGCTGTTGAGCGGGCTGGAAGAGCGGCCCTACCTGGCCGACCTGGCCGTGCGCCCCCTGCTGCTCACGCTGATGGCCACGCTGCACACCAGTTGGGGCCAACTCCCCGAAGACCGCGCCGAGTTGTACGAAGAGACGGTCAAGCTGCTGCTCAGCCGCTGGCAGCGTGCGCGAGAGACCATGGATGAAGCGGGCCAGCCGGTGATTGAGCCAGGCATCGCCCGCGCGCTGCAAGTGGAAGAAAGCGTGGTGCGCGCCGCGCTGCATCGCCTGGCCTACGATGTGCACGCGCGCCAACGCGCCGACGCCGGGCGCACAGAAAGCGATGCTGGTCCCGCCGACATTGGCATAGGCGAGGTGCTGGCCGCTTTTGCGCCGCTGCTGCCCGATGGGTTTGACTCTCGCCAACTGCTGGGCTACCTGGAAACGCGGGCCGGGCTGCTGATCGGGCGCGCTCCCGGCGTCTATGCCTTTCCGCACCGCTCCTTCCAGGAATACCTGGCGGCCTGCTTTTTGGCTGAGGGGATCGACTTTGCGCGCGCGCTGCGCGACTTGGTGTGTGCGGACTATGACTGGTGGCGGCAGGTCTTTTTGCTGGGCGTGGGCAAGGCGCGGCAGGGCGGTCTGGGCAACGCCGTGTCGGTGGTCAACACCTTGCTGCCTGAAGGGCCGGACGAGGTCGAAGAGCGGCAGGAGATAAATTGGCAGGCGGCGATTCTGGCCGGGGAAGCCCTGCTCGACCTGCGTTTTCCCGATGCGGCGCGCGGCAAAGCCGACCTGGAAGCCGTGCTCAAGCGGGTTCGCCGCTGGCTGGCCGCGCTGCTTGAGACGCCGGATGCACTGGCGCCCCGCCCGCGCGCCGGAGCGGGCGATTTGCTGGCCCGCTTGGGCGATCCTCGTCGTGGCATTTACACACTGCCCCTCGTCCTTTCAGAGAGAGGGGATGGGGTGAGGGTGCCCGACGTCATTTGGTGCGAGGTGCCTGAAGGGCCGTTCCTGATGGGCAGCGACGACCAGGATGCCGACCAGGACGAAAAGCCGCCGCGTACCCTGGCTCTGCCCGGGTTCTACATCGCCCGCTACCCGATCACCTATGCCCAGTTCCGGCCCTTTGTCGAGGCCGGCGGCTATGACCGTGCCGCATACTGGACACCCGAAGGCTGGGCCTGGCGCGAGGGCGCTGAAGCCGACCTGTCGGTGATTGACGATGCGAACCTTCGTGAAAGCTATGTGACCTGGCTGGCGCGACGGCCCAAGGAAAGGCGCGATCGCCCCTATTGGTGGGATGATCCGCGCCTGGGACTGGCCAATCGCCCGGTGGTTGGCGTGAGCTGGTACGAGGCGATGGCCTACTGCTGCTGGTTGGAAGAACAGTCAAACGTTGCAGGTTGTCAGTTGCAAGTTTGGCGGGATGGTCAGCTTTCAACTTGTAACTTTCAACGTCTAACGATCTCCCTGCCCTCCGAAGCCCAGTGGGAGAAGGCGGCGCGCGGCACCGATGGGCGCAAGTGGCCCTGGGGGAACGAATGGGCTGAAGGGAAGGCTAATACTCAGGAGGCGGGCATCGGCCAGACCAGCGCAGTGGGCTGCTTCCCGGGGGGAGTGAGTCCCTACGGCTGCCTGGACATGGCCGGGAACGTCTGGGAGTGGACGCGCAGCAAGTGGGGAAAAAGCAGCATTCGCCGGCCTGACTATGGCTACCCCTACGATCCGGCCGATGGGCGCGAATCATTGGATGGCACCGATCTCCGCGTTGTGCGCGGCGGCGCCTGGAACAACACGAGCAGGCTCGCGCGCTGCGCCTTTCGTGACAGGTACTTCGGGGGCAGCTGGTACGACAACATGGGATTTCGGGTGAGTGTGTCCCTGGCTGGTTCTGTCTTCTGAATGCTGAATTCTGATTTCTGGATCCTGTTTTTTCTGTTTTCTGAGGGGAGAGGGTTTGGGAGAGGGGACGAATGTCCCCTCTCCCAAGATCGATACTTACGAGGAGCGAGATCCGCCCGAGGAGCGAGGCATCCTCAGATGCCGGACTCCACGATGGGGGACCATTCTGTGGAGCGAGGCATCCTCAGATGCCGATCTGCCGGCAGGATGCCGGCGGTCCGAGGACACATGGTCAAACGGTACGGCAACCTATACCCGCAGGTTTATTGCTTTGAGAACCTCTACCTGGCCTTCGTGGACGCGGCGCGGGGCAAGCGGGGCCAGCCCAACGTGGCTGCGTTCGAGTTTGACCTGGAGGGCAACCTGGTGCAGCTCCGGGATGAACTGCAAGCCAAATGCTACCGGCCCGGCGGCTACGAGTCGTTTTACATCCACGACCCCAAGCACCGCCTGGTCTCGGCCGCGCCGTTCCGCGACCGGGTGGTGCACCACGCGCTGTGCAATGTCATCGAGCCGGTTTTCGAGCGCACCTTTATCGGCGACTCGTACGCCAATCGGGTGGGCAGGGGCACCCACCAGGCGCTGGACCGGGCCCAGGCGTTTTCGCAGCGCTACCGCTACGTCTTGCAGTGCGACGTGCGGCAGTATTTCCCCGCGATCGACCTGCAGATTTTGCGCGGCATCCTGGCCCGCAAGCTGGCCGATGCCGAGGTGATGTGGCTGATCGACCAGATCCTGGACAGCGGGGCCGGGGTGCTGGCCGATGAATACGACATGGTTTATTTCCCCGGCGACGACCTGTTTGCCGCCAACCGCCCGCGCGGGCTGCCGGTGGGCAACCTGACCAGCCAGTTCTGGGCCAACGTGTACCTCAACGAGCTCGACCAGTTCGTCAAGCGCGAGCTGCGCTGTGGCCAGCGGCGCGGCGCGTACGTGCGTTACGTGGATGATTTTGTGCTCTTTGCCGACAGCAAGGAGCAGTTGTGGGCTTGGAAGGAGGCGGTGCAGGATCGCCTGGCCGGCCTGCGCCTGACCCTGCACGAGCGGTCGAGCACGGTCTACCCGGTGCGAAATGGCATCCCGTTCCTGGGGTTTCGCGTCTATGCCACGCACCGGCGGCTGCGGCGGCGCAACGGGGTGGCCTTTGCCCGGCGCTACCGCCTGTACCGGCGGATGGTGCGGCGCGGCGAGATGACCGCGCGGCAGCTCACCCGGCGCGTGCAGGGCTGGGTGGCCCACGCCAAACACGGCAACACCTACCGGCTGCGGCGGTCGCTGCTGGGGGATGTGCTGGCACAACGATAGCGAGCAAGAACCGTGAAAGAATCGCCCATCTTTACCAAGTCGTATGAGCTGCTGCGCTGGCTGATCCCGCTGACGCTCAAGTTCCCGCGCGAGCAGCGTTTCGTCGTCGCCGAGGCGGTGCAGCGCACGGCGCTGCAGTTTCACGAGCGGCTGATCGAGGCGGCCAAAACGGACGGCGATCCGCGGCCGGTCCTCAAACAGGCCGACGTCGACCTGACCCGGCTGCGTTTTTACGTGCGCCTGTGCCGCGATTTCCAACTGATCAGCCTCAAGCAGTACGGACACGCCGCCCAACTGTTGGCCGAGGTCGGCCGCCTGTTGGGCGGCTGGATGAATCCCAAGAAAGAGAGGCCGCCCAAACCATAAGGATTCAGCCCCGGCCATGGCGCGTCGTGTGGCCGTCGCCGGGTTTGAAGGGGCCGGACCGACACGCGCCCGCGTTGTGCGCGGCGGCGCCTGGAACAACACAAGCAGGAACGCGCGCTGCGCCTATCGTAACAGGAACATCGAAGACAACTGGAACAACAACATGGGATTTCGGGTGAGTGTGTCCATAGCGTGGCGGAAAGGGCCGGCAGAGCTTGCTATCTACGGATGCGAGACGAGGCCCGTCGAACTCAACCGGGTTCGCAAAAACCAAGCCAGCCCGGTCCGGTCCCGGTCGCGCCCGCCGTGCAGGGGCGGCGGCCGGCCCAATACAGCGCGGCTGTCGCGGGATCGGCCTGCGGCAGCCACCCTCCGCGCCCCGGCTTTGCCAGACAGAAGTCGCGGCGCGGAGGGCGCTCCCCTGCGAGTTCCTAGGGCTGCTGCAAAGTCCCTTGGCAGGGTCCCAAATCAGCCGAGGAGTGGAGCATCCTCAGATGCGGAACGGTGGTTGACGAAATCGCTCGCATTTGAGAATGCTCGCTCCACTGACTTTGCAGCAGCCCTGGCGAGTTCCTGCCAGCCATTGACGTGTGTCTATCGTTGTGTTACAATGGAGTCAGAAAGTCGGACGTTCCTACAAGCCGATCCGCAACCGGCCCTACAGACCGGGCTGCGCACCGGCACGCCGGCGATGCGCTGACCTGGCTGCGCGAGCAGGCAAATGAGGAGGGGTGATGATCGACACGCAAGTCGAACCCCAAGGTGGGCTGTCCATTCAAGGCGACCTGGTCAACACGGGCAACATGGTGCAAGGCAATCAGGTGATCCACGGTGACCTGGTGCTGGGCGACAAGATCGTTTTCAACTCGCTCACTCTGTTGGTCGTGTCTGATGGCGCGCTTGGCCCGGAGCGGGAGCGGCTGCTGGAACTACTCTCTTCTCTGCCGTTAAGCCGGCCGCCGGTCGGCGACGGTGCGCCCTCTTCCGAGCCCCAGCCCGGCGAGGCCCAAGTCCCGACCTGTGGCCGGGTGTTCATTATGCTGCTTGGCAGCGATATCAACGGCTTTCTGGAAACCGAACAAAGGCGGGCCAGGGAGGCCGGCATCGAGGACCGGCTGTACCTACTCAACCTGCCGCCGGGCCAGGAGATCGATCGCGCACTGGCCGAATACCTGGGCGGCAGACAGATTTCCTTTCACGGGCCGGATGACTTGGTGGAGAAGGCCCGGCCCGGCCTGATCGAGATGATTCTTGATCGCCTCGACCGGGTCGATCTAGAAGCGCTGCTCAAGTGGGCGATACTCTACGGCCTGGGCGCAGGCGTGCTTGTCCTGTTGCATCAGGCTATCGCGGCCAAGGCGCCGGCCGTATCATCCGGGCCTACCGTTGCTGGCGAGGGCGCCGGAACGTCGACCGTGTCCCCTGAACGGCCGGTGACAGGTCGAGAGAGCGAAACGTCGGCCGTGTCCCCTGAATCGCCGGTGACAGGCCGAGAGAGCGAAACACCGTCGCGGCCTGCGACGGTGACGGTGCCCGCCCAACCCCTTGAACCACCTGGCGTCCCCGTGCCACAGCCACCCTTGCGCACCACTGCCGGCGGCCTGACCGTGGCCACCCCACAAAACATCCGCCAGATTTTGGCGTTGCCCGATCCACCGGAGCGACTGTGGTGGGAAAAGGCCGGGCTGGAGCTGTGCCTGGTGCCCGCCGGCGCGTTTTTGATGGGCACGCGCGAGGATGAGATTTCTGCTTTGATCGCAGAGTTTGGCAACGACCCAAGTTGGTATGAGCGAGAAATTCCTCAGCACCCTGTTTCCTTGCCTGCTTTCTACATTGGCCGTTATCCCGTCACCCAGGCTCAGTATGCCCGCTTTGTGCAGGCTGCCGGGCACGATGTGCCTTATCGAGAGTGGGATGGGGCCAAACCCTATAACTGGGACCGTGCGTCGAGAACGCCGCCACCGGGCAAGGAAGGCCATCCGGTCAATCTGATCCATTGGCACGATGCGCTGGCCTACTGCCGCTGGGCCGGGCTGGCTCTGCCCTCCGAGGCCGAGTGGGAAAAAGCTGCCAGTTGGGAGCCGATCGCGGGGCGCAAGCGCCGCTATCCGTGGGGCGGTCAATGGGATGCTTCTCGCTGCAACAGCTCCGAGGGCAAAAAGGGCGGCACGACGCCGGTGGGTCTCTATTCGCCACGGGGCGACAGCCACTATGGCTGCGCCGACATGGCCGGCAACGTGTGGGAATGGACACGCAGCCGCTGGGGCGCCGACTGGTCGAAGCCGGATTTTGGCTACCCTTACGATCCTGCCGATGGTCGCGAAGATTTGGCCGCCGGGGGATACCGCGGTGTGCGCGGCGGCGCCTGGTACGATTCGCACTGGGACGCGCGCTGCGCCTTTCGCTGCAGGGACTTCGTAGACGCCTGGGGCAGCGGCATAGGTTTTCGGGTGTGCGCGAGTGTGTCCCTGGCTGGTTCTGTATCCTGAATGCTGGATTCTGATTTCTGCTTCCTGTTTTTGCTGTTTTCTGAGGGGAGAGGGTTTGGGAGAGGGGACGAATGTCCCCTCTCCCAAGATCGATGCTCCCGTGGAGCAAGATCCGCCCGTGGAGCAAGATCCGCCTGGGGAGCAAGGCATCCTCAGATGCCGGATCTTGTCAAAGAGGGACTGTCAATGCCGTTGAGCCATTTCCAAATCCAGGGGCATGTCTATTACATCACCACGGTGGTGTATCGCCGCTTGCCGATTTTCGTGCGGCCTAGTTTCGTTGTTCCTTTGCTGGACAGCCTCAACTTTTATCGCTACCAGCACGATTTCAAGCTGCTGGGATACGTGATCATGCCCGATCATGTTCATCTCGTGATCTGGCCTTGCGGGTCGTCGGGCGTGCCCGAGATCATGCGCGATTTTAAGAAATTCACGGCCGTGCGCATCATTCGCCAGGCCCAGGTTGAGGATATCCAGGCCTGGGTGGTGGCCTTCCAGCAAGCCGGGCAAGAGACCAAACGAAGCACGAACAAAGTTTGGCAGGACAGCTATTGGGATGTGAACGTGTATACGGAGCGGTTTCTGCGGCAAAAGTTGAATTACGTGCATCGCAATCCGGTGCGGGCAGGGTTGGTCGAGGAGCCGGACGCGTATGCATATTCGAGTTACCGGAATTACGTGTTGGATGATCAATCGTTGATCGAGATCGATCGAGAATGGATGTGATCTGTCGAGAAGAGGCGCATCCTCAGATGCGCCCTCCGCGATAGGGGGGCCATTTTGTGGAGCGAGGCATCCTCAGATGTGCCCTCCACGATGGGAGATGGGCCATTTTGTGGAGCAAGGCTCAGATGCCGGCGGTCCGAGGACACACGGTCAAACCTCGAAAGCCCAAAGACCACGGCGCTTGCCGTGAAGGCCCTCGGCAGCTATGATAGGCGCTCCTGGTTTCCGAGCAGCAGGTCCGCGTCCGATACCTGCCACCCTTGGTCACAGGCGTAGCTGCGTTCGGAACAACGTAATGAGAGCCCTGGATAGAGTACCCAAGGCTCTCATTGCTTTCCCTTTCCGCCCGCCAATTGAAAAGGGTCAGGTCTGCCTATCAGGATACGACCCCTTTTTAACCAATCGAACGCGCACTGGTCCTACAAACATCCTGTGATGCTGCAGCGCTTTTCAACGAACCGTGCTACTTGCTCGGTGGTAGGAGTACTGTGTCGATCACGTGACAGATGCCATTAGATGTCTCGATGTCAGGGATGACCACCGTAGCATCGTTGATCTTGACTTGGTTGCCTTGCACTGAGATCTTGACCGACTCACCCAGCACCGTCTCTGCAGACGTCAGCTTGACCACATCTGCAGCCGCGACCTTGCCGCTCACGACGTGATACAGAAGGATATTCTTCAACGTTGGTATGTCGGCCAGCAATCCTTCAACTGTACCTTTCGGGAGCTTGGCAAACGCATCATCAGTAGGGGCAAACAGCGTAAATGGTCCCTTACCGGATAGCGTGTCTACCAGGCCGGCTGCCTTGACTGCAGCAACCAGCGTCTCAAACCTGCCGTCCTTAACTGCCAGTTCTACAAGATTCGCCATTTCTTTATCCTTTCTCTAGTCCTCATATGAATGTCCCTTGTTGGGTGCTCACAGGCAAACTTGCCTTACCTATGTTTAACAAAGATTATACCACGCAAGTAGACGATGCACATCATCCGAGCATCCAGTCTGTTACCTAGACGAACAGCTAGTCTTGCACAAAGCGGTTCCACTGCTCCAAGAACGAGGCAAGCTGCGTCATCGAGCGCCTGGCCCTAGATGGCATATCGCCACTTGTGTCCGAATGGGTCAGATGCCAGTGCGTTGGGCATTGGAAGAGGCGCATCCTCAGCAATTCCCGTTATGTAGTTGCTTGCCCAATCTTGAGCTTCTGTGAAAATCTGAAGCCGAGCGATCTATAGTGCTCAGAGAGCC
>JAFGOG010000044.1 GCA_016926595.1 Anaerolineae bacterium
CATTGCTGGTTGCCCAAAACCACCAGGTACATCTGATCGAGCACCGGCACGAGATATTGGAGCGTCTGCATCGTGAGCTGCCGACCGAAGCGATCTACGAAGGCAAGCCGACCGATCCACAGGTACTCGAAGCAGCGGGCATCCAGCAAGCCCAGGTGTTGGCTGCCTGCCTGCCAGACGACGCCGACAACCTGTCGTTGTGCTTCGTAGCCCGCAGCCGCTACCAGGTGCAGCGCATCATCGCCCAGATCAACGATCCGCGCAACGCCTGGCTTTTTGACAGCAAATTCCACGTGGACGTAGCGCTCAACCAGTCGGAGATCCTGGCAAGGTTGATCGAGGAGGAGATGTCGCTGGGCGACATGGTGACACTGCTCAAGCTACGCCGGGGGCAGTACTCGCTGGTGGAGGAAAAGATCCCGCCCGGCGCCAAGGCGGTCGGCATCGCGATCAAGGATCTGGCGCTGCCGGACGAGTGCGTTATCGCCGGCATCATCCGCAAGGGCAAAATGGTGATGCCACGGGGGTTGACGGCATTCGAGGCCGGGGATGAGGTGCTGGCCGTCACCGACCGCCAAGGAGCAGAGCAATTGGCCGCTCTCTTTGCGCCGCCCCAGGACAACAGCCAGAGCAAAAAGCCATAGCCGCACACCGGCACTGAAACGGCAGCATCAAAAAACTGGATCAGTCTATTTGCAGACTGGTCCAGTTTTTGCAAGCTCAGGCGACGACGCTGACCAGCCGGCCGGGCACGACGATCACCTGCCGGGGCGGCCGGCCATCCAGGCAGGCCTGGACACGAGGGCTGGTCAGGGCCAGGCGGCGCGCCTCGTCGTCGGGGACGCCGGCCGGTACAGAGATCCGGTCGCGCACCTTGCCGTTGACCTTGACGATCAGCGTCACGGTTTCGTCAGCAGCCAATTCTAGGCTGTAAACCGGCCACGGCTGCTGATGTACCGAGGAGTCGCCCTCGCGTCGAGACCACAGCTCCTCGGCAATGTGCGGGACGAAGGGGGCCAGCAGCCGGATCAGGACGCCGGTCGCTTCCTGGAAAGCAGGCGTCACGCCGTGCTTCTCGAGGTGCGCGCCCAGGGCGTTGATCCACTCCATCAATGCCGCCAGCGCTGTGTTGAACTTGAAGGCCTCCACATCGTCAGTCACCCGGCGGACGGTCTTGTGCATCCTTCGCCTCAACGCATTGTCTGCAGTCGCTTGCCTGTCCACACTCTCGCTTTTCTGCTCTCCTGCTGCCTGGCAGGTACGCCACACCCGGCGCAGGAACCGTTCCGAGCCGGCGATCCCCTCTTCGTCCCAGATCACGTTGTGGTCAAAGGGGGCGATAAATAGCAGATGGACGCGCAGGATGTCGGCGCCGTAGCGCTCGACGACCTCGTCGGGCGTGACAACGTTGCCCTGGCTCTTGGCCATACGCTTGCCATCGCTGGCGTGGACGATGCCCTGGCTCCTGAGCTGGGGGAACGGCTCGCGAAAGCCGATCAGGCCGGCGTCGGCCAGAACTTTGGTCCAGAAGCGGGCGTACAACAGGTGCATGACGGCGTGCTCGGCGCCGCCGACATACAGGTCGACCGGCAGCCAACAGCGCACGGCCTCGGGATTGAAGGGGCCGGCCTGATACCAGGGATCGGCAAAGCGCAGAAAGTACCAGCTCGAGCAGGCAAATCCGCCCATGGTGTCGGTCTCGCGCCGGGCTGGCCCGCCGCAGGCTGGGCAGGCAGCCTCGACGAATTCAGGCAGGTTGGCCAGCGGCGAGCGCCCATCGCCGCGCGGCTGATAGTCGGGCAGGTGGGGCAGCAGCACCGGCAGGTCGGACTCGGGCACTGGCAGCGGGCCGCAGCGCTGGCAGTGGACGATCGGGATGGGCGTGCCCCAGTAGCGCTGGCGGCTGATCAGCCAATCGCGCAGGCGGTACTGGACGGCCCGCCGGCCGTAGCCGGCCTGCTCCATCATGGCGGCGATGCCCTGCCAGGCTTGGGACGAGGACTGGCCGTCGAATGGGCCAGAGTTGGCCATTATCCCCTCACCCTCGTAGGCGTGACCGGCGTCCCGAACCTCAGGTGGGCGGATGACCTCGACGATCGACAGGCCGTACTGCCGGGCGAACTCCCAGTCGCGCTGGTCGTGGGCCGGCACGGCCATGATCGCGCCGGTGCCATAGCCAGGCAGGACATAATCGGCGACAAAGATCGGCACCGGCCGGCCGTTGGCCGGGTTGACAGCGCAGGCGCCGGTTGAGACGCCGTCGCGGCGGCGCTCGGCTCTCAGCCGCTCGATGTCAGTGGTGCGCCTGGCCCGTTCCACGTAGGCGGCCACGGCCGCCCGCTGTTTCGGCGTTGTGACCTGGTCCACCAGCGGGTGCTCGGGGGCCAGCACGGCAAAGGTCATCCCATAGACGGTGTCGGGGCGGGTGGTAAAGACCCGGAATGACAGGCCGGGAGAGCCGGCAACGACCATCTCGAACTCGACGCCCTCGCTGCGCCCGATCCAGTTACGCTGCATGGCCAGGATGTGCTCCGGCCAGTCCAGGTGGTCGGTTTCGGCCAGCAGCTCGTCGGCATAGGCGGTGATGCGAAAAAACCACTGTTTCAGGTCACGCCGCGTCACCGGCTGGTGGCAGCGCCAGCAGGCGCCCTCTTCCACCTCCTCGTTAGCCAGGGTTGTCTGGCAAGTCTCGCACCAGTTTACCGGGGCCAGCGCCTGATAGGCCAGCCCGCGCCGGTAGAGCAGCAAAAAGATCCACTGGGTCCAGCGATAATAGGCGGGATCGCTGGAGTTGATCTCGCGCTCCCAGTCATAGGAGGCGCCGATCATTTGCAACTGCCGCTTGTAGTTGGCCGCATAGCGGGCCGTGCTGTCGCGGGGATGGACGCCTTTGTCGATGGCCTCGTTTTCGGCGGGCAGGCCAAAGGCATCCCAGCCCATCGGGTGGAGGACGGCATCGCCCTTCATCCGGTGATAGCGGCTGATGACGTCGGTGGGCACGTAATTGCGGCAGTGCCCCACGCTCAGGCCGGCGCCTGACGGATAGGGGAAGAAATCAAGGCAGTAGAAGGTAGGGCGACCGTCCGCTTGCGGCGTGCGGTAGAGGCCGGCGCCGGCCCACCGCTGCTGCCATTTGGCCTCAATGGCATGTGGATCGTAAGGTTTGATTTTTTTCGACATATCCATGAGATATCGTCCTCCTTCCGCTGCTGATTTTGAGAAAAAAAAGACCTCCCGCGCCTGGGAGGTCTTGCAAACTGAGCCGGAAAGGTTACGCTGCTCTGGTTCCTGCCTGTCCCAAGCACGGATAGCTCCCCCCGAGGAGGAGCAAGCCAAGGAGCAGCACTGAAACGGAAACCCACGCGTTCATGCCCGATTCACAATTACCCTGTTAGTGACCCTATTATACCATATTGCGGAAATCTGTCAAGATCGGGCATGGCGGCCAAGCCCGTTATGATGCACGAAAGATGCGCCCTTGCCGGCCATCCTCACCCGAGCACCTGTGCCAGGCAGACAATTTATGGCTTCTTGACACCCAGGGTGACCGGGTGTTCTTCCAGCTTGAACGATTCCCGACGGGTTACGTCAGAAAGCACTGGGCCAGGCACCAACTCACGGCTCAAAGTCTCGGCCTTGACATAGTCCGCCCATTCCTCCATAACCTGGTTCAGTTCGCCGTCAACATCGTAGTAGGTGATTATCCGGTCGTCGAGCTGAAAGCCAGCCTCTTTGCGCAGGTTCTGGATACGGCGCACCAGGTCGCGGGCCAGGCCCTCGCGCTCGAGCTCGGGCGTGAGCGTGACATCCACCGCCACAATCAGCCCCTTTTCTTCGGCCACGGCATAGCCCTCGCGGGCCAAGGTTCGAATCTCGACCTCCTCAGGCAGCAGCTCGACCGGCGGCTCACCGTCGCCAAGATCCAACTCGACGCTCAGCGGCGCCTTGAACCGCTGGGCAAGCACGGCAGCGTCGGCAGTGGCCACCGCCTGGCGCAGGCGCGGGTAGCGGCTGCCGTACTTGGGTCCCAGGAGCTTGGGTAGGAGGCCGATTTCGTAGCGGACCAGGTCGCCTGCTTCCTCCACGAACTCGACCGACTTGACGTTCAGCTCGTCGGTCACCAGGCCGGCCAGGTCGCCCAGGCGGCCGGCCTGCGGGCCGGCAGAGACCAGCGCTTTGGCCAGCGGCTGGCGCAGCTTGACGTTCGAGGCGCTCCGCGCCGAGCGGCCCAGGGCGGTGATCTGCATCGCCAGCCCCATCCGCTCCACCAGCCCGGCGTCCACCAGGCTGTCGTCAGCGATCGGCCAGTCGCAGTGGTGGACGCTCTCGCAGGCATCGCCGCCCACCGACCGGACCAGGTTCTGGTACATCACCTCGGTCACAAAGGGCACAAAGGGCGCCAGCAGCCTAGTCAGCGTCACCAGAACCTGGTACAGGGTGGCATAGGCAGCCTCCTTGTCCGCATCCTGTTCACTCTTCCAGAAGCGGCGGCGGCTGCGGCGCACGTACCAGTTGGTCAGGTCGTCCAGGAATGGTTCGACAACCAGCGTGGCGCCGTACGGATCATACTCTTCCATCCGCCCAGTGACCGCCTGGATGATCTGCTGCAACCGGGAAACGATCCAACGATCGAGAGGTTGGAGGGTTGAGCTCTTCCCATCCTCTGCACTTCTTGGTTTCCAGCCGTCGAGGTTGGCGTAGGTGACAAAAAACGAGTAGACGTTCCACAGCGGCAGCAAGAAGCGGCGGCGGGTGTCGTCGGCCAGGTGATAGCCGAACACCAGGTTTTGCTCCGGCTTGTGGGCGCAGTACATCCAGCGCATTACATCGACGCCCATGGTGTTGGCCGCCTCGTTGAACTCGATCGAATTACCCCACGACTTGTGCATCGGCCGGAGGTCCTCGGCGACGAGGGTGGCATAGGTCTGCACGGTGCGGAACGGCGCTTTGCGCTCCATGATCGTGCTCATGGCCAACATGCTGTAGAACCAGTTGCGGAACTGGCCAGGAAAGCTCTCGGTGATCAGGTCGGCCGGGAACCAGGTGCGCCAGTAGTCGGGATCGGTGCGGTAGCGCAGGGTGGAATAGGCGACGATGCCAGCATCCAGCCACGGGTTTCCCACGTCGGGAACGCGGCTGGCCGTGCCGCCGCACCGCGAGCAGCGGATCTTGACCGCATCGACGTATGGCCGGTGGGGGGTATGCCCGGCGAATTCGTCCCAGCCGGCCACGGCCCGCTCCTTCAGTTCTTGCTCCGAGCCGATCACGTCGAACCAGCCACACTCAGGGCAGGTCCAGATCGGCAGGGCCAGCCCCCAGTAGCGCTTTTTGGAGATCATCCAGTCGTGCATATTGCGCAGCCAGTCCATCTCCCGCTCAAAGCCAAAGTCTGGGATCCAACGCGTGGCCTGCACTACCTCCATGATCTGGTAGCGCAGGTTGCGCGCCTTTTCCTCGTCGGTGACCTGCTCGTACGGTTTGTCCAACTGCTCGCCCATGCTGATGAACCACTCGTCCACCAAGCGAAAGACCAGCTCGCTCTGGCAGCGCCAGCAAACCGGGTAGCGGTGGGTATAGTCTTCGAGCCGGTACAGGATCCCCTTTTGCTGCAAACTGTCAAAGATCGGCTGGGCCGAGCCGCTGACGTTTGTCCCGGTCAGCCACCCAAAGCCGTCCAGGAAGTACCCCTCCTCGTCAAGCGGGGCGATAGCTGGCAGGCCCAACTGCTTGCCAAGGGCAAAGTCCTCGGCGCCGCAGCCAGGTGCGATGTGGACAATGCCGGTGCCCTCGGTCTCGCCCACCTGATCCCACAGGATTACGCGATGCGCCGCCGCCGAACCGCTCTGCTGCTGGGCCGGCAGCTCGTCGAACGGGCCGTCGTAGGTCCAGCCCTCCAGCGCGGTGCCCAGTTTTTCGTCCAATACAGTGTACTTGCCGCGCACGGCGTTGGGGATGGCGCCTTTGCTCAGCCACAAGCGCCGCTCCCCCTGTTCGAGCAGGACGTAGGGCAGCTCAGGATGGACCGCCGCCGCCACGTTGCTGGTCAGCGTCCAAGGCGTGGTGGTCCACACCAGCAGATCTTCACCGGGCCGGTTGCGCAGCGGGAACCGGAGAAAGACGCTGGTGTGGGTCAACTCCTGGTAGCCCTCGGTCACAATCTCGTGCTGGCTGATGCCGGTGCCACACCGGGCGCACCAGGGCATCACATCGTGGCCCCGGTAGATCCAGCCGTTGTTGTGGCACTTTTTCAGAGCGGCCCAGATGGTATAGTTGTTTTCGTCGCTGAAGGTAAAGTAGCTGCCGCCCAGCTCCGGCAGCCCCAGCCGCCCGACGATCTGCTCCACCGTGCCGGTCACCGGTCCTCCTGGCCCTTCGACCGTGATCGTCTGCCCGGGGTCCTCAGCCATCTTGCGCTCCAGGTCGAGCAAGAATTCCGGGTCGTTCCAATCCATCCAGTAGCCCAGGCGGATCGACTGTTCGGTCTGCATAGCGGAGTATTTGAGCACCCGCTGCTTGCACAGGTTGACAAACTCGGCCAGGCCGTAGGCTTCGATCCCTTTTTTCGACTTGAAGCCCTGGTCCTTTTCGACATTGACCTCTACCCACAAACCCTGGCAATCGTAGCCGTTCTGCCAGCGCTGCTCGTAACGGCCCATCGCCTTGTAACGCTGGAAAACGTCCTTGTAGGTGCGGCCCCAGGCATGGTGGACAGCCATCGGGTTGTTGGCCGTGATCGGGCCGTCGATGAACGACCAGCGCTCCCGGCCCCGATTCTTGGCCACCAGCTTCTGAAAGGCGGCAGTGCGCTTCCAGAATTCGAGCACCTCGTGCTCTTGACGGATGAAATCTATTTGGCTTGGTACTGGCTTGAACATATATCCTCCTCCGAAATCGCCTTAGAATGAGTAGCCTGTAACGTAATGGCCGATCTCGGAGCCGGTAATCGAACCTGGAGACGATAGTGGATGGTGCAGCATCTCCCCAATCACCTCCCTTCTACTTCTGGGTCCAGTTGAATGTAGATGCGCTTGTTGATTGCTCCTTTACTGTGGTAATCGACCACCCGGACGCGTCCCACCTCACGGGTGTTGGCGACGTGCGTGCCGCCGTCGGCCTGCAGATCCAGGCCGACGATCTCGACCGTGCGCACCCTGTCGATGTGGGGCGGCAGCAGGTTGATCTTGGTCCGGATCAGGTCAGGGATCCGGAACGCCTCCTCGCGGGGCAGGATGGCGACGCGCACCGGGCGGCCCTCGTCAATCTCGGCGTTGACGCTGGCCTCGATCTCGGCCACCAGTTCCTTGCGCATCGTCTCGAACTCGAAATCCATCCGGCCCTGGAGCGGTTCCATGTTACCGCCGGTGACCAGCGCGCCATAGTCACGATAGACCACGCCGCATAGGACATGCAGGGCGGTGTGGGTGCGCATCAACCGGTAGCGACGATCCCAATCGAGCAGGCCGTGAACTCGCGTGCTCACCGGTGGGACGTCGCCAGCCAGGATGTGCCATATCTCGCCAGCCTGCTTTTTGACCTGTGCAACCTGCGCCGCGCCGTTTGCCCAGGCCAGCGTTCCCAGGTCGTTAGGCTGGCCGCCCCCGCCGGGGTAAAAAGCCGTCCGGTCGAGGGTGACCGCCTGGCCGTCGGCCGCGGCCACCACAGCGTCGAACTCTTGCATGTAGCTGTCGGTCTGGTACAGTTCTTCGGTCATTTCTCACCTCGCATAGACGTCTGCTTCAAGATGCTGAGCATTCAACAAAAACGCCCTCGTCCACGAGGGACGAGAGCGCCAAAGACCCGCTCCCGCGGTACCACCCTGCTTAGCGTTACCGCTCACTCATTCGGGTACAGTCCCTTGCCTCCAGGACGATACCCTGCCCCGCTAACGGAGGGCAACCCGGCCAAGTCTACTGGCCGGCCAATCGCCGGCGTTCGGTTGGCGGCTCTGGGAGGATTTTCAGCAGGCTTACCGTATCTGGCTTCCACCTGGCCCAGAATCTCTAGAACGTTCAGCCCTGCCTACTCGTTCCCGTCATCGCCTCTCGGTTTTGGTTGAAGCGAATATAGCACAAGTGGGCAAATCTGTCAAATTGCCCGTACAACCCTTGACAAGAAGGCGCGGCGGCGGTATAATAGGATGTGTTGACAAATGAATAGGGGTGGGGGAGCCTGGGGAGCCAGGCTGAGAGGGCGACCGGTCTGTCGCCGACCCTTGGAACCTGATCCGGATAATGCCGGCGTAGGGAAGCATACGGAGAGGTACAGACCGCCAGCCAACCGGCCAGGTGGTCTTTTTCTACTCCCTTTGTTTTTTGAGGGAGAGGGTTGAGGTGACCGGTGTTCAGCGCAGTGCGAAGCGCTGCGGGGGGAGATCAAAACATGCGAGCGATCATCGTAGGCAACGGACGGCCTTCGGGCGGCGAGGTGTGGAAACGCTGGGTGAGGGCCGGCGACCTGATCGTCGGCGCCGACGGCGGCAGCGCTCAGGCCCTGGCCTGGGGTTTGGCGCCCCACGTAATCATCGGCGACATGGATTCGCTGCCGGGTGAAGCACGGGCCAGCCTGACAGCCGGCGGCTGTGAGTTCATCGTCCACCCATCGGCCAAGGACGAGACAGACCTGGAGCTGGCCCTGAGCTATGTCGTAGAGCGGGGGTTCCAGGAGGTCATCATCTTCGGGGCACTAGGCGGGCGGCTCGACCACATGCTGGCCAACGTGTTGTTGTTAGCCCTGCCCCGCTTTTCCGCCGTGCGGATCCGCATTGTGGACGATCGTGAGGAGGCGCTGCTGATCCAGGACGGCAAGGCCGTCACCGTCGAAGGACTGCCCGGCGATCTGGTTTCGCTCTTGCCGTTGGGCGGCGACGCCAAGGGCGTTACGACGACCGGGCTGGTGTGGGCGCTTGACGGCGATATACTGAATTTTGGCTCCAGCAGGGGGGTAAGCAACGAGATGACAGGCCCGACAGCACGCATCTCAGTGGAGCAGGGCTGCCTCCTGGTCGTACATGGGCTTGGAGGCTAGAGGTTAGAATTGAAGAGTGGAGGGGGGAATACCATGAGAAAAAGGGGTAGTTGGTTGTTGGTGGTGAGCGTGGTTGGCATACTGTCGACGTTGTGGGGGTGTGGCGCGACGCCAGTGGTCAGCCCAGAGACTGTTCTCGAGAGCCCGCTGCCCACTCCGACGGTCGGCGTTTCTGGCGGGACGTTGACGGTGATGACCCACGACAGCTTTGATGTGAGCAAAGAGATCGTGGCCATATTCCAGGCGCAGTGCGGCTGCCAGGTGCAGTTCCTCAAATCAGGCGACGCCGGGCTGATGTTGAACCAGGCTATACTGAGCAAAGACAATCCGTTGGCCGACGTGATCTATGGCGTGGACAACACCTTCCTCAGCCGGGCTCTGGACGGCGATATCTTGGAGCCTTACCGGTCGCCGCTCCTGGTCGACATTCCAGACAGCCTGAAGCTCGACCCGACTTTCCGGATGAGCCCGGTGGATTATGGCGACGTTTGCTTGAACTATGACAAGGCCTGGTTCAAGGAGAGGGGCCTGACCCCGCCCGTCGATCTGACCGATCTGACCGACGCCAGGTATAAAGGGCTGACGGTGGTAGAAAACCCGGCCACTTCGTCGCCAGGGCTGGCCTTTCTGTTGGCTACCATCGGGCGCTTTGGCGAGACGGGGGACTATGACTATCTGGATTACTGGGCCAACCTGAAAGCCAACGACGTGCTCGTCACCGACGGGTGGAACGACGCCTACTATGGGAGCTTTACTTACGCTTCCGAAGGCGACCGGCCGATCGTGGTCAGCTATGCCAGCAGCCCGCCGGTTGAGGTCTTTTTCGCCACCGAGCCCTTTGAAGAAGCGCCCACCGGAGTCGTGACCGCCGACGGCAGTTGCTTCCGCCAGATTGAGTTCGTCGGCATCCTGAAGGGCGCCAAGAACCGCGCTTTGGCCGAGAGGTGGATCGATTTCATGCTGGGAACGGCTTTTCAAGAGGACATCCCACTCAAGATGTTTGTATTCCCAGCCAATAGCACAGCGACCTTGCCCGAAGTGTTCGTCCGGTTTGCGCAGATCCCGGCAAGCCCGGTCATGGTCGACCCGGCAGCCATAGAGGCCAACCGCGAGGCGTGGATCGAAGCCTGGACGCGGGCGATGCGGCGGTGAAGGACGGCGTTTGTATCCTGGTCGCTCTTGTGGTATAATCGGGGTAGACAGCCAGGACAGAGACAGAACCTGACCGGTGGATGGGACCCTGGATAGGAGACGACCATGATCAAAGTGACGATTGACAGCGTGCGGGCCAGCCTGCTGTCTCAGCACCGTGTTGTAGTCCTAAAAGAAGAAGGTCTTGAGCGTTATCTGGCCATCTGGATCGGGCCGTACGAAGCCGACGCCATTACCATCAAGCTCCAGGGAGTGGAAGTGGCCCGACCCCTGACCCACGACCTGCTGCAACAGGCGATCGCCAAGCTGGGGGCCAGGGTCTCGCACATCCTGGTGAACGACCTCCACGACGATACCTTTTACGCCCGCGTCGTCATGGACCGCGATGGAGAGCGGATCGAGCTCGACTCACGCCCCAGCGATGCCATCTGCCTGGCTGTGCGCACCCAGTCGCCCATCTTTGTCAGCGAATCGGTCATGGAGCGGGCCGGCGTCGTGCCCGACGAAGAGATCGACCTGGAGGCGGTGACCGAAGAGGAAGAGGAAAAACTGGCCCCGTACAAGGATTTCATCGAAGGGCTAGACCTGGGCGACCTGGGCGAATGAGGCGACGTCGGACGAAATCGATCAGGATAGGCACTGACGCATTACGAGGGGATGGAAAGGTTGGCTGAGAGCAGCAGGATCGAACGGCTGCCACCGCAGAACATCGAAGCAGAAGAGGCTGTCCTCGGCGCTCTGCTCATCGACCCGGATGCCATCATCCGAGTTGCCACCACGCTGCACACCGATGACTTTTACCGCGAGAAGCACGCCTGGATCTTTGACGCAGCCCTGGCGCTCCACGAGCGGCGGGAGCCGATCGACTTTTTGACCGTCTGCGACGAGCTGGAGCGGCGGGAGCAGCTCGACGATGTAGGTGGTCCGGCCTTTATCACCGCGCTGATCAATGCAGTCCCAACCTCGGTCCACGCCGAGCACTATGCCCACATCATCGAGCGGACGGCGACGCTGCGCCGGTTAATTGACGCCGCCGGCCAGATCGCGTCCCTCGCCTACCAGGAGGCCGAAGACGTCGACGAGGTGGTCGATCACGCCGAGCAGATCCTGTTTGGGGTATCGCAGCGGCGTATCTCCCGAGACCTGGTGCCGATCAAGCAGGTGCTGAGCGAGTACTATGACCGGATCGAATACCTGACCCGCCACCGGGGCGAGCTAATCGGCATTCCGACCGGCTTTACCGATATGGACAAACTGCTGGGCGGTATGCAGCGCTCTGACCTGATCATTCTGGCCGCCCGCCCCAGCGTAGGCAAGACATCTCTGGCGCTGAGCATGGCCCACAACGCCGCGAAAAAGTTCAAGCAGCGGATTGCCCTGTTCAGCCTAGAGATGTCCAGCGAGCAAGTAGTCCAGCGGTTGATCTCGTCCGAGACCCGGATCGACTCCCAGCGCCTGCGCCGGGGCGAGATCGCCGAAGACGAGTGGGGCCGCTTTATGAAAGCAACCGGCGACCTGGCCGAGACCCTGATCTTTATCGACGATACCCCGGGCATCTCGGCCCTGGAGCTGCGGACCAAGGCTCGACGGCTGCACGCCGAATATGGGCTGGACCTGATCGTAGTGGACTATTTGCAGCTCATGCGCGGCGACAGCCGATCTGAGAATCGGGTACAGGAGATCTCGGCTATTTCACGGGCGCTCAAGGGTCTGGCCCGCGAGCTGAACGTACCGGTACTGGCCATATCGCAGCTCTCCCGCAGCGTCGAGTCGCGCACCGACAAAAAGCCGATCCTGTCCGACCTGCGTGAATCTGGAGCTCTGGAGCAGGACGCCGACGTGGTCATCTTTATCTACCGCGACGAGCTGTACAACGAAAACACCGAGCGGAAGAATATCGCCGACGTGATCATTGCCAAACACCGCAACGGGCCAACGGGCAGCGTGGCCCTCTACTTTCAGAAAGAGCTGGCGCTGTTCCGCGAGGCTGAGCTGCGCCGTACGGAGCTGGATACCTGGTAATGCCTACCCGTCGGCTTGCGGCGGTGCTGGCCCCGGTGGGCGTGTGGCTGGTAGCCTTTATCGTCTACTTACAGACTCTGTTGCCCAGCGTCGGCTGGGGCGACATCGCCCGCTTTCAATACGTGGCCAAGATATGGGGGGTGCCCCATCGTTTCGGCTATCCGTTGTACATCGCCCTCAGCCGCCTGTTTGGCTGCCTGCCAACCGGCGATCTGGCCTATCGCATCAACCTGATGTCGGCCTTTTTTGCCGCACTGGCTGCGGTGATGGTCTGTTTGATCGTCATGCGGCTGACAGGCGACTGGCTGGCGGGAGGATCGGCCGGGCTGTCGTTCGCCTTTTCGCGAGCGCTGTGGGGTCAGGCAGTCGTGGCCGAGGTATACACTTTAAACGCCTTTCTCATCGGCGCTGTCATCCTGGTGTTCCTGGTCTGGCATCAGACGCGCAAGGTGGGGTACCTTTACCTGGGGATCGGCCTGTACGCCCTGAGCTTTGGCAACCACATGACCGTGGTTACCCTTATTCCAGCAGTCGCCTATATCATACTGGCCACCGATTACCGTGTGATGCTCGATGCCAAGAAGGTGCTAATCATGGCCGGCCTGGTGCTCTTGGGGGCATCGCAGTACCTGTATGTAATCGTCCGCGCCCACCAGCAGCCTCTGCTGAATGAGCTAGGGCCCTTTTCGTGGGGCGGCTGGATCCATTGGATGACGCGCAGCCGGTTTGAGGGGCAGTTCTTTCCTTTTGGGCTGGGCGACCAGGTAGACCGGGTGCGGATCTATCTCGAGCTATTGGAGATACAGTACTTTCGCTGGGGCTATATCCTTGGCTTTATCGGGGCCTGGGAGCGGCTCAAGAGTGGGCTCAAGAGCTTTGTCTTTCTGGCGTTGGCGGCCCTGGGTATCTATGTCTTTGGCATGAACTATGGCGGCATCACCTTCCGCATCTACCTTGTCCCGTCGTACCTGATCTTTGCCGTGTTCCTGGGCTGTGGCCTGGCGGCCACACGCCAATGGCTGGCTGGCCTGCTCAAGGTTCGATCGCGATGGCTGGCCTGGCCGTTGATGGCCGGACTGGCAGTTGTCATACTGGCGATGCCGCTGTACCCACTGCGTCAGAACTGGGCCAAGGTGGACGAAAGCGGGAATACCGCCTTTCGCGATCTGGCCAGGACCTTTACCGAGCAGGTTGAGCCCGATTTCGTCGTCGCCGAGTCAGAGACACACTATGACGAAATAGAGGCGATCTTGTACGTAGCATGGGGTGAGAAGGGCTGGCACAGCGCCGACACGGTGACGCCGGGCGAGATCGACACCTGGCTGGGGCGGAGGCCGGTGTATGGTTGGTGCGGCGATGTGGGCATTCCAGCCCGCTACATCCAAGAACTAGTACCGGAGCTACCGGGGATGTGCCGTGTCGTGGGAGTGCGAGAAGGATGAAGGGGTTTGCCGGGTTCCCGGCCGGAAAACAGCCAAACGTGCCGCTGCCTGAGCTTTTCTTCACCGAGCTGTTGCCGGAAGTGGATCACCTGGGTGAGCTAAAGCTGACGCTTCATATCTTTTGGCTGCTGGCCCGTTGCATCGGGAAAAAGGGGGGCAAGCCGTGCGTCAGTTACGAGGAGCTGACCGCCGATCGCCGCCTGCTCGACGGCCTGGCTTCGCCGGGACTGTCACCCGAAGAGGCCCTGCGCGATGCCCTGGAGCGGGCCGTGGCCAGAGGGACGCTCCTGCGCGTGACGCAAGCGCCTGGGGCCGCAGCTCTGGCGTCGGCCGGTGGATCCGATTGGTATTTCGCCAATACCGAAAAGGGTCGCCAGGCGGTCAACGACCTGCTGGCCGGCAAATGGACGCCAGGGGAACCTGGAAAGCCGCTGCTGCTACAGGCCCACCGGCCCAACATCTTTGTGCTTTACGAGCAGAACATCGGCCCGCTGACGCCGCTGCTGGCCGAGCAGCTTCAGGATGCCGAAAAAAGCTATCCAGCCCTATGGATCGAAGACGCCTTCAAGGAGGCGGCAGAGCTGAACAAACGGAGCTGGCGATACGTGCAGCGCATCCTGGAGCGCTGGACAACCGAGGGCAAAGGGGATGAAACAGCTCGGCGAGGGGATGACCGGAAGGATCGGCGCCGATTCATAGAAGGTGAGTATGCCGACTATATCGAACACTAGTGAGGTTCTTGACTCCGCAGCCGCGAGTGGCCCTGCCCACCAGAATGACACATTGGCGCATGAGCAGGACAGCAGTGTATGCCCGCTGTGCGGAGGGCTGGGCTATGTGCGCGAGAATGTGCCGGTCGGCCACCCGCACTTTGGCAAGCTTTTCCCCTGTAGCTGCAAACAGGCCGAGATCGAACAGCAACGAGCCGAACGGCTGCGGGCCGTGAGCAACCTGACCCATCTGGCGCACATGACTTTCGGCGCATTCGTGCCGGAAGGGTATGGATTATCGCCCGACAAGGCGCGCAACCTGCGTGGGGCGTTCGAGGCCGCCAGCCATTATGCCGAAGAGCCGGCGGGCTGGTTGGTCCTGTTGGGCGGCTATGGCTGCGGCAAGACTCACCTGGCAGCAGCCATTGCCAACCGATGCGTCGAGCGTGGCCAGCCGGTGCTGTTCGTGACCGTACCCGACCTGCTCGACTATTTGCGGGCGGCTTTCAGCCCAACCAGCAGCGCCCGTTATGATCAGCGATTTGACGAGGTTCGCGAGGCGCCGGTGCTCGTCCTCGACGACCTGGGGACGCAGAGCAGCACGCCCTGGGCCCAGGAAAAGCTGTTCCAGATCCTCAACTACCGGCACAACGCCCGCCTGCCGACCGTCATCACTTCGAACCAGAGCCTGGAAGAGATCGATCTACGGCTCCGCTCACGCATGGTGGACCCTGACCTTTCAGCTATCTACACCATCCTGGCCCCCGATTTTCGCCGCAGCGGCGTGGACCAGAGCCAATCGGACCTATCATCCCTGTCGATGATGGGCGACATGACGTTCGAGCGTTTCAGCCTGCGCCAGGACGAACTGCCGGCCGATGAGCGGGCCAATCTCAAGGCAGCGCTTGACACATGCCGGGGATATGCGGACCAACCCGAGGGCTGGCTGGTTCTGACCGGTCCCTATGGCTGCGGCAAGACGCACCTGGCAGCCGCTATAGCCAACGCCCGGGTGATGGTGGGGCAGCCGGCGCTGTTCATCGTCGTCCCGGACCTATTGGATCATCTGAGGGCGACCTTCAGTCCAACCAGCCAGGTGCGCTTTGACAAGCGTTTCGAGGAGGTACGCACCACGCCGTTGTTGATCCTCGACGATCTGGGGACGGAGAACGCCAGCTCGTGGGCGCAGGAAAAGCTGTTTCAAATCCTGAACTATCGCTACAACGCCCGCCTGGCGACGGTTATCACTATGGCCCAGACGATCGATGAGGTGGATCCCCGGATCCGCACCCGGATGCTAGACCTGGAACGCTGCAAGGTCTTTGCCATCCTTGCCCCAAGTTACCGGGGCACGCGACGAAGAAAAAGCCGTCAGGCCAAGAAATAGACGGCCCCCAAGAGTTTGGAAAACCCTTGGGGGCTCACGAAGGCCCGGAGAGAGGATGTCGTGAACCACAGCCAATGGCGGCGCGCCGCCATAGTAGAAGCTGCCATCATTGTCACGCTGTTGCTCCTGCCGCTCCTGTTCTGGTGGCGGCTGTGGACGCCCAACCCAGCCGACCGGGCCGTTATCCCTGAAGGTGACTTTACCAGCCAATACTATCCGCTCCAAATGTTCGCCGCACGCGAGCTGGCTGCCGGCCGCCTGCCCGCCTGGGATCCGTACCTGAACGCGGGACAGCCAGGACTGGCCGACATTCAGACCGGCTTTTTTTACCCGTTGAACCTGCTGTCCAACCTGATCCTGGCGCTGTCGGGCTCGTCTTTCAGCCTGGGGGTGCTCACCGCCCAGGTCATCATCCATTTTTCGCTGGCCAGCCTGTTCACCTACCTCCTGATGCGGCGGCTGGCCCTGCGCGCCGGGGCGCGGCTGCCCGCCGCCCGTTTCGCCGGGGCGATCGCCGCGCTGACCTTTACCTACTCTGGCTATTTGACCTCTTTCCCCGTGCAGCAGATCACGATCCTGGAGACAGCG
>JAFGOG010000358.1 GCA_016926595.1 Anaerolineae bacterium
AATTTCACCCTGCCGGACCTGCCCATAGTGCTCATATTACTGCGTAGAATCAACGGTATACGCAATGAATAGAGGGATGAAATGAACGGTCAGATCGTGTCAGTCGGGTCGCTCAACCTGGCGCCAACGGACGCGGACAAACACACCCGTTACCGCCTGGGCCAGTTCCAGGCGTGGCTGACGGCCCAGGGGAAACCCTGGCACGCCCCCGACCTGGCGGCCTACCGCGATGCGATGCTGGCCGGCGGGAAGGCCCCCGCAACCGTGACTGCTCACCTGTCCACCATCCGTGGGCGCTACGCGGCGCTCCTGCGGCGCAACACCACGCGGGAGACGCTGTACGGCCTGGCCTCTCAGGCCCTCCAGGAGACCGGCCAGGAGGACACGCCCGCCAACCGCAAGGCCTTCGTGGACGAGATGCTGGCCCGGCTGGAGAACGCCATAGACCCCCAGACCGCCCCCGTCAGGATCACGATCCGCCAGGACCGTCCCGACGCCGACCACCTGCGATTGACGGCCGAGCAGGCATCGGTCCTGATGGCGGCTCCCGGCCTGGGCGCTTTGCAGGGCCTGCGGGACACCGGCGTGGTCGCCTTGATGCTGTGCACAGGAGTCCGCGAGGCGGAACTGTCGGCCCTCGACGTCGGCGATCTCCGGCAGCGCCTGGGAGGTGAGCTGGCGCTCCACGTGCGGGAGGGAAAGGGCCGCAAGGAGCGACTGATCCCCTACGGTGAGCTTTCCTGGGTGCTGGCCATCGTGGATCACTGGTTGACCAAGGCCGGGATCGGAAATGGCCCGGTCTTTCGCGGGCTCCACAAAGGGGGACAGCGGCTCCGCCCTGGGCGGCTGAGCGTGCGCGCCATTCAGTACATCCTCGCCGGCTACCCGCTGATGGTGGACGGCGAGATGGTCACCGTCAGGCCCCACGATCTGCGCCGCACCTACGCCCGCCGCCTATACGAGGCCGGCGTCGACCTGGTGGCGATTCAGCAAAACCTGGGGCACGCCGACGTCAAGACCACCCTGGGCTACATCGGCGCACTCGACGCCAGCCAGCGCAGGGCGCCGGCGATCTACACTTTCGACCTGGCCCAGTTGTTCAAACAGACCGAGATGGAGTTAGAGCATGAAACGTAGGAAAAAAGAAGCCGCGACTGTGGCACCAGTCGCGGCGAGACCGAACGCCCACAATGGCGCTCGCAAGCAACTTCATTTTACCCCAAATTCGGCCCCCCGTCAAGACCCCCGCCCTCTTTTCGTCCAGACCGCACTGTACGGCGAGGAGGCGCAATGAGCTTCCCCAGTGACGTTCGAGAGATCAAGGAGCGCTTGGACCTCGTCGAGATCATCTCCTCCTATCTTCCCCTGAAACGAGTAGGGCAGAACTTTACCGCCTTTTGCCCTTTTCACGCCGACCAACACACGCCGTCCTTCGTCGTCTTCCCCGGCAGCCAGCGCTGGTATTGCTTTGGGGCCTGCAACGCGGGGGGCGATCTGTTCGACTTTGTGATGAAGTGGGAGGGGTGGGACTTTCGCACTGCGCTGGAGGAGCTGGCGCGCCGGGCCGGCGTTAGCCTGCGTCCCCCTACGCCAGAGGAGAAGCAGGTGCTCCAGGAGCGGCGTGGCTACGAAGCGACGCTGGGCGTGGCCGCCGATCATTTCGCCCGGCGCTTGCAGGACACGCCGGCGGCGCGGGCCTACGCGCACAGCCGGGCCTGGTCAGATGAGACGATCCAGAATGAAGGCTTGGGCTACGCCGATGGCGCCCGCCTGCCCGTCCTGGGCCACGAGCGCGCCCAGCGCGTCGCCGAGGCGCTGAATCGCTGGGCAGAAAAAGTCGGCGGGGCCATCGTCTACGTTCACCGCGACAGCGGGCGCGTGGTCTACTTGACCGGCCGCTCTGTGGAGGACAAACACCACCACAACCCGCCCGGCGACCTGGCCGGCCCCAGGCGCCCGTACCTCAATACCGCCTACTCCGTCCAGGCCGAGGAGATCGTCGTCGTCGAAGGGCAAGCCGACGCGATTACTCTGGGCGGCTGGGGCATTCCGGCCCTGGCGCTGACCGGATCCGGGCTGAGCGGCGATCTGGCCGGTCGCCTGAGACAACACATCGAGAGCGGGGCGACCATCTACGTGGCCCCCGACGCCGACGGCAGAACCGATGTGGCCGGCCTGGCGGAGACCACGGGACCGTCGTTACGTGTGGTCGCCCTGCCAGACGGAGTGCACGACGTCAACGCCTATGCCCAGGGTGGAGCAGCGGCGGCGGGCTTTCAGGAATTGCTGGATGGCGCCCCGACGTGGTTGGCGCTGGAGATCGAGCGTGTCGCTGGCGTCAATGGACGGAAAAGGCGGGCAGAGCGGCGTATCCTCTTCGAGCGATTGGCGCTCCTGGACCAGTTCACCCTGGCCGATTACCGCGAGGCGGTGATCCAAAGTCTAGGCGTCAGCGCCGATCAGTTCAATCGCTACCTGCGAGCCGTGCGGATGGAATCCGCAGCCGGATGGGGCAACGGCGAGCGTTACGTCGTCGAAGGTGGGCGGCTGTGCGTGATGCGTTATGGACACGACGGCGGTGGTCAGTACGCCGAGCCTCTCTGCAAC
>JAFGOG010000045.1 GCA_016926595.1 Anaerolineae bacterium
CGCCGAGGAGGAACCGTGGCGGCTGACCACCTATCAGGTCCAGACGCCAGATAGCACCAAGACCCTGAATGCCAACATCCCCTGGCTAAGCGGTCTGCAGGACATACGCGGCTACGACTCGATCATCCCCCGCCAATATGTCGAATACATGGCTGCCATCGAAACACAAGGCGAGCTCCTCTACAACCGCATCGCTCCGATCTATGGCGTCGAGAACCTCAGTTCGCCGCTGCTCGATCTACTGGGTGTATGGTATGTAGTGACAGAGGGAGAGATCCCCAACTCGGACTACCGGCTCGTCTACAACGACCAAGTGCGGATTTACAAAAATGTGGATGTAATGCCCCGTGCCTTTGCCCTGCCCCGGGCAGAGTGGGTCTCGCCCGCGGACCTGCCGGCCCGGTTGGCCAGCCTGGACCCGCACCAAGTGGTGCTGCTGGATGGCGAGCAGCAGACCGAAAGGACGCGAGAACAGGGGTCCGACTGGCCGCTACAGCCTGCCAAGGTCGTCACCTATTCTCCCAACACGGTATTCGTGGACGTGGACATGCCCGGACCGGGCTGGCTGGTTCTCGCCGACAGCTATTTCCCCGGCTGGAAGGCCTACCGGTCGGTTCCCGGCGAGGAGACCCCGACTGCCAAGACGGTTCCGGATGACGAGACCGAGCTTCAGATTGTCCGGGCCGACGGCAATTTCCGGGCAGTGTGGCTGAAAGCTGGCGCACACCGGGTCCGCTTCAAATACACCCCGCTGAGCTTCAAGCTGGGGCTGTATGGCAGCTTTATGGCTGGCGTGGTCATGCTCCTGCTGGCGCTCTACTGGCTATGGGGACGGCTGTACCGGGAAAGCGCCGACGATCACGCCGTCAAGCGCGTTGCCAAAAACAGCCTGCTGCCGATCGGCCTGCAATTGGTGAACAAGGCGATCGACTTTGTCTTTGCCATGCTGATGCTGCGCATCCTGGCCCCGGAACTGGCCGGGCGGTACTATTTTGCTGTGGCGTTCATCGGCTACTTCGACATCCTGGTGCGGTTCGGGCTGGGGACGCTGCTCACCCGCGAGGTAGCCAAGGACCGCACCCAGGCCAACAGGTACCTAAGCATTGTCACAGTCCTGCGCGGGCTGCTGTGGCTTGCCTCGCTGCCGTTGATAGCCGCCGTCATCTGGATCTACTTCCAGTTCGGCGCCATGACGCCCTCCGTGGTAGCTGCCATCGCTCTGTTCGCCCTGAGCCTCATCTTTAGCAATCTGGCCGATGGCTTTAGCTCGGTATTCAACGCCTACGAAAAGATGGAGTACCCGGCGGCCATCTCGACCGTGACGGCGCTGACGCGGGTGAGCCTGGGAGTGCTGGCGCTCCTAGCCGGTTTGGGATACGTCGGCCTGGCGGGAGTATCGATCCTCGCCAACCTGGTCAGCGCCGCCATCCTGGGCAGGCTGATGGTCCGCCACTGCTTCAGACCCCACTTTGAATGGGATCGCCAGGCAGGCCGGTGGATGCTGGGAACTTCCTTCCCGCTGATGCTCAATCTACTGCTAGCAACCCTCTTTTTCCGCGTTGACATGCTGCTGCTCCAGCCGCTGCAAGGTGACAAGGTAGTCGGCTACTATGGTGCGGCCTATGCCTACATCAACGCCCTGATCATCATCCCCTCCTTTTTTACAATGGCCATATTCCCCCTTATGAGCCGCTACGCTGCCCAGGGACGCGACTCGCTGATGCGCGCCTACGTCCTCTCCCTGCGGCTGTTGCTGATGGTGGCTTTGCCAATCGCCGCCGGGGTGCCCTTTATCGCCCAGGGGCTGATGCTAGTACTGGGCGGCAGCGAATACCTGCCCCATTCGGCCATCGCCTTGCAGATCATGATCTGGTTCCTGCCCCTCAGCTTTGTCAACAGCGTGACCCAGTATGTGTTGATCGCCATCGACCAGCAGCGTTTTCTGACCAGGGCCTTTGTAATCGGCGTGACCTTCAACATCGTGGCCAACCTGATCGCTATTCCGCTCTTTAGCTACAGGGGTGCGGCGGCGGTCACCATCTTTTCAGAGCTGGCCCTGCTGATCCCATTCTATTGGGCGGTACGCAAGCACCTGGGGTCGCTACCGTGGGTATCGCTCGTGTGGCAGCCGGTGCTCGCCTCGCTGGTCATGGCCGGGGTCATATGGCTGCTGCGGGGCGTCCCCTGGCCGCTACTCATCCCGGTGGGGGGAGGGGTTTATGCAGCGGTGTTAGCGCTTAGCGGCGGCTTGCGCCAGCCGGACATGGGCCTGCTACTCCGCGCCCTCCCCCTCGAGCGCCTGCGAGCTCGCCTGCCAGCGTTTAAAGCAAAATAGCCCCCTCCCTCTCTCGTGGGGGAGAGGGTAGGGTGAGGGGAAAAGCCATTCTGACAGATGATTACCTCGGCTGCCAGCGCAGCATCACCACTGCAGTCGCCAGCGCCAGCAGCACAAAGGCGGCGCCCAGCACGATCTCGGCCAGGCTGAACCAGGGCACCACCGTCTGGCGCAGCGTCCCCACTACCCCCTGCTCCTCACCAGACACGGCGCCCTGCTCCGCTTCACGGACCTCGGGGGCGGCTGCGATGGCAGTCGGCTCAGCGCCCGACAACAGGGCAGCCGGCGCCTCGGTCGGGACAGCCGCGTTGTATACCTCTTCAGTCGCAGCCACGGTTGCCGCGTCCCGCACAGCCTCGTCGTCCGTCGTTTCGACCGGTGCCAGCTCTAGTGCTGCCGTCTCTACCGCTGGCTCGACGGTAAGTAAAGGCAGAAGATCCTGTGTGGGCGCAGCCGTAGCCGTCGGAAAAGCGGCCTCGACCGTCGCCGTCGCCTCGAGCGCCCGTATCGACGCATGCTCGGCCGTCGTCCACGCCGTCGACATGACCTGCATCGTCAACGACTGGGTAAGCAACGGCGTCGCGGCAGTAAACGCCAGCGTCACATTGACCGTGGGCGTTGCCTCCGCCTTGGGCACACCAGACGGCGCCTCGACGGCCACCGCCATCGCCTCCAGAGTTACAGAAATCATCGGCGGTTCTCCTGCACCCATGCCACTGGCCTTGGCAGCCGCTGTAGGCGCGGGTGCAGCCACCGTCAACGCCGAGGGCGCCGAGGGCGGAACTGCGGTCACATCAGGCGGCACAGCCTTTGCCGCAGCAGGTTCAGGCATCGGCATCCCTGCCGCAGACTCGGTCGGAGCAGCCACGGCAAGCTCTGCAAGCTGTGTGACCTGCACCTCCTGAACAGCCGCAGCCTGGTCCATCACTGCGGTCGGCTGGACGGCAACCATCTGGGGCTCTGCTCGGGGCGCCGTGCTTCCCAGGAACACGTCACCAGCTACCACGACGACGAACAGCAGTGCAACCAATGCAGTAGCGCCCTGCAACAGGGGCAGACCCCAGGCTGGCCGGCGCGCCCGGATCGGTTGTGGCGCGGCGGTCTCGACCGGGAGCGTAAAGACGCGCGGCACACGGACAGGCGCGCAGTCACGAGTCCACTCGACCGTCTGGCGAAGTGTCTCCAAGTTCCAGCGACAATCCTCGCAGACCGCCAGGTGTCGTTCTACGGCCGCCTGTTCCTCTGGCATCAGCTCGCGGTCGAGGTAAGCCGAAAGCCTCTCCTCGGCGTATTTATGTTCAGCTCGATTCTTATCTCTTTGCAGCCATTTCATCCGTTTTGACTCCCAGCAGACGACGCGTCCGCTGTTACCGGTCACTCCTAAGACGGTACTGGGCAGGCAAAAGTTCCCGGTAGTCCAGCAAATAATCCCGCAGCTTGGCCCGGCCTCGGCTCAGGCGCGACTTGACTGTGCCGAGGGCCAGCCCGGTGACCTGGGCGATCTCCTGATAGTCCATGCCCTGTAGATCCGACAAAACCAGGACGCTCCGTTGGTCGGCAGGCAGGGTCAGGATACCCGCCTGGATCACACAGTCCAATTCGCGGCGCGCTACTGCCTCGTCCGGCCGCTCGGCCGGATCGAGCAGATAGGGCGAATGATCCGCGTCACCTTCCAGATCGTCCAGGGAGCTGGTCGGGCGCCGGCGCCGGGCGCGAAGCTGATCGTAGCAGGCGTTGGTCACAATGCGCAGCACCCAGGCCTTGAACGAACCACCGCGAAACCTGGGCATGGCCTTGAAAGCTGACACAAAGGCATCCTGAGTAGCGTCCGATGCTGCATCCTCGTCGCCCAGGATACGATAGGCCAGATTATAGGCCATACTCTGGTAGCGTATCACCAGTTGGTTGAAAGCGCGGACGTCGCCCTTGCCGGCAGCCGCAACGAGCGCCGTTTCGTCCATCACACCCACACTCCGCCGCTCCCCAAATCAAGTGGGGTTATTGTACACCAAAACCGGGCTGCCCGCAAGCAAGGACCAGGTCTGCGAGAGCACCGAAGCATTTCCACTGCAATCCCCAGTCCCCAACTAGCCAATCCTCCACCCTCTCAAGTATAATAGCCTCCTGAAGGACCAGGAGGACCGTCCCATGGCGTCACAGTCGCGCGGGCGTTCCGGCGCCCGCACCTTTCTGATCATCTGGTTTGGCCAGCTCATCTCGCTGATCGGCTCCGGCCTCACCAGCTTTGCCCTGGGCGTCTATATCTATAACCGCACCGGAGCGGCCACACAACTCGCGCTGTCGTTGGTGGCCGCCAGCCTGCCCAATCTGCTGCTACTGCCGTTCGCCGGCGCCCTGGTCGATCGTTGGGACCGGCGGCGGGTGCTGATCCTGAGCGACACTGGCGCGGCCCTGGTCACACTCACCTTTTGGGCACTGCTGACCGCCGGGCGCCTAGAAGTCTGGCACGTGTACGCCGGCAATGCCCTCGCCTCGGCCCTGGGCGCCTTTCAGCGGCCCGCCTACATGGCCGTCCCCTCGCTACTCGTGCCCAAGAAACAATTCGGACGTATCGGCGGGCTGATGCAGCTCGCCGATGCGGTCTCTACCATCGTGGCGCCCCTGGCCGCCGGCTTTTTGATCGCCGCGATCGACATCCAAGGCGTGTTCTTGGTCGATTTCGCCACCTTCCTCTTTGCCGTGTCCACGTTGCTGGTCGTTCGCATCCCCCGTCTTATCCCACAACCCGGTGCCACCGGCGGCGGCTCGCTGCTGCGCCAAGCGGCCTTTGGCTGGGGCTATCTAAGCGCCCGCAGGGGACTATTGGGCATGCTGATCCTGTTTGCCGTCGTCAATTTCGCGCTTGGCCTTTACAGCGCCCTTTTCACACCCCTGGTCCTGTCGCGTTTTGGCGCCCAGGTGCTCGGCAGCCTTCTCTCCATCAGCGGGCTGGCCATGCTCGCCGGCAGCCTGGTCATTAGCGCCTGGGGTGGCACCCAGCGCAAGATATTCACCTTGCTCGGCGCTATTTCCCTTTCGGGCCTGGGCATGGGCGCCGTCGGCCTGCGGCCCAACGCCCTGCTCATGGGCACCGGCAATCTTTTCTTCTTCGCCCTCGTGCCTATCGCCAACGCCGCCAGCCAGGCCATCTGGCTGGCGAAGGTCGCTCCCGACGTGCAGGGCCGTGTCTTTGCCGCCCGGATGATGATCGGCAGCGCCATCACCCCCCTGGCCTACCTGCTTGCCGGACCGCTGGCTGATCGCGTTGCTGAGCCGCTCATGGCCGAAGGAGGCGCGCTCGCCGCCACCGCCGGACGTGTCCTGGGGGTCGGCCCTGGCCGGGGCTTTGGCCTGATTATCGTCCTTACCGGACTCGTCGTAGCCCTTGCCCCCCTCCTCGCCGCCTTCATCCGCCCCATCCGCCGCGTCGAGATAGAACTGCCAGACGCAGTGCTCGGCAGCGCCGCCGGGGCACCGGGCAAGCCTCCCGCTGCCGGTACCGGAAGCGGATAATCGGGCCAGCTCAAGCAGGCCGCCATCCACGCGCTCCTATGGCGCTGAGGGGCCTCCTCAATGCCCTCATCCCCTTCAGCGCCTTGTGGTCCGATCCTACCCCTCGTCGCTGTCGTTGTTGCGCCTGCGTCCAATTTGACGACCAGACTCTTTTGGCATATACTATGGCTATTCGTTGGCCGGAGTGGCGGAACAGGCAGACGCGCGCGACTCAAACTCGCGTGAGGGAGACCTCTTGTGGGTTCGACTCCCACCTCCGGCACCTGGGGGAAACTCCAAAAGTGACCGAGCCAGAACAAAAGCGGACATGGCCGATCTTGGCCGTGCTGATCTTGGTAGGTCTAACAGCAGGCATCGGGTTGGGCCTGACCCTTGGTTGGGTCGTGTGGCCAGTCAGCTACACAAACACCACCCTCGCCAATCTCAGCACAGCCAACAAGGAAGACTATATCGTGCTGACAGCCGCGGCCTACACCGCCGATCGTGACCTGGAAAAGGCCGAGGGCCGACTGGCGTGGCTGGAAGCGCCCAACGCGCCCCAGTGGGTGGCCGAGCTCGCCGACCGGTTTATTGCCGAAGGCCGGAACGAGACCGACATCCGCAGCCTTGTGGAGCTGGCCCATGCCCTGGGTGTGGACACAGAGCAGATGGCTCCTTATCTCGGCGCAACGGCGCCCAAGCCACAGCCGGAAAGCATTCCATAACCGCCCATGAAGCGGCAAAGGCGGGCTCTTGTGTTCGCATTGACCTTGGCGGCCGGCCTGGCGGCCGGCCTGGTTTACGCCTGGGGTTTGGCCCCGGTCGCCTACTATAATGCCGCGCCAGATTCACTAGGGCCCGAACAAAAGCAGGTCTACCTGGCGCTTATCGGCGATCTGTACGCAACGGAGGGCGATCTCCAGCGAGCCAAGCTACGGCTGTCGGATCTGGGCATCGAACCGGACGGCTCGACATTGACCAGCTCGATTGAGCAGTACCTGGACAGCGGCGGCCGGACCGAGGAGGTACACAACCTGGCCAAGTTGGCCCGGGATTTGGGCGCTACCGGCGGCGTTTTACTGGTGTTCGGCTCGACGCCAAAAACCAGCACGCCTGTGGCCGTTGAACCCTCTCCCACGCCCCCGACCTTGATAGTCACTGCCACACCTGGGCTGACCTTCCGCCTGGTCGAACGGACAGCCACGTGCGCCCCGGCCAGGCAGATCGGCAAGATCGTCGTACGCGTGCGAGACGCCAAAGGCAATGGCATGCCGGGCGTCAAGGTCGCCGCCTCTTGGGCTACAGGCCAGGACCGATTCTACACCGGCCTGCGGCCAGAATTAGGGCCAGGCTATGCCGACCTACAAATGGCTCGTGGGGTCGAATATGAAGTGTCGGTAGCCGACGCCAAGAGCGATGTGGCCCGTGGCCTGAGCGCCGAGCTGGCTGCGGGCGTCTGCCCGCCCGGCAGCGTGAGTTTGGACTGGCAAGTGGTGTTTCAACAAGCGCCCTGATATATTTGACAGCCTTTGGATGTCTGGTATAATACCAGGCGCCCGCGAGGAGGTGCAAAAACAACGTGAAATCGCGTTACGTAGGAGACGCTCCTTTCTTCTCGGCCTTGGCCGAAGAAGAGCAGGATGCCGTCTCCCAACGGATGCACTTGGAACATCGACGAAGCGGTGAGATACTGTTCCGTCAAGACGACGAGAGCATTGCCCTGTACCTGATCAAATCAGGTTGGGTTCGGTTAATGGCCGACAGCGTGACGGTCCTGGCTACCCAGGGACCCGGAAGTCTGGTCGGCGAAACCGATCTCTTCCTGGGACGCAATCGCTCCCTGGGAGCGACAATCGTCAGCGACACGGAACTGTGGGTCCTAGCCCGACAAGACCTGAACGAACTGATCGCCGAAAGGCCGACGATCGGCCTCAGGCTGTCGCAGGCTTTTGGCGCCCGCCTCGCTGCCTTTGACCAGTACCTGATACAGTCCCGCCTGAAACCCCTGCCCTTCATGGCTAAGCTCGGCGACGACGTGCTCAAGGCGGTCGCCCGGCGGCTGACGCCGGTTGAGAAGCAGCAGGGTGAGTTCATCGTCGAGCAGGGACAGGCGTCTCAGGCGCTGTTTATCGTCGAAACAGGTCAAGTGCATCTGCTTAGCTCCGAAGAAGGTGGAGACTTTTCAGAACTCGAAGCCGGAGAGACCTTTGGCGAGATGGCGTTGCTGACCGGCAAACCACATGGTCATTCGGCTCAGGCGGCGAGCGACGTCATCGTGTGGGCGTTGCCTGCTGTCGAGTTCAATACGTTGGCCGAAAAATATCCCGCCTTGCGCTTATCCCTCAGCAATATCCTTCACGAGCCACTGTTGACCGAAGACTTGCAGCGGGCTGCGGACCGGTTGGCAACCATGCCCCTGTTCGCCGGCTTGGTGGAGGATAGCTTGCTGGCGGTAGCGCAACGCCTGCTGCTGCGGCACATCCCGGCAGGCGAGTTGATCTTTGCCGAGGGAACACCCGGCGACGCGCTATATCTGATCGACACCGGCGAGGTTGAGATCGCCTCGGATAGCCGACAAGGCAGCGCCGTATTGGCCCGACTGGGTGCTAGCGACTTTTTCGGCGAGATGGCGCTGCTCACCGGCAAACCGCGCTCCACGGCGGCCCGAGCTGCTGCCCACACCAACCTTTGGGTTCTCTATCGCTCTGATTTCGAGGACTTGGTCAACCGGCATCCGGCCATCAGCCTGACTCTGAGCAAAGCGCTCAGCCAGCGCCTGGCAGATATGGATCGCCGTTTCACCGAAAACCACCTGCGCGGCCTGGGCCTGCTGACCGGCCTATCGTCCAGCCAACTAGAAGAGATCAGCCGCAAGATGAAGCCGGTGCGCTATCGCCAGGGAGAGGTGATCCTCAAAGAAGGCGAGCCCGGCGACGAGATGTACTTTATCGAGTCGGGCCAGGTACAGGTAGTGCGCAGCCACGGAATGGTGACCACTGTCCTGGCTGAGCTGGGCGTAGGTGACCTCTTTGGCGAGATGGCATTGCTCACCGGCAACCCCCGCTCGGCGACGGTGACGGCGCTGACCGATGTGGACCTGTGGCTGATGTCACGCGCTAGCTTTGACGAAGTAGCAATCACCTACCCGAGCCTGGTTCTTGCCCTCAGCCGGCTGTTAAGCGAGCGGCTGCGCAGCACCGACGAGCGTTTCTTGAAACAGCCTGCTGCGGCGACAACAACGGCGACCCTGCCGTCCCGTCGCCCGGCCGAGACGGCTCGTGTGACCCAGGCCGTTCAGCCGCGTCCGGCCGAGCGGCGCCAGGCGCCCCAGCCAACAGCCAGGCGGGCTGCACAAACCACGCTCCGCAGGCCGAGGGCCGGAGGGGGCAGCATACTGAACCGGTTTGCCGCCTGGTTTGGAGCCCTAAGCCCGTGGGCCAAGGTCCGGCTCGTGATCGCCACCCTGCTGCTAGCCTGGCTGATCCTCGTCGCCATGCCTATCCTGGTGATCTCTACCCTGGCGGCCGAAGATGTCATAGGGCTGGAAGGCGCGTTAGCATTTGTCCAGACGGAAACCCCACTGCCGACGGCGACCCCGCTGCCGACGGCGACGTCGATCCCGCCGACGGCTACGCCGACGCCGGTGCCGCCCACCCATACGCCGCTGCCAACCGACACGCCGCTGCCGCCGACTGACACGCCGCTGCCGCCCACCGATACCCCGTTGCCAACCGACACACCGCTGCCGCCGCCGACCGACACGCCAAAACCCAAGCCGACCAGAGTCTCACCCACGGCGGCGCCGGCAGCAGCAGCCGCTGGGCCGGACCTAGCTGCCGGGTTGAAAAAGCTGCCGCCGCGCCAGGTCGATCCCAGGATCGCAGCACTGAACGTGACGATCGCTGAACCGCAGAACCTAAAGCCGGGGCAGCAGTACTGGCGGTTGGTCGAGCTTCGCTGGCAGGACGGCAGCGAATCGGGCAACGATCACACCATCTACATCGAAGTGAAAGACCAGGCAGGCCAGCGGATCGTCGGCCAGCCGGTGGAAGTTCGCTGGGCCAGCGGCAGCCTGACGATATTCATCGAAGACAAACCGCCGCCGGTCTATGGCGGGAACTTTCCGATGTACAACTCCTTGGGCTCCTACTCGGTCACCATACCCGGCCTGCCCAGCGATACCGTGGTTGGCATGGGCATGGGCACGCCCGATCAGCCCAAGTTCAACATTCACACCAACTTTTTCCTGACGTTCCAAAAGGTGACGGTGCCCTGAGTGCAAAAAAGGAAAAGAGGGGTGGACCACTGGTCCGCCCCTCTTTTTTACACTCCGTTTACAATCCGGTGAAACCAAGGCAACACCGGCAGGCGATAATAAGCCCGAATCAAGCTTAAGCTGGCCTGCAAGGCCAAGGGAGGACATCATGAACCGCACATTGATCATTGGGTTAGTCATCGCCGTGCTGGCACTGGTAGCTGGAGGGGTGGTTTGGGCTGCCGGGCCAAAGGCGCTGGCGCAGGCGCCGAACCCGCAAGCACAAAGCGTAGTCGAGGACCAGGCGGCGGCGGCCGGCAAACCGGGCCGGCTGCCTGACAACATCGTCCATGGCACAGTGGTCGCCGTGGAAGAGGATGAGGCTTTGATCAACACGGGAGACGGGCTGAGCGTCACCCTGATCTTCACCGAAACCACCGTCCAGTGGGTGCCCGGCGAGCCGCCGACGCGCACGCTCGAGCTGGCGGTAGGCGACCCGGTCCTGGCCTTTGGCCGGCCGGTGACCCGTGAAAATGGAGAAAAGGCGCTGGTGGCTCAGATCATCGTCATCGCCGAGGACGAGGACCTGCCCAAATACCTGATCCGGGGCCAGGTAGTCGTCGCCACCCGGCAGACGATCGTCGTGAACACAGGGCAACGGGAGCGGGCCATCACCGTGCTGCCCCGTACCCGCTTTTTCTCACCCGACCGGCCCAATGCACCGCGTGACGTTCGCCCCGGCGATGCCGTCATCGCCTTGGGTCAACCAACCGAGATAGGCCAGTGGATCGCTGGCGCAGTGCTTGTGCCTGGCGTGGGGCAGTTGCCCGGGCGCGGCCTGACTGGCAAAGTGACGGCTGTCGATCTGGACGCCGGGACGCTGACCATCCAGGTTGGACAGCGCGGTACGGTGACTGTCGTCACCGACGACGAAACCCGCTACCGCATCAGGGGGATCGAAGAGCCATCGTTGGCCGCCATCAAAACCGGCGACCGGATCCTGGCCACCGGCCGTTTCGAACAGGGCAGCCAAACCCGGTTCCTGGCAAAGGTGATCCAGGTAGTTGTACCACCGGCTGAAAAAGAATAACAGCAGCCCCGGCTGCCTGTCGGCAGCCGGGGCTCTATTTTTTTCGCAAATAGCCTGGCTTGTCCAGATCACGGAGAGGCACCAACCGCCACCTGGCCCAGGGTTGCTGTAGGGTTGCCGTCCAGGTCGCTCCCTTCAATCTCGACCACGAGGTGGTATTGGCCGGGCGATACCCCGGGCGGCAGCGGCAGATCGCGCCGGTCACGCCACAGGTCGCCAGCCTGCCACTGAACAGTCGGGTAGGCCGGAGCCTGAGCCCACTCGGCGGCGGCGCTGCCGGCGCCGTCGACCAGACGGATCACCACCCGATAGTCGCGGGCGATGTCGCGGCGGACGTGCCAGTATAGCGCCAGGTGCAGCGCCTCGCCGGAAACGAGCGACTCGCGATCCTGGCTGTACCCGATCAGCTCCATGCCACGGGCCAGCCGTGTCTTGGGCAGCGGCGTCTCAGCCTGCACGACAGCCGGCTGCTCCGGCCGGGTGATCTCCACCGAGCCAAGGGCCAACTGGTCATCGGACGAGCCCGGCGGAATGACAGCCTGCAAGGAATCGGGATCATACACGACAAGGGCCAGCCGGGCCGCACCTGGCAGGGTCCCCGGTAGGCTGGGCAGCAAGTGATAGGTCGTCGCATCCTGGCCCGGCAACCACTGCGAGCTAAAGCGATGGTCATTGTCCATCAGATCGCCGTCGACTTGGCCGATCAGGTGGCCTGCCGCATCGAACAGGCGCAACGACACCCGGTAGTTTACCGCCATCGGTTGGACTGCCTGCCAGCGCAGAACCACCCAGGCCGGCTCACCCGATGGGGCGGTAGGGCTGTATGCCGCGGTGGCCAGCCAGAGCGGCCCATAATCGACTGAGACGTCCGTGAAATCGAGCGGAAGGCTGAAATCTACCGCCGTCGAAGGCAGCTCGTAGGTGACTATCCTATAACCGCGCAGGGCGCGCTCCTCCAATCTCCGGCCGAATCGCTCCAGAAAGAGGGGTAGGACCTGGCGCGGGTCGGCGTCGATGTGCTCGCCGTGGGTCCAGACGACCAACTTGACACGCCGCTTTCCGGCGCAGATATCGGTCAGATCGCGGGCCACGGTTGCGTCGTCGGCAAAAATGTAGCGAAACGGCGTTGGCCCGCGGTGCAGCAGCTCCAGGGTGTAGGCACTAAAGTTGTCGTCGCGCCGGTCATAGTTGACCGGGAAAAGATAGACCGAATCGGGGTCCGGGTCGTTATTTATCTGCTCTGCCAGGTCGGCCAGGTAGCCGTAATAGGCATAATAGACCTCGTCGCGGGAAAGCCAAACCCGGAAATAGGTATGCCACAGGTCATAGCCGGCCCAGACAGCATAGACCGGCAGGGCAACCAACAACACCAGCGGGGCGGCCGTCTTCAGGCGAAGGCGGGTCACCGGCAAGGACAGGGACGACAGCCAGCCGGCCAGGGGCCGAGCGGCAATGATCGCCGCCGCCGGCAGCACGCCGTTGGCCCGTAAATAGTGGGGGATTGGATCAGGAGCCAGGATGCTGGGTAGAAGCATAATCGGCCACCACACGGCCAGGAAAATGTAACGCGGCTGCCTCAGGCGTATCAAGCACAGGCCGACACCCAACCAAAACAGCACGGCCTGGACCGGATCCATGCCCGGCCGGCCGGGGAGATTGTAGAGCCAGAGTGTATCGCCGGTCAAGCCAAAAAGGCCCAGGTTGCCCGCCAGGCTGCGCAGCCAAAGGCCCAGCGGATCGCCCTGATGAAGGGAGGAGCTAAAGATCGACACGCCGCGAGCCCGCTGCAAAAAGTCATCGGGATGGGCCAGGAAATGGACCAGCAGCGGCCCAGCGACCAGCAGGGCCACGGCCGCCAATAGAAGCCAACGCCGCCAACGGGAAGCAAGCAGAACCCAACCCCTTGCCCCAGTCAGCGGGTCACGCCTCACAAGCAGGGCGCAGAAAAAGACGAGCAACACCACCGGAATAAAGCGGGCCGAGATATAAGTGTGAAAGCTCAAGCCCAGGAAAAAACCGCTGAGCACATAATCCGATAGGCGGTCGGTGCGCAGGGTGCGGAACAGAAACAGAAAACAGAGCGTCTCGGTCAGCGGCACATAGTTTGCCCGGAAGCCGATCCGGTTTAGCGCCAGAAGCCAGAAGGACAAGGTCAAGAAAAGGGCTGCCAGGAGGCCCGCCAACTGTGCCAGCCGCCTGCCCTCCTGTCTGAACAGCTCGCGGGCCAGCAGGTAGGTTGCGAATATCGTCAGAATGCCGGCCAGGGCTACGGGCAGACGGAGGGCCAGGCGCGTCGGCCCCAGCAGCGCAAGCAATGGCGTGATCAGGTACATACCCAGCATCTCCCGCCCATACGGGCGGGGTGAGAAGACCATCAATCGGCCGGACAGGACATCCAGGACGTCATAGGCGTTGGCTGCCTCGTCATGGTGAGGACCGGCTGGCTGCTGGCCGATGTAGGCCAACCGCAGATAGGCTGCGGCGGCCAGGATAAGGAGCAAAAGCACCACTTCTGCCCATCTGGGCAGAAGTGGCACATCGGACCTGGCAGCATCGGTCTTGGTCATGTCCCTACTTGTCCATCGCCTTCAGGGCGTGGTATGCCTCGCGCGGGTAGAACTGGGGATAGTTGGGCGCGGCGATCGACCACCAATACTGCTCGTCGTTCTCCGTCCAGTCGTTGTCGGGCATATAGATCAGGCTCATGACCCCGATCCACGGCTGCCAGTTTGCCTTGGCGTACTGATAAGCCCGCACAAAATAATCAGCCTGCTGCCCCTCGGTGACGGCGTGCCAGGCATAGGGCGAATCGGGCCGGGTATCGATCGTCCAGCCAAACTCCAGCACCACCACCTTCTTTTTTTGGTCGCCGTTGTCGACCATGATCTGCCGCAGATCTTCCACATGCCGGAAGCAGTAGATGCGGCACGCCGGCCCCGGGCAATTCACATCGCCTTTGTTATAGTAATCGGGGTTGGTAGACACCTCGGCCGGGTCCATCTCGGGCGGCGCCTTGAAACCGGCGCCATGCGCCCCCAAGAACCCAAAATAGGGGCTGGCCCCGGCGGCGTACATTTGCTTGATAAAGGCAGTGTCAGGCATCGCCACCTTGTCGTTGCGGGTGGTGGGCGCCATGCCGGCGGTGATGATATAGGCCGCTTCGTCGCCGCGCTTGATCGCCTCAAAACCGGTCTTGAGCAAGCGGGTGTAATCGACCGGGCTGGGCGCCTGGCCACCCCACTCCCGGGCCAGGTTTGGCTCATTCCAGATCTGGTAGGCCGCGATCCTGCCCTTGTAGCGGCTGGCCACTGCGTAGGCAAAGTCGGCAAAATCCTGGTAGTTCCTGGGCGGGCTCATGATCACGTTGTTGTCGTTGGGATAGAACTGGCCGCTGGCCCACGTCGGCTCGCTGTCCAAACGGACGATCAGCCGCAGGTTCAGCTTGTTTGCCTGTTCGACGATCCGGTCGGTGATCGACCAGTCGAACCGGCCCTTGCCCAACCCTTCGATCTCGCGCCAGGAAAAGTCCTGCTTGACCCAGCGAAAGCCGGCATCGCGGATCATCTCCAGGTCGCGCTGGGCCACCTCCGCCCGCCACCACAAAAAGGCCTGCATCCCATAGTCGGGCGACTTTATCGTCGGTCGCCTCACGGCAGTAGCGGTCGGCGGCGCAGGCGTGGCGCTGGGCGGCACAGCCGTAGTTGCGACGGGCGCCGCCGTTGAGACGTCGGTGGCTGCCGGCAGCAGCATCGTAATCGGCTGGGTGGGAGTCAGCTCTGGCGTCCAGGTCGGCAAATCGACGGCAAGCGTCACAGTTGGCGTCACTTCGATCGTCGGCGCATCGGTCAGGGTAGGTATGGAGACGATGGGAGTGAACACCGCCACCGCTGCCGCTGGCGCCGTGGTGGCGCTCTCCTGGCGGTCAGAGAGAACGGCATATACCAGCAAACCGGCGACGACGACGGCAGCACACGCCGTGAGCGCCGCCAATATGACCAACACCCTTGTAGTATTCTTGTTCTGTGGCCCACTCGCTCCCGATCCGGAGCGGGACGATTTTTCCTGGTTCACTAATCGACCTCTGCTGTAGAGTTGCCAGCTAAAGTGGCCGCCCGATTATAACGGAAAACCCGGCGCCCGTCAAATACACCCCTCCAACCCGGATTCGGTTGGAATCAGTGTACCACATTTCCTCGCAGCTGGAGAGATGTGGGTAGTAGATAGGTCATAGTTGCTTGACAAGGCACAGAATCGGTGCTATGATGATCGGGCAAAGCTGGGGAACCCGGCGCTGACGACAACAGGCCTCAAGGAACAGCTCATGGCTCAAACGACAGATAAATCGAATGCGCTCCCATGGCTCCAGGAGATGCCGGCGACCCTGGACCGAATGCCCCTGGATAAGGTCAGGTTCTTTTTGCTGTCCCGGCTGAAGGAGATCGACGGCGAGATCGATCAGATCAACCGGAGCGCGCCTTCGGCAGATTGGTGGCTGCAACGCGCTGGCGAGCCTTTCATCGATCTGAACGCCCCAGCCTGGGACCCGCTGCTGTATTTGGAATATCTCAAAGCCACTCGCCGGGCCATCGTGACCACGATTCAGATGCTGTAAGGGAAAGTGCTTTGTTCGGGCGAATCGCCGACCAGTTCCGCACCCTGCCACTCTACCGGCAAAGGATCTATGCCCTGCTGATCGGCGCAATCCTGCTCACGCTGCCGTGCTACTGCACCGGGATACTGCTGCTGGTCTTGGCGCCGGCCCAAACGACGCCTGCGCCCTCCTGGACGCGGACGCCTGTCGCCACCTCGACGCTACCGTGGACAATCACTCCCTCGTCAACCTCTACGGCAGCACTCCCGACGGTCACCGACACACCCAGGCCCGGCGCCAGCGCCACTTTTACCAACACGCCCACCGACACGACCACGCCCACGCCGACCGCCTCCTTCACGCCCTCACGGACTGCCACTGCGACCGGCACCCCGACCTCTACAAGCACGGCGACCTTGACCCCCACCGGGACCTGGACTCCGAGCGCTACTCCCACCGCCACTGCTACGCCAACCCTGACGCCAACCAACACATCAACGTTGACGCCAACCGCCACGCCAACCTTGACTCCAACCGCCACTGCAACGGCGACCGATACGCTGACGCCGACGCCCTCGCCGACATCAACTCCAACCGAGACTCCCACCGCCACCGCAACCATCACGCCCACAGTATCGCCGACGGCAACGATCATCTTTGCCGGTGGTTGGGCCGCCGGTAGCTATTAGGCCGAGGATTTGAGGCTCAGGTGAGGAAACGACGCCGTCCCAGGCTGGCGCTGACAGAACAACAACAGCTCATACTGGTCGTGATCCTGGTTGTGCTGCTAGCCGGTTCACTGCTTTACTGCCTGGGGTTTGCCAGCCTGGCGCTGCGCCAGGTTTGGGAGAGTGTTCCCGTTCCGTGGACCAGTCCGGAGCCACTGGAGGGGGATCTGATGCTCACCCCGGTTATAACTCCAACGCTGCCGCTGGCGCCAACGACCGCGCCAGGGTGAGAAATCGGCTGTAGAAAAGCATACAAACGCATTTGACAAGGAATCTGTTGTCAACTATAATAAGCACGCCTCAAATTACTCTCGACTTGGAGAAAGTGGGCTCGTGGAGATTGTCCCTCTATTAAAGCGTCTCACCGAGGCACATGGCGTATCGGGTTACGAAGACCAAGTGTGCGCCATCGTGCAAGAACTCTTTGGCCCCTTTGCCGACCAGACTTACGTTGATACCTTGGGCAACGTGGTCGCCGTGAAGCGGGGAACTGGCCCCGATCCGCGCCCGGCAGTGATGTTGGCCGCGCACATGGACGAGATCGGCCTGATCGTGCGGGAGGTGGAAGACGGTTTTATCCACTTTTCCCAGGTGGGGGGGTACGACGATAGGGTGCTACCCGGCCAGGAGGTGGTGGTGCATGGTCGCCGGGAACTGACCGGGATCATCGGCACGGCACCACCTCATGTGCTGCCCCAAGCCGAACGGAACAAGCCGATCCCGGCCGACAAGCTGCTCATCGACGTCGGACTACCGCCTGAAGAGGTGAACCGGTTGGTGCGAGTGGGCGATCTGATCACAATGAAGTGCGATCTGGTCGAGCTGCAAGGGGGTCTGGTCGCCAGCAAGGCGATGGACAACCGGGCATCGGTCGTGGCCGTGGCAGTGTGCCTGGAGGAGCTCAGCCGAATGCACCACACCTGGGATGTGTATGCCGTGGCGACCGTGCAGGAGGAAGTGGGGGTAAAGGGCGCAATCACCGGCACGTACGGGATCAAGCCCCAGATCGGCATCGCCCTCGACGTGACCTTTGCCCGCCAACCCGGTGTGCCCGACGAAGTCACTTTCGAACTGGGCAAGGGGCCGACCATCGGCTATGGCCCGAACTTTCACCCCAAGCTGTCGGACAGCCTGGTGGAGGCAGCCAAGTCATTGGAGCTGGCGTGGCAGATGGAGCCAAGCCCTCGGCCGGGAGGCACCGACGCCTATGCGATCCAGATATCGCGCGAAGGCATCCCCGCAGCGCTGATCTCGATTCCGGTACGGAGTATGCACACGCCGGTTGAGACGGCGGCGATCAAGGACATCGAACGGACCGGCCGCCTAGTGGCGGCGTTTATCAGCCGGCTGGACGAGAACTCGCTGGTCAAGCTGGCCTGGGACCTGGGGCTGGACGAATAGGAAAAGCAACTACTCGCCTCCCGGCAGGCCGGGGTGTGGTTATACGCGGGAACTGGAAAGATCGAGTGAGGCTTGCCGCCCCAACCAGTTTTCTAACCTGCGGGCAGGCAGGCCGAGTAGTAGCTGAAGGAGAGCGATTTGCTGCTAGAAGAGTTGTCAAACGCCTTTGGCCCATCTGGTTGTGAAGATGAGGTCCGCCGGGTACTGGCCCGTCACCTGCGCGGCCAGGTGGACGAGCTGTCCACCGACGCTCTGGGCAATCTGATTGCGTTCAAGCGGGGCACCGGTCCCGAACCGAGGCTCAAGGTGATGATCGACGCCCACACCGACGAGGTGGGGCTGATGGTCATCGGCATCCAAAAGAATGGCATGCTGAGCTTTCGGGCTTTGGGCGGGCTGGACCAGCGGCTGCTTTTGGCCAAGCGGGTTATTGTCGGCGAAAAGCGGATCCGAGGTGTGATAATGGCCCCGCCGATCCACCTGGCCGAAAAGGATGAGCTTGAGCGGGTGATCAAGATGGAAAAGTTGGCCATCGACATCGGCGCCAGCAGCGAGGAGGAGGCCAGAGGGTTGGTCAAGCTGGGCGACTATGCCACCCCCGATACCCGCTTTGAGATCCTGAGTGAAGATGGCCTGCGCACAGCAAAGGGCAAGGCGTTCGACGACCGCGCTGGCTGTGCTGTCGCGGCGGCCTTGGCCGGCAACCAGTACGCGGTGGACCTGTACCTGTCGTTCAGCGCCCAAGAGGAGGTGGGGCTGCGCGGGGCGCGGGTGGCTGCGTACCGGATCGCGCCGGACCTGGCCTTTGCCCTGGAGGGCACAGTGTGCAACGACCTGCCCAAGAAGCAGGATGTGAGCCCGACTTCAGAACTGGGCAAGGGGCCGGCAATCACGATCATGGACCATTCATTCATCGCCGACAAGCGGCTGGTGCGCCTGCTGATCGACGCGGCGGAAGCCAACGGCATTCCCTATCAGTTCAAGCAGCCTGGGGTCGGCGGCACCGACGCCGGGGCGATCCACCTATCCAGGACCGGGGTGCCATCTGTAACCGTGGCGGTGCCATGCCGCTACATCCACAACCCGGTGAGCATACTCAGCCTGAACGATTTCGACAATACGGTCGCCCTCATGAAGGCAGCCCTGAGGAGAATAGAGTGAAAAAGCTGATCAAGAAACTGACGGAAGCTTACGGCCCTTCGGGGAATGAAGAACAGATCCGGGAGATTATCCGCGCCGAGGTGGGATCTCTGGCCGACGAAGTACGCGTGGACACTCTCGGCAATCTGATCGCGCTGAAAAAAGGCACGGGCAAAGGCAAACGGGTAATGCTGTCGGCCCACATGGACGAGATCGGCCTGATCGTCAGTTATGTCGATGAAAAGGGGTTCCTACGTGCACAGCCGCTCGGTGGGGTGAACGTGATGACCCTAGTCGGCAGCCGGGTGCAGTTCGCCGACGGCGCAACGGGCGTCATCTCGCCGGAAAAAGGGGACGAGATGAAAAAGGACCCGGAGCTGGCCAAGCTATACATCGACGTTGGGGCCACCAGCCGTGAGGAGGCGCAGGGACGCATCGGGCAAGCCGTCAGTTTCGTGCGGCCCTTTGCCGACCTTGGCCGTCGATTGGTGGCCAAGGCGATGGACGACCGGATCGGCTGCGCTGTGCTGCTGGAGGTGCTGCGCAAGCTCAAAGGCTCACCTCACGACGTTTACTTTGTCTTCACGGTGCAAGAAGAGGTCGGCCTGCGGGGAGCGCGCACCAGCTCGTACAGCCTCGATCCCCAGGTAGGGATCGCCGTAGATGTCACCGGTTCCGGCGACACGCCCGAAGCTCACAAGGTGGCAATGAAGCTGGGAGCCGGTCCGTGCATCAAAGTCATGGACGGCGGGATGCTGTCCCATCCGGGGATCAACAACCTGCTCATCAGCGCCGCCGAGTCGAACGGCATCCCATATCAAATGGAGGTCTTGCCGAGAGGCACCACCGATGCCATGGCCATCCAGCTCAGCCGTTCCGGCGTGCCGGCCAGTTGCGTGTCGATCGCCTGCCGTTATGTGCACACTCCATCGGAAATGGTAGACCTGGACGACGTGCAGAATGCGGTAAAGCTATTCCTGGCCTTCCTGGGCCAGCCGATAGATCTGTGATCCTGTGACACAGTCCTGAAAAAAGGGAAGAATATGTAGGCCCATGGACCCGCCTACGTCTATCCCAGACGATACTCGCCCCAAAAAGTCAAGACGGCGGAGGGCGAACCGGTTTCGCGCCGCCGTCCGGCTTATCTGGCAGGATTGGTGGGTCGAGATCCTGGTAGGCATTTCTATAGCACTGGCCGTCTTTTTGCTGGCCGAGCGGATGAACATCCGCGAGACATTGCGGGCCTGGCTGCTGGGCCTGGGTCACGGGTTGTGGGGCCTTGTTACCAGCCTGGCCCGCGCGGTCGTCAACCGGGTGCAGCACACCACCCTTTCCGACTTGGCGGCCTATGTCCTGCTCACCGCGGCCTTCTCCTTGGTAATGTGGCGAACCCGATGGAGGCTGATGGCCTCGCCCCGCTTCACAAACCTCAAGTGCCCTCGCTGCGGAGGCGAAGTGCATCGCGTTCACCGACGTTGGCGCGACCGGTTGCTCAATCTCTACGTGCCGGTGCGCCGTTACCAATGCGAGGATCCAGACTGTGGCTGGCGCGGCCTGCGGGTCAAGCGTTATAGACACAGATAGATCGGGTAGTGACCCTTGAGCCTCAAGCATACCGCCAAGAATGCCTGGAATTGGTTCCGAGCCAGGGTCTACCGCATGCAGGGCGATACCCACCGGCATTTCGGCAACAGTTATGGCGACCTACAGGAGTACTGGGCGGCGATAGAGGATTACACCCGAGCAACCGTCCTGGATCCGAGCTACGCCGAGCCCTATTACTGCCGCGGCGTGCTCTACTGGCGCGAGATCGGCAATCACTACCGGGCCATTCAGGATCTGACACGAGTCATGGAGCTCGACCCAACCCGGGCCGAGGCTTTTTTTAACCGTGGCCTGGCCTACAAGCTCCACGGGCAGCCCGACAAAGCCATCGCCGATCTGGAACAATACCTGGCCGAAGGTAAGGATCCATATTGGCGGCAAGCAGCAGGACGCCAACTGGCCGAACTGCGCAACGAGCCCGGTCGGGAGACCGGCGCGAGCGGAGTAGTGTGAGGTCTGCCGATGATCGTCTTGTACGCCCTACTCGGTCTGCTCACCGGTGCGTTTATCAATCTGTGCGCCGACCAACTCCCGCGCTCGCGGCGCTTGAACCGCGCGCCGTTTTGCCCTTACTGCAACCAGCCACGGCCATGGTGGGCCTGGATCGGCACCCTCGCTTATCTGGCGTTCAAGCCCAACTGCCGGCAGTGCGGCGCCCCTATCTCCTGGCGCCATCCGATCACAGAGCTGGCGACAGCACTCCTTTTTGCCTTTGTCTGGCAGCGCTATGGACTGACGGTTCACCTGCTGCTGTACACCGTCTACTCGGCTATTTTTGTCCTAGTGGTGGTCATCGACCTAGAACACCGGCTGATTCTGAACGTGGTGATCTTTCCCGCCTGGGCGCTGGCCCTGGTGGGCGGCCTGCTCCGTCCGGAGCCTCCCTATTTCTGGCGGCTGGCCCTGATCGGTGGGGCGCTGGGCTTTGGCATCCTGTATGTGATTTATTTGTTCGGCGAGCTGTTTGTCAAGGTAATGAGTAAGGCCAGGGGCAAACCGATCAATGCCGTCGCCTTTGGCTATGGCGATGTGCGGCTAGGCGGGTTTATGGGGCTGGTCCTCGGCTTTCCCGACATTCTGCTGGCGCTCTTTTTAGGCGTGCTACTGGGCGGCGCAGGGGGGTTCCTGTACTGGTTCTTCCGGGCCATCATCAAGCGCCGCTACTCACTCTTTACCCCCATCCCCTACGGTCCCTTCCTGGTGGCCGGGGCAATGGCTATGCTCTTCTTTGGGCCCCAGATCACGCGCTGGTGGATGGGGGGATGACCGCCCGCCACGCATCTTGACATTTTCCCCCCACCGGTGTATTATTGCCCCCATTCTGGCGACTGGGGGTAACCATGCTCAAAACTCACAACTGCGGCGAATTGCGCGCCTCGCACGCCGGCCATGCACAGGCGGTCACTCTGGCCGGTTGGGTCGACCGCTACCGCACCCACGGCGGCGTGCTTTTCGTCGGCCTGCGCGACCGGTCTGGCATTGTCCAGGTCACCTTCAGGCAGGACATGGCACCCGACGCGTTTGCCGTCGCCGAGCAGATCCGCAGCGAGTGGGTGATCCAGGTGCAGGGCACGGTGCAGCGCCGCCCGCCGGGCCTGGAGAACCCAGAGATGCCCACCGGCGAGGTTGAGGTAGTAGCCAACGCCATAACCATCCTCAACCCTTCCAAGACGCCCCCCCTTTACATCGACCATGAAGCCGGCGAAGCGGAAGGGCTACGACTGAAGTACCGGTACCTGGACCTGCGCCGGCAGCGCATGCAGCGCAACGTAATCCTGCGCCACCACACCGTCAAATTCATCCGGGACTTTTTGTCGGAGCGGGGATTTGTCGAAATCGAGACGCCAATCCTGACCAAGAGCACGCCGGAAGGGGCACGCGACTATTTGGTGCCAAGCCGCGTCCATCCCGGCAGCTTTTATGCCCTGCCCCAATCGCCGCAGCAGCTCAAGCAGATGATCATGGTTGCCGGTTTCGAGCGTTACTTTCAGATCGCCCGATGCTTCCGCGATGAGGACCAGCGCGCCGACCGCCAGCCCGAGTTTACCCAGCTTGACCTGGAGATGAGCTTTGTCGAACGTGAGGACATTTTGCGGCTCATCGAGCCGATGATCACCCAGTTGGTCGAAACGGTCAGCGACAAGAAGCTGCTGTTCAAGCCGTTCCCGCGCCTGACCTACCACGAGGCGGTGCGGCGCTTTGGCAAGGATAGCCCTGACCTGCGCTTTGGCATGGAGCTGGCTGACATCAGCGACTTGGTGACCGGCTGCGATTTCTCGGTGTTTCGCAATGCGGTGGAAGCGGGCGGCCAGGTTAAAGGGCTGCGGGCCGAAGGGCTGGCGGGCTACAGCCGCAAGGAGCTGGACGAACTGGTCGAGTTTGTCAAAGGCTATGGGGCTAGAGGGCTGGCCTGGCTGGCAGTGCAGCCGGATGGCCATCGCTCATCGTTCGCCAAGTACTTGAGCGGCGAGACGGTGGAAGCGATCGTCGCCCGCCTGGAAGGGCAGCCGGGCGACCTACTTCTATTCGTGGCCGACCGACCGGCCGTCGTGGCCGAATCGTTGGGGCGGCTGCGCGTGGAGCTAGGCAACCGGCTGGGGCTACGGGACGACAATGTCCTGGCCTTTGCCTGGATCATCGATTTTCCGCTCTTTCAGTGGAACGAAGAGGAGCACCGCTGGGACCCCAGCCACCACCTGTTCACGTCGCCGATGCCCGAGGACATTCCCCTGCTCGATACCGAACCTGGCTCAGCGCGGGGCCAGCAGTATGACCTGGTGTGCAACGACTTTGAAATCGGCGGGGGGAGCATCCGCATCCACCGCCGCAAGATCCAGGAAAAGGTATTCAAGCTGATAGGCCTGGACGTCGAGGCAGCCAAGCAGCAATTTGGCCACATGCTGGAAGCGTTCGAGTACGGGACGCCGCCGCACGGCGGGATCGCCCCAGGCATCGACCGGCTGGTGATGCTCCTGGCCGGCGAGCACAATATCCGGGAGGTGATGGCCTTTCCCAAGAGCCAGACCGCTTCCGACCCGATGACCGGGGCGCCTTCGCCGGTGAGCGACCAGCAGCTCAGGGAGCTTCACATCCGGCTGGCGGACCGATTGGACACAGATTGACGAAACGGGGGGGGGCGTAGGGCAATCGTCGAGCAAGCGCGGCTTAACGAGTCGGTGACCAACTTGCCAATTTTGGCGTGTTGTGGTATCATATTGTTGGCGGAACCCTGCTGTGTGCGTGATGCCCGTAGAGAGGTTTGAGCCAACACTCGAACAAGGGGGATCGGGTATCCAGAGGGGATGCGATAGCCCCTCGAGGGCAAGGCAATAACCGATGGCTGGATCCCCACCTGCTTAGGCAGGTTCAAAACCAACAAGGCACACGGCACAGCGGGGGCCCTGTCCAGCAACCACCGGATCCTGTCCGGTGGTTTTGCTTTAGAGATTGGTTGGGCACAGATTTACACAGATTAACGCTGATTGATCGCTGTATGTGAAGGTTTGTCCATCGGCTGAATTTCCGGACAGGATTTTGTTAGCGTTGGAGGAGTGGTGAGCCGACGGATTGTGACGTTGAACGGGACGGAGTGGCGATTGGGCCAGGCGCCGCCTGACGCCGATCCGGAGCGCGCGGCCTGGGATGAACTGGACCAGGTAAAAGAATGGCTGCCGGCTGTGGTACCGGGCAATATCCGGGCCGACCTGCTCCGCGCCGGGCGCCTGCTCGACCCGGCCTTTGGCCAGCAGAATGAGATGGCCCAATGGCCTGACGACCATTGCTGGTGGCTGGTCCGCGATCTGGACCTGGCGATCTCCCCAGGAAGCAGCGAGCGCGCCCACTTGGTCCTGAGTGGTGTGGATTACATTTCGGATCTGTTCCTCGATGGCCGGCACCTGGGCCACCACGAGGGCATGTTCTCTCCGCAAATCTATGACATCATCGGTCCGGCGACCGGCAAGAGCCGCCTGGCGGTGCGGATTACCGGCTCGCGATGGCTGCCCTGCGACCGCAGCAGCCGGTGGGAAAAGATCCTCAACCAGATCGAAGCACGTGCCACCGGAGCGCTGGGCCGTTTCCCCCACCGCCGCGATACCCTCAAATGCCAGATGGGTTTTGGCTGGGATTTTAGCCCGGCGTTGCGGACCATGGGGCTGTGGGACGACGTAACCCTGGTCATCAGCGACGACGTCTTTATCCGAGGCATCGTTGCCGAGCCGTCGTTCACCGGCGCCGGGGTCACGCTGGCTGTAGAGGCCGAGATCGACGCCCGGCTCGCGCGCCCGGTTCAGGTCCGATGCAGCCTGTCGGGCGAGACCTTTGCCGGCGAGCCGCTGGTCGCCGAGCGCGCACTGGATCTGGCGCCAGGCAGCCAAACCTGCCGCATCGAACTGGCAGTGGCCCATCCACGCCTGTGGTGGCCGTGGGATCATGGCCGACCGGATCTGTACCGGCTGGTGGTCGAGATAGTGGACGGCGATCGGGTATTGGATTCCGTCGAGGACCTGATCGGCCTGCGCCATGCCGAACTGGACGGCTGGACGCTGCGCATCAACGGCCGCCGTGTCTATGGCCGCGGGGCCAACTGGGTGCCTGCCGATATTCTTCCCGGCCGCGTCACCGAGGCTGATTATCGCCACCTCCTGACGTTGGCCCGCGCGGCCAATATGAACATGCTCCGGGTATGGGGCGGCGGCCTGCGTGAGAAACGCGCCTTCTACGAGCTGTGCGACCGGCTGGGGATCCTAGTGTGGCAAGAGTTCCCGGTGGCGTGTGCTTTTGTGACACGCTATCCACGCTCGCCAGAGTACCTGCGGCTGGCCGAAGCGGAAGCGCGGGCCATCGTCCGCAACCTGCAAAACCACCCCAGTGTGGCGGTGTGGTGTGGCGGCAACGAGTTCAGCCCCAAGCGGAACGCGCCGCTGGTACAGGCGCTGCAGCAAGCCGTGGCCGGCGATGCCACGCGCCCCTTCCTGCCCGCCTCGCCACACAGCGGCGACAGCCACAACTGGCAGGTGTGGCATGGTTATGCAGCGCCGGCCGCTTACCGCCGCGATATGGCCCGCTTTGCCAGCGAGTTCGGCCTGCAGGCCCCGCCTTCAGCGGCGGCGCTGCGCCGCTTTATACCGGAGGGGGAGGTGTGGCCACCCGGGCAGTCGTGGAGCTACCACAACGCCAGCCTGAAGAAACTGGAACGGTACGCCCGGCCTTTTCTCGGCGGGCGCCAGGCGCGAGAGGTGAGCCTCGACGTTTTTGTCCAGGCCAGCCAGCTCGCCCAGGCCTACGGCCTGCAGATCGGCATCGAGCACTACCGCCGGTGCAAGGCCAAAGGGTGTGGCGGCACACTGGTTTGGCAATTGAACGAGCCGTGGCCGGCAATTTCGTGGGCGCTCATCGACTTTGACCGGGAGCCCAAGCCGGCTTACGACCTGGTCAGACGGCTGTTCAACCCGGTGCTGGTCAGTGTGAATTACCCGCTGCGACGCTACCGAGCCGGCGATCCGTTCAGCGCCGAGGTATGGATCGTCAACGATGGACAGGAACCGCTTCCCAACTGCCGCCTTGAGGTTATCCTGTTGGATGAAGCTGGGCAAGCGGCGAACCGACTCACCCAGACTGTGAATGTGACGGCCGATTCAGCAGAGATCGCCAGCCGCTTGGACTGGAGACTGCCGACAGGAGATGGTTGGCGGCTGGCCTGCCGGCTGGAGCAGCAAAGCCGTCTCGTGGCAGAAAACAGTTATGACCTGACAGCGCACGATGGACTGGGGCCGGGCGTGGGGCAGCGCCTATGGCAGTGGCTGACCGGCCTGTTCATGCCGGAGTAGCTTGAGTTTTCGCCATTGGCGGAAAAGGTAAATCAGGTAGCTGGCCAACAGCACCAACCCGATCAAGCCAACCAGGGCCATGCCCGACGTATCGTCAGCACGGTTGGCATTGTCAAGCTCTTGCAGGGGGGCCAGGATGGTCCAGAAGAGCCAGGCACCGGCTGCCAGTGTCCCGCCGCCGATCACAGCGGGCAGGTCCATGGCCCGGAGCCGTCTGTAGCCAAAAGCCAGTAGCCCGGCGGCGACCGCGCCGACCCACAGCACAGTGAGAGCGGCAGAAAGCGTGGGCGAGACAACCCAAAAGCCTACGAGCCAGACGCCCCATCCCAGCCCGGCCAGGAAGAGAGGCCAGCGGTTGGTAAAGGTCGAGACAGCCGGACGTAGTTTCAGCCGCCAAGCGAGCAGGACCAGGACGGCTATGGCGATGATCGCTCCCAGGAATTGTCCAAGCCCGGGCCGGTAAGGCGGCGTCTCCCCTGCCGGCGAGAGGAAGAACCAGCCCAACAGCGCCATGACGCACAGGATCCCAAACAGCGCCAGGAGCCACCTCGTGGACAACCAAGGCCGGCCGCGCTCCGCCGGCCACAAGCTGGCGACGACCAGGACCGGCAAGGTGATGCTGAATACGGCATGATACAGGGTCAGTTGCAGCATCCACGGCCAGTTGGCTCCTCCCCACCAGCCGAACTGCTGTAACAGGCCGAGATCAATGGCATGGGGATCGAAGAAGGTCTTGACCAGGATCCCCTCTTCAAAGATGCCAAAGGCCGCACCGAGCAAAAAGAGGCCGACCAGCCCGCTTTGCCAACGGATGCTCAGCTCACGGCACAGGATGGCGCCGAACCCATACCACGGCACGACGATCAACAGGCCCAAGGGAAGAAACTCGCTCGGCGGCATGGAACCGCTGAGCACTTCGGCAGCCACCGGTGACAGCCATAACAGAGTAATGAGAGCAGGCCAATGAACACGGACGCGCATAGCTTTACCTCGTCTTTCCCAGCGGGCAGTGCTGCCAGCCTGCTTCCTATACGCCGGTCACGCGTCCCGGTTTCCTTTGCTCTGCTTGTGTGACAGAACGCCGTCAGTGCTGCTTGAGTTTTCGCCATGTTGTGCTATAATAGCAGGCAGCCTCAAGAGCAGACGTCGAGAAATGATGGCAACAAGTCAGACAGAGAGGAGATTTAGAATGTACTGTACGGAATGTGGTGCACCCAATGACAGCTCGGCGCGCTTTTGCGTCCAGTGTGGAGCTCCGCTGACCAGCGCCGTACCGGCACCGCCTGCGCCGCGGCCGGCGGTGGAGCCTCGCCGTCCGAGGAGGTGGCTTGGCTGTGTGGCGATCGCCGGGCTGGCGTCGCTGCTCGTGGTGATGCTGTGCGGCGCCGTGCTGCTGGGAGTCTATTTCTTCCTCGGTTTTAACCATACCAACCAGACGGCCAGAATGGTTCCAGCGGACACGCCGATACTCCTCTCCTTCAGCCCTGACCCCCGCCAAGCCCTTCACCTCCGCACCGCAGAAGATGCCCAGGCAGCACTGGCGGTGTTTGGCGCCGTGCCCGAGGTGCGCGATGCCGCGGAGCAGCTCGAGGAAGGGCTCGCCCAGGATTTCGATATAGAGTGGGAAAGGGACGTCATGTCATGGATAGGCCCTGAAGCCGGCCTGGCGATCATGGATACCGAGTCGACTTCCAGTGGTGTTCCGCCCATGATCCTGACTGCCGCCACGCGCAACCAGGCCAAGTCAGACGCTTTTCTGCTCAAAGTGCGACAGGCACTAGAAGACGAAGGGATGGAATTCACCACGGAGGAGTACAAAAGCGTCCAGATTGTGTACGCCGAGCCCGAATACGAAGGGGCCTTTGCCCCGGCTTTTGCCACAGTCAAGGGCCTGGTGGTGATAGGCAGTGACCTCGGGGCGGTACACCAGGCGATCGACACGGGCGGCACCAGGGGTGCCGCCAAACTGGCCGATCAAGAGATGTACAAGCGGGTGATGGACCAGCTCCCGGCCAACCGGCTGGGCTACTTTTACCTGAGCTCGGAGACGTTCTTGGGTGAGCTGCAAGATCTGCAGGATATGGAGATTCCGTTGGGCCTCGGCAGCCCTCAAGCTATGGCTATGTCATTCAGCCTGGGTGGCGACGGAGTACGTCTCGACTATGTGGTAAGTGCAGATCCGGAATCACTGAATGCGGCCCAGTTACAGGCAGCAAAAGCTCCCACCAACCGGCGCCAGACTGCCGCTCTGCTGCCCGATGAAACCGTGGCATACCTGTCAGGCCAGGGCATAGCCACAAACTGGGAAACAACGTATGGCTCGAGCGAAGAGCTACAAGGCTTGCAGGAGATGCTGGACCAGGTCAAAGAGGAGACTGGCATCGACCTGGTAGACGACGTGATCGCGCGCCTGACCGGGGAATTTGCCATAGCTATCCTACCCGACTCGATCGGTTTGCTGGGGGACCAAGCAGTACCCTTGGGCTTGCTTGTGGTTATCCGGGTAGAGCAGCCTGAGCAGTTAAAGGCCAGCCTGGACAAACTGATCAAGGCATCTGAGGAAGAAGGATGGATTCTTGACCAGGAGCAGATCGACGGGACAACCTTTACACTAGCGCAGGATCCATACGGTGATATGACGATCGGCTATGGCCTGAAGGGCGACCTGTTGATCATCGGCAGCTCGCGCGACATGCTACAAGCGGCGATAAAGGGCCAGGATCGACCGCTATCGGACGACAAGACGTTCCGTGCAGCCATCAAGCCGCTTCCAGACCGGGCCGCCAGTTATCTGTTCATCGACGTGGAAAAAGCAGTGCGTTTGGTCTATGAGACGATGGATCCGGAGGAAAAGGCGGATTTCGACGAGGATGTCCGGCCCTATCTCGAGCCTTTTCTCGCCATCAGCATGGGCGCAGAGCCGACCGACAAAGAGGGCATGAGCCGGGGAACGCTGTTCCTGTACATACGGCAAGATTAGGACAGGAGCATGTCCAACCCGTTCAGCCTCGGCGGCCACAACAAAACCCTGGTGCTGCGAGCCTGCCATGAATGAGGCTTGGGACCTGGAACAGAGGATCGGCATCGTCTTTCAGGACAAGAGCCTGCTAAAGCGGGCCCTGACCCACCGCTCCTACCTAAACGAGCATCCCGAGTTTCCTTTCGAGGACAACGAGCGGCTCGAATTCCTGGGCGACGCCGTGATCGACTTTTTAAGCGGTGAGTATTTGTATCACCGTTTCCCCGAGCTGCCGGAAGGGCCGCTGACAAGCCTGAGATCGACGCTGGTGCGGCGCGAGACGCTGGCATCTTTTGCCCAGGACCTGCGGCTCGGCCAGTACCTGCTGATGGGCTATGGCGAAGCCGAAAGCGGTGGGCGCAAGCGGTCGACGGTCCTGGCCGACGCCTTTGAAGCGCTGGCGGGGGCGGTGTACCTGGACCAGGGCCTGGAAGCCCTGCAGCGCTTTTTCCAGCCGTTCATGGAAGAGAAGGTAGCAGAGGCGCTGCGGGACGAAACGAACAAGGATCCGAAAAGCCGGCTCCAAGAGCTTGCCCAAAGCGAAATGCACAATACTCCCCGCTACGTGACTATATCTGAGAGCGGCCCCGATCACGCCAAGGAATTTACGGTGCAGGTGACGATCGGCGGCAGGGCCTATGGTCGGGGTGCCGGGCCCAACAAGCAGCTCGCCGCCCAGGCCGCAGCCCAGGCGGCGCTCGAACAGATCGGGATCGAGAGGGTTGATGGCCTGAACGGTGGCGATGAGTAACATACGCACCCTGCTGATCACCGGCGGCTCTGGTTACCTCGGCCGCCGCCTGGCCCGCCAGGCCGCAGCCGAATGGCAGGTGGTGGCCAGCTATTTCTCCCATCCCGACCTCCCGGCTGGCTGCCAAGCCTTTCCGCTAGACGTGCGGGACGGGCCGGCCGTGGCCCGCCTGATGGCGGACGTGCATCCCACGGTGGTGATCCACACCGCGTACGGCATGGGCTCGCCCAAGGCGATGCAGCCGGTCATCGTCGAGGGAACGCGCCACGTGGCAGTGGCTGCCGCGGCGATGGGGGCGCGGCTGGTGGCGATGTCGACCGACGTCATCTTTGACGGCGAGCACGGCCCATACAGCGAGGCCGACCCGCCCAATCCGGTCACCCCCTACGGCCGGGCCAAGGCCGAGGCCGAGTGTACCATCGCCGGGCTATGCCCAAAGGCGGCCATCGTCCGTACCTCGCTCATCTACGGTTTCGATCCGCCTGATCCGCGCACGCGTTGGGTGGTGGACAGCCTGCGCAACGGCCAGCCGATCACCCTATTTACCGACGAGCTGCGTTGCCCAGTGTGGGTTGAGCAGCTGGCGGCGGCGCTGCTGGAGCTGGCAGCCCAGGAGGAGGAGGTGAGCGGTATCTGGCACCTGGCGGGGGCGCAGGCGCTGAGCCGCTATGAGTTTGGGGTGCGGCTGGCCCGCGCCTACGGGCTAGACCCGGCAGGGATCACAAGCGGCCAGAGCCGGGACAGCGGCCTGGTCCGCCCCCGCGACTGCCGGCTGGAGATCGGCAGGGCCCAGGCGCGGCTGCGGTCGCCGCTGTGGGGGGTGGATGAGGTGCTGGATTGGACGCAGACGAACGCAGATAGCTGATAGCTGACAGCTATCAGCCGTCAGCTATCAGCTTGTGTGTGTTATACCGGCTGGCCAGGGGTTAGGTGCTGGACGAAAAAGCTCACGATTTCGTTGTAGCAGCGGACTTTGTTCTCGAGCTTGAGGACGTCGTGGCCCTCGTTCTCAAAGACCAGCAGTTCGATCTGCTTGCCCTGGCGGCGCAGATCCTCCACCAGGTCGCGTGATTCGACCTCGCGGACGCGAGGATCGTTGTGGCCCTGGATGACAAGCATCGGGCAGGCCAGTTGGTGGAGGTAGGTGGAGGGCGAGCGAGCCACCAGTTCGTCGTGGTCCTTTTCCGGGTGGCCGATCGACAGGTAAAAGTAGGTCTTCCAGGTCTCGGGCAGGCGTTCGACAAAGGTGATCAGATTGTAGGGGCCGAACATGTCACACGCCGCCTTCCACAGATCCGGGTGCCGTCCGGCCAGGGTCAGGGTCATAAAGCCGCCGTAGGAGCGGCCCACCACGCCAGCTCGATCCAGGTCAAGGCGAGGGTCGCGGCGGAGGTGATCAAAGGCAGCCACGTGGTCGAGCCGGTCCAGGCCGCCCCAGTCGTGGTCCACCCGCTTCATGTAATCCAGCCCATAGCCGGTGGAGCCCCGGGCGTTGGGCACGTATACCGCCAGGCCGTTGAGGGTCAGGAACTGGATGAGCGGCATCGAGAACCAGGTGAAATCGGGCCGCTCCTGGCTCTGCGGGCCGCCGTGAATGTAAAAGACCACCGGCCGCGGCGCGGCAAAGCCCAGCTCCGCCGCGGGCAAGTAGAGCCGGGCCGAGATGCGCAGCCCGTCGTGGCTGACGTAGGAGACATCCTCACCGGCCGACAGCAGGCGGTCGGGGATGCCCAGGATCCGCTGGCGCGTGCGTTGGACCGCCTGCTTTACCGCTCCCTCAATTGTGTAGAGTTGTGTGGGCGAGGTGGCGGTGGAGAAGGAGGCAGCGTAATCGCCGCTGGCCTTGTCGTAGTGGAGCGACTGGAGCACGCCGTTGCTCAACACGCCGGCGCCGCATACCACTGTGTCAACCTGGAAGCGGAGGGCCGCCTCGTCAAAGGCGCCTTCGTAGGCATAGGAGCAGCCGTCGATGTTGTAGGTCAGCAGGTAACGGTCGCCAGTCAGGTGCTCCAGGCCGTCCAGCTCGCCCTGGCCGTGGTGGACGGTGCCCATCACCTCGACCGGCCGCACCTGGCGGTCACCGGCCAGCGGCAGGTAGCCCAGCCC
>JAFGOG010000046.1 GCA_016926595.1 Anaerolineae bacterium
AGCTGCACCACCTCATCCCCGGCGACAGGGCCGCTGTTCGTCACCCGCAGCGTTATGTCCACCCGCTCCCCCGCCCCTGCCCGCCGCCGGCTCAAGGTCAGGTTGTCATACTCGAACGTCGTATAGCTCAGCCCATGCCCGAACGGATAGAGGGGCTCGCCGCGGAAATAGCGGTACGTGCGCCCCTCCATGGCATAATCCTCAAAGGGCGGCAGATCCTCCACCGACCGGTAAAAGGTCACCGGCAGCCGTCCGCCCGGATTATAGTCGCCAAACAGCACGTCGGCCAGCGCCTCGCCGCCGGCCTGGCCCGGATACCACGCCTCGACGATCGCCGGTACGTGCTCGGCCGCCCAGTTGACCGCCAGGGCGCTGCCGTTCAGCAGCGCCAGCACCAGCGGCTTGCCCAAAGCCGCCAGCTCCTTGAGCAGCGCCTCCTGCGGCTCCGGCAGGGCAATGTCGATCCGGTCCCCGCCGGCAAAGCCGTCGATCCGGACCGGCATCTCTTCCCCTTCAAAACGGGGCGACAGGCCCATCACCGCCACCACCACGTCGGCCTTGCCCGCCGCCTCCAGCGCCTCGGCCATCAGATCCGCGCCCGGCGGCGCCCACACCAGGCGCGCCTGCGGGTCCAGGCCCCAGCTCACATACTCCAGCCGGAGCGGGTACAAGCGGCCCGCCTCCAGCTCGACCTTCCTGGTCGTCAGCGCCGGCTCGTGCACCCCCTGGTGCTCGGCCAGCAGCTCGCCGTCCAGCACGAGCCTGTAGCCGTTGTGGCCGTTGACCCCCAGCCGGTAGACGCCGCTGACCGGCGGCGTCAGGAAACCGGTCCAGCGCACCGAAAAGGAGTCGCCCCATTGCCCGGTCAGTGGGGTGGTGTCCGCCCAAACCCAGTCCACGGCCGGGTCGATGCGGGTCAGTCGCGGTTCCCCCTCCAGGCGGGGATTGTCGTAATACTCGGCCTTCAGGCCGGCTCGAGCCCAGTCTATATCGCCGGGCCGCAGGCAGTCAGGGGGAATGGGTTTCAGCGGGACGGCGCCATCCGTCCAGGCGCTGCCCAGTGCATGGTACACACGGGTCGACGGGCCAACCTTGCGGCGGATCCCGTCCAGGGGCGTCACCGCTCCCACCGGCGTGCCGTTATAGTTGCCCTGCAGCGCCGACAGATCGTCGGCGTTGGGACCCACCACGGCGATGGCCCCCACGTCCCTGGACAGGGGCAGCAGCCCGCCCTCGTTCTTGAGCAGCACCATCGACTCGCGGGCCGCCTCGAGCGCCAGCGCCCGGTGCTCCGGCGAGTTGACCACCTCGTAGGGGATCTGGGCGTAGGGCGTCCCCTCCGGCGGGTCGAACATCCCCAGGCGAAAGCGGGCGGCGAACACCCGCTCGAGGGCGCGGTCGATCGTCGCCTCCGAAATCAGCCCCTGCTCCACCGCCTCCAACAGCGCCGGATACACGGCGCCGCACTCCAGGTCGCAGCCGTGATTCACCGCCAGCGCGGCCGCCTCCTCCGCCGTGCCCACCACCTGGTGGTGGGCATAAATGTCATAGATCGCCCCACAGTCCGAGACCACGTAACCGTCAAAGCCCCACTCGCCGATCAGGATCTTTTGCAACAGCGTCGGGCTGGCGCAGCCCGGCTCGCCGTTGACCCGGTTGTAACAACCCATCACCGAGGCGGCCCTACCCTCGCGGACGCACGCCTCAAAGGCGGGCAGATAGGTCTCGCGCAGGTCCCGCTCGCCGACGCGGGCGTCGAACGAGTGGCGGTTCAGCTCGGGCCCGCTGTGAACCGCATAGTGTTTGGGCGTAGCCGCCAGCTTCAAACAGCCCGGATCGTCGCCCTGCAGACCCCTGACAAAGGCCACCCCCATGCTCGCCGTCAGGCATGGGTCCTCCCCATACGTCTCCTGCCCCCGGCCCCAGCGCGGATCGCGAAAAATGTTGACGTTCGGCGACCAGTGGGTCAGGCCGCTGTAGATCTGGCGGATATTCCGCCTGAGCGCCTGGTGATGTTTTGCCCGCGCCTCGTCCGAGATGGCCTCCGCGATGCGCTGCACCAGGTCGGTGTTCCAGGTGGCGGCCAGGCCGATCGCCTGGGGAAACACGGTCGCCGCCCCGGCCCGGGCCACGCCGTGCAGGCACTCGTTCCACCAGTTATATTCCGGGATGCCCAGCCGCTCGATGGCCGGGGCGTCGAACACCATCTGCGACACCTTCTCGGCCAGGGTCATGCGCGACACCAGCTCGGCTGCGCGTTCTTGGTTGGATAACTTGTCTCTCACGCCAGGCTCCTAGCTTCCGGCATATTTGTGGCACTTGACCAGCAGATCGCCAATATAGACGTCGGGTGGCGCCTGCCGCTTGCATATCTCCATCACCTCCGGGCACCTGCCCGCAAACCTGCAGCCCTGTCTCAAATACTCCTCCTGCTCCAGCTCGGTGAGCTTGACCACCCCGCTCCACCGCTTCTTCGGATCCGCCTCGGGGATCGACTCCCTGAGCAGCCTGGTATACGGATGCTTGGGGTCCATCAACACCTGCTCCACCGCCCCCATCTCCACAATATTCCCCCTGAACATGATGGCGATCCGGTCGCTCACATAATAGGCCGTCGCCAGGTCGTGGGTGATATACAGCACGCTCACCCCCAGCTCTTCCTTCAGCTTCTTGAACAGGTTCACGATCGACATCCGCAGCGAAGCGTCGACCATCGACACAGGCTCGTCCGCGATCAGCAGGCTTGGGTTGGTCAGCAGCGCCCGGCTGATCGAAATCCTCTGCAGTTGCCCGCCCGAAAACTCGCTCGGGTACTTGCCCGAAAACTCGTCGAACGACAGCCCCACCGCCTGCAGCTTCCGGTCGATCAGCGCCACCGCCCCCTTCTTGTCGCCGGCCAACTTGTAGTTCCGCACCGTCTCAAAGAAATAGCTGTCGACCGTTCTCAGCGGGTTGAACGTGCCAAAGGGATCCTGAAAGATCGCCTGCGTCCCCCGCGTCAGCCACACCTTTTCGTTTTTAGCGGCCCGCTCGCCGCTGTAAAAGATCGCCCCCGAGGTTGGCGTCTCAAAGCCCAACACCATCCTGGCCGTCGTCGTTTTCCCGCAGCCGCTTTCGCCGGCCAAAGCGAATATCTCCGCCGGCTTGACATACAACGACACACCGTCGACCGCCGTGATCCGCACCCTCGACAGCATGCTGCCCAGGGAGAAAACCTTGGTCAGTCGATCGATCTCGAGCACCTTCTCCATCTCACCCTTCCCCAACCAGCCAGCAGGCCACCCTGTGGTTGGCGTCCAGCCTGGTGTGATCTGGCATCTCCTGGGCGCAGATCTCCATGGCGTGGGGGCACCTTGGGTGAAAGGGACAGCCGCTGGGCGGGCTCAACAGAGACGGAGGGCTTCCGGGCACGCTTTCCCGGGTGCTCTTGTCGCCGAACCTCGGCAAAGAGTTGATCAAATACTGGGTATAGGGGTGGAACGGAGCGTCAAAGATCGTCTCCGTGGTCGCCTCCTCCACGATCTTGCCGGCATACATGATCCCCACCCGGTCGGCCACGTTGGCCTGCACGCCCATGTCGTGCGTCACCAGCACGATCGTATTCTCCAGCTTTCGCTGGATATCCTTCAAAAGCTGCACCACCCCCCTCTGGACCACCACGTCGAGCGCCGTAGTGGGCTCGTCGCCGATGATGATCCGCGGCCTCAACAGCGCCGCCAGGGCGATCGTCACCCGCTGCCTCATCCCGCCCGACAACTGGTGCGGATAGGCGTCCAGGATCTTGAGCGGCAGCCCCAGCTCGGCGATGTGCTCCTTGGCGATCTCGAACGCTTCGCGCCTCGTCTTGCCGCTCACGTGGCTCTCGATGAAATCCCGGTAGGTGTCCCTCAGCCTGGCCACCGGATTCAAAACGCTCATCGAGCCCTGCGGAACGTAGGAAATGTACCGCCACCGCAGCCGCCTCTTGGCCTCGGCGCTGAGATAGGCGACGTCGATCTCCCCGTCCGTCATGTACCGGTCCACCTCCGCGTCGGGCATCGACAGCAGGCTGAGGGGCTCGGCGTCGATCTGCTCGCCGCTGCTCACCCGGTAGTAGACCTTTCCGCCGATCAGCCGCAGGGGAGGCTCGATCGCCGCGGCCAGCGCCTTTAACAGCGTCGTCTTGCCGCAGCCGCTCTCCCCGGCGATGCCATACACCTCATTCTCGCGGACGTCGAGGTCCACCCCGTCGACCGCTTTCACCACCTTTTGGGTGCCGTGCACGTCGAGCACGTAAAAGGCCTTGAGCTGTTCAGTCCTGAGGATCGTCCTGCTCATGGCTTTCCCCTACGCCCCGACGCGCTGGATCCGGGTTCGCGGATCGAGATATTCGCTGATGCTGACCGACAGCCAGTACAAAGCCACGAACAGCAAAACCGACAGGACGATCGGGGTCAATATCCACCACCAATAACCCAGCAGCATCGCCTGGTAGCTGATCGCCCATTGCAGCGTCGTCCCCAGCGTCGGGATGTCCATATTCACCAGCCCCAAAATGGCCAGGGTGATCTCCATCCCGATCGCCCACGACATGTTGTTGATCAGCGTCGAAAAGACCAGCGGCGTGGCAAAGGGCATATACTCCTTGAGCACCAGCGGCAGCGTGCCCGTCCCCGACAGCACCGCCGTCTGGGTAAACTCGCGCTCGCGCAGGCTCAAAATCTGCGAGCGGATCACCCGCGCATCCCACGCCCAGCCAAAAAAGGCCAGCAGCAGCCCCAGCGTCACCAGGTTCATCTTGTCCCGCACCAGCATCGCCAGCATCACGATGATCAGAAACAGGGGGATGACCAAAAAGCTGTCGCTGATGAACATCAACACCGTATCGGTCCGCCCGCGCTTGTACCCGGCGATCATCCCCACCAGCACGGCGATGACCCGCGACACCACCCCCGCGATCAGGGCGATGGTCAGCGAGTTACGCACAGAAAAGGCCGCCTGCCAAAACACGTCCTGCCCCTTCGAGTTGGTCCCCAGTAGGTACTTCCCCGACGGCTCCAGATCCCGCGGCACAACCCCCCACAAAGTCGGATCGTCGGGCGCAAAGATGGTCAGCAGGGCCAGGATGAGCAGCGCGCACAGGACGCAAAAGCTCAGCGCAAACCGGTAATCCCTGAAAAGGTCGCGAAGCACCTTCACCCTGCCCGCTCCTTATGTGTACCGGACCCGTGGATCGAACAGCGGATAGAGCAGGTCGATGATCAGGATCGCCGTAGTGATGGCCACGATCGACAGGGCGGTGATGCCCATGATCAGATTATAGTCCCCGGTCACGATCGCGTTATACAGCAGCGTTCCCAGCCCCGGATAGGAAAAGACGATCTCGGTGATCAGCGCCCCGCTGAAAATCTGCCCCAGCGCCAGCGCCAGCCCGGTGATCTGCGGCAGCATCGCGTTCCGGATCACATACCGGGACACGATCCTGCCCTCCTTCACCCCCCCCAGCTTGGCGTACTGCACAAAAGCTTCGGCGTTCACATTCTGCACGATCAGCTTCATCGTCTGAAACCAGATCGCCCCGCCCAACACGCACAGCGACAGCGCCGGCAGGAACGCGTGCTTGAGCACGTCCAGGATATAGTCCGCGCTCCAGGCGGGCGTTACCCCGATGCCGGTCCCACCGGAAACCGGGAACCACCTGACGACATAGGCCAGCAGGATCAGCAGCGCAAAGGAAAAGATATAATAAGGCAGCGGCCTGATGACCATCGCCACCGCGTCCAGCGCCTTGGACCAGCGCTTGCGGGAAAAATAGCCGGCCAGCCCCCCCACGATGTTGCCCGCCACCCACGAGATCACCGTCGTCGTCAGCAGCAGCCCCGCCGTCCACGGCAGCGCCGTCCCGATCAGCTTGATCACCGGCGTCGGAAACTGGAAAAAGGAAACGCCAAAGTCCCCGCGGAACAGCCTCTGCCAAAAGCGGCCATACTGCTCCATCATCGACCCTTCCAGCCCGTACATCTCGGTCAGATCTTCGATCATCCTGCCCACCGACGCCGGGTCCAGGTACGACCCCATCGACCTGAGCTGGGTGATCGTCCGCTCCACCGGGTCCGATGGCGTAAACCGGGGGATAAAAAACACAGCCGTTATCCCCACAAAGATAACCAGGAAATACTGCACAAGCCGTGGGATAAGGTACTGCTTTATGAACGCCATCGCGGGTGCCTCGTCGGGTCTCTCATTTGTTTTTTGAAATCTCCCCGGGCGGGCGCCCGCCCGGGGAGATTCGACACTTCCACCGCCGGTTAGTTGCCGGTCGGCTCCAGCCTTGGCGTCATATACTTGAACGGACCCCAGTGGGTGTAGGGCTGGGTGTAGGGGTTTTCCGACCCCGGCCAGTTGGTCCAGTAGTACTGGTCCCAGGAGACAAAGCCGATGTAGCCAAAGGTCGGGATGCCCGGCATCTCCTCCACCAGCAGCTTCAGGCCCTCCAGGCCGACCGCCTTGACCGCTTCCGCGTCTGCCGGATTGGTCTCGCGCAGCCGCTTGATCACGTCGTCCATCTCGGGCGAGGACCAGCGCGAGGTGTGGGCCTTGGTCAGCGAGCCGATCGGCTCGATGTACGCCGAGTTGTAATAGTCCAACACCCGGTACAGGTCCACGCCTGCGCCCCACGGCTCCTGGGCCGGCCAGTTGCCCGCCACGTCAAACTCGCCGTTGCCCGTGATCGTCGACACATTGTCCGACGGGATCTGCACGGCGTCGATCCCAAACTTTTTCCACTGCTGCACGGCCGCGGCCCCGTTTTTGTACTCCAGGTGCGACATGTCCGACCGAGTCATCACCTCGATCTTCCACGGCGTGCCGTCGGGCAGCAGCCACTTGCCGTCGGCGTTCTTGCTAAAGCCGTTCTTCACCAGCAGCTTCTCGGCCGCCTCGGGCGAGTACTTGTACCAGCCGAGCCCGAAGGTCTGCG
>JAFGOG010000359.1 GCA_016926595.1 Anaerolineae bacterium
CACCATGTCCCCGGCCGTGCTGCCCACCAGGCTGTTGGCCGCCGAGATCGGGCCGCTGACGCCGGTCGTCCCGCTGCCCCACGTCGCCGCCCCGGCGTCCGCCGCCCCGCCGTTGTCCCACCCCGGGTTGCCGACCACATAGTTGCCGTTGCTCAGCTCCGTCGGCGCATAGTACCCGACCATGTCGCCGGCCGTGCTGCCCACCAGGCTGTTGGCCGACCAGACTGCGCCGGCTGTGCCCCCCAGCCCATTCCCCCACGTCACCGCCCCGGCGTCCACCGCTGTGCTATTGTCCCAGTAGGGGCTGGTCACCACATAGTTGCCGTTGCTCAGCGCCCACACGCCCGATCCAACGCGGTCATTGGCCGTGCTGCCCACCAGGCTGTTGGCCGCCGACACTGCCCCGGATACCCCCGTCGTCCCGCTCCCCCACGTCACCGCCCCGGCGTCCGCCGCCCCGCCGTTGTCCCACAGCGTGCTGCACACCACATAGTTCCCGTTGCTCAGCGCCGTCACCCCGTCCGACCCGACCTGGTCCCCGGCCGTGCTCCCCGTCAGCGTGCTGATCAGCGCCCCCGTCGCCCCGTCGTACAGGTACGCCGCCCCCACGTCGGCGATCGCCCCGGCGTCGTACAGGGGATCGGTCACCACAATGTTCCCGTTCGGCAGCGCCGTGACCGAATGGCCAAAACTGCCGCTCCCGGGCGGGCCGGCGATGTCGACCTGCGTCGCGCCGGCCGGGGCGCCCCGCGCCGGCAGAGCCGGCAGCAGCGCCGCCGCGGCCGCCGCCAGCAGCGCCCGCCCGACCAACGTCCTGAATACCCTCGCCTCGAGCTTCATCGTTCCACTCCTTTCCCTTCATACCTCACTTCGGCTCCCACGACCAGGCACAGCGGATCCACTATCATTATATACCCACAACCCGCGAATGTCAATAGGCCGCGCTTGACCTCCACCCCACCTGGCTCTATAATACCCCTCGCGAGAATAATCGGGGCGCGGTCCTGCGCCACAAATCCGGCCACAGCCGTGCCGGGAAAGGAGAGGACGCCGTGGCTTTCATTCGACTCTGGCTCACCGCCTATCGCAGCCCCGCGCGATTCGCCGCCGATCTGCGCGGCAGGCCGGCCCCCCACTGGGGGCTGATCGCCGTCATCCTCCGCGGCCTGATCGACTCCCTCCTCCTCTACCTGCCGATCTACCTCATGGGTCGGCAGCCGCCCACCCCGTCCTTCATCCCCATCTTTTCCACCGAGCATTACTACCGCACCCTGATCTTCATCGGGCCGCTCCTCTTCCTCGCCCACTGGCTGATGGAGGGTGCCCTCATGCACGTTATCCTCCGCCTCACCCGCCGCCGCGGCGATGAGGTCCCGGCCAGTCAGGCCGGGATCGATCTCATCCTCAACATCCTGGGCATGACCAGCCTCGCCATCGCCGCCGTCCTCTGCCTCTGGGACTGGCTGTGCATCGCCGCCGGCTGGGGAGACCAGGTTGTCCTCGGCGTCAGCCACCTCATCGTCGACCTGTGGGGCGTCGCCATCGCCGCCGTCGCCTTCGAGCGGCTCCTGGGCGTGCCCCTCTGGCTCGGCCTCCTGCTCCAGATACTCGGCGTCGTCACCTGGCTGCCCCTCGGCATGACCTTCATGCGCTCGCCGCTGTAACAGCAGCCCCCAAAACAAAACCTTCGTTGCCTTTGTGCTCTTGGTGGTTAACCTCCTCAAACAAAAAAACCTCCCCCAGGCTTACGGCCTGAGGGAGGTTCTGCGCCCTGCGCCTTACCGCCCCTCTATCTGCCCCATGATGCTCCTGACCAGCTCGACCACCATCCGGATCATCGCCTCGACCAGGCTGATGTCCCGGTCCCGTGGGCCGGCGCTGTCCCGGTCCTGTGGGCCGGCTGCCGGCGTGGCCGCCGGTATGCCCAGCGGCGGCGCCTCCCCTTCGCGCACCTCGTACGCCGCGCCGTCGAGCACCACGATCACGTGGTCGCCCACCGCCAGGTACCTGCCCCACTCCGGCCGCGACGCCGCCAGGGCAAAATAATCCTCCGAGCCAAAACCGACCGGCGTCGGCGTCATCCTGTCCGCGTCGAACGTCGTGTCCGTCCACGTCCCCGCGTCATAGATAAAAGTCTTGTCGCCCACATACTTCACCGGGCTGACCAGGTTGCCATACTGGTCCCTCGCGCCGGCCATCTCCACCATCTGCGTCGGCATCGCCGCCGCCGCCGGCGCCTGCGACAGCGACAGCGCCTTTTCCGCCTCGCTGCGCTGCACCGCCTCCCCGCCGACCGCCGGCGCGGCCGTCGCCTGCGCCGCCACCGCGTCGGCCAGCCCCTGCCGGCCCGCCTCGCTCAGCGCCATCTCCGTCTCCTCCACCAGGAACGAAGTGTACGGCGTGATGATCCCATAGCGGATCGACAGCTCCACGATCTCGTCGACCAGCTCTGCCTCCTCGCCGTGCAGCCGGATCTGCTGCAGCAGCGTCCCGATCTTGCGCGTCGCCCACAGCCGGGCGATGAAATCCCTGCCCCCCTCCTCCTCGAAAACCACCCCTGCGTATATGAACTTCTGAAGCTCGCCGTTGACCCGGCCGCTGAGCTGGATCGTCGCCTCGCCGCCCCCCCGGTAGCGCCCGGCCACCGCCAGTTGCGTCCCGGCGAACAGATCCGGCAGCGGGTAGGGATACACGTCGTCCACCTCCATCCCCCCCCAGTCGATGGCAATGTCCGACAACAGCGGCGTGCTCACCTTCGCGTAAAAAGCCGACACCTTCTCGTCGATCGCCTCCTCGGGCTTTACATAACCGCTCGCCCCCCGGTGATTCTGAGCGATCGTATCCAGCAGAAAGGTATTCACGTCATACCCCACCCCAAACGGAAAGATCCGCACATTCTCCGGCGCGGCGTCCCCCGCGTTGTCGATGATCCGGTTCACATCCGTCTCGCCCATCGTCGGCAGGCCGTCGGTCAGAAAGATCAGGATCGACGGCCGCTCCGCGTCGACCATCGCCGCCGCCTCCAGCAGAGCGCGGTTGATGTCCGTCGAACCGGCCGCCTCCAGCCGGGCCACGAAATCGCGCGCCTCCCCCCGCTCCTCCGCCCCCACCAGCCCCCGGCTGTAGGCCCGCGTGCCGGTGCTAAAGGCGATGATATTGAACCGGTCCCCGTCGTTCAGATTGTCCAGCACAAAGCCGAGCGCTGCCTTCGCCTGCTCGATCTTCTGCCCGCGCATCGAGCCCGAAACGTCCAGCACCAGGATCACATCCTTGGCGATCACATTCCGCGCGTCGATCTCCACCTTCGGCGCCGCCAGCAGCAGGAAAAAGCCCTCCCCCCGGCCGTTGGGCCTGTAGCTCATCACATTCAGCCCCACATCCTCCGCCGACACCGTGTAATACAGCACAAAATCGCGGTCCGGCCTGACGTTATACTCCTCGTACCCGATCCTCGCCCTCGAGTCCCCGTCGCGGACCACATCCACCTCGTGGCTCGGCGAATAGATCGCCTTCAGCGCCTGGCCGCTCTTCACCGTCACATTGACCGACACCTCCTCCAGCGGCCTGGCCGAAAACCGCTCCGTGTTCAGCGGATACACATACTCCACCAGCCCATTGTCCACCTCCAGCACCTGGCTGTACTCGATCTCGATCCGCCGCTCCCCCCCCGGCGGGATCGGATAAATACTCGCCTGGAAAGCGTCGCGCCCCACATACTCCAGCAGCGCCGGGTCCCGCCGCCTCCGCACAATCTCCTCGTAGATGCGGCGGGCCTCGTCGCGCTGCAGCACCTGGCCGGCCATCTTCTGACCGTCCACCCACATCGTAAACTCGCCGATCGCCGCCTCCTCCGGCAGCGGGAAAATGTACGTCCCCTCCACCTCGTGCCGCCCCTCGTTCACAAACACCTGGTCGACCCGGGTCGTAGCCACCTGATTGTCGATCGTCACAGTCACCCGGTGATATTGGACCGTCAGATAAGGCACGTCGACGACCGGCATGTCGGGCGGCGGCGCAGGGATGATCAGACCGTCGGCCAGGGCTGGGACCGCCGGGCCGAGCAGCCCCCCGGCGGGGATCTGCGTCAGGGCCACCAGGAGCAGAGCGCTCAACACAATCGGGATCCGCTTCTTCTTCATCTCTTCATCCTCCTCGTCAAAGCTGCGTCCAAATACAAGACGCCGCATCCCTGCTTGCGGTTCCAGCCTGTGCTTGACTTGCAGCCCATAACGCGCTATAATCGTCGTGCACCAAGCTGGGGAAAAAGGAGGGAACCGACCGTCGAATGCCCGACATAACCGAGCTGCTTCGCCAGGGGATCGCCGCCGCCAAGGCCGGCCAAAACCAACAAGCGCGCGACCTGCTCCTGCAGGTCGTCGACCGCGACGAGAGCAACGAGCGAGCCTGGCTGTGGCTCAGCGGCGTCGTCGACTCGCTCGACGACCGCCGCCTCTGCCTCGAGAACGTGCTCGCCATCAACCCCGCCAACCCCTACGCCCGCGCCGGCCTCCGCCGCATCGCCGCCGCCGCCCCCCCCGCCCCCTCCCCCATCCCGTCGCCCTCCCTCACCCCGGAAACGGAACCTGCCGCCCCAACCCGTAGGGGCGACCCCACGAC
>JAFGOG010000360.1 GCA_016926595.1 Anaerolineae bacterium
GCTGGAACGTCAGCCACGCAGATGTCTCGGAACAACTGAGTGAGAGCCTCTTGGGAACTGTCTCCGTAGCCGAGCAGGTCGAGATCACGGGTTGGGCGCTGCAATCGGCCTGTCCAGAGTGAGAGCAGAAGCGCACCCTTGAGGACAAAGTGATCGGCGCGTTCGGATTGACTCAATCGGTACAGCAAGCGTTCAATGCCGTACCGGGTCAAAGTGAGACTGAAATCCTCGCCATGATCCCGGCTCAGATTCAGCAGCCGCTGGCGAATAGAAGCTGGGAGATTGGTGGGCTGTCCCTTGTTCACGCCGTGGCCTCCATGTAGGGCCTCATGACGTTCGCGACGCGGCAGATCTTGGCATAGTGCCAGAGTTCATCATTGGTGCATCTCCTCTGCCTGCGGCAATCGCGAAGCGCCTCCAGCGCTACATCCAGCCCGATCTTGTTGCGGTACTTGAAGCAGTCCGCCACTGTCTTGGCCGGGTTGTAGACGCGAATGAGTACGCCTTCTATGGAATGCTCTTCCACGCCAGCCTCAAGGGCGCGCGCAGAGAAGCGAACGAACCGAAGCGGTGGGTAGTCGACCTGCGGTCGCCACGCCTTGTTCCCAATGGCAACCCACACCTCAGAGGGAGACTGGGTGGTTAGTCCGTGAAATCGGAGGGCCGACAGCAGGCACACCACACCGTGTGGAACCCGTTTGCATGCCTCCGCCAGGGTGTGGTGCTCGGAGATGTCGGCATTGGGCAGAACATACAGCCCTCGCCCCACACGCTGGAGGAGACCACGGTCACACAGGCGACTGAGGTAGATGCGGGGGATGGCGTTTGCGTCCAGGTCGCGAGGACGCAGCACGCCTTCCTGCTCTACTATTTCCAGGATCCGCTGCGTGCGGTCCATGCCCTGGCCCCGTGTGTCCATGTTACAATACCTTGGTAGTTATGGATATCTTACGATAGATTATAACACAAGCATGCCACACTGTCAAGAGCAGCATGCCGTGGTCTCCTGCGCTTCCTTTCCCAGTGAGAGCCTGGTCAACACCGCACCTCCATTCGACGTTTCCACCCACCATCAGTCCGACCAGTATGGGACAATGGACGTCAAAATGGTGCCCCACGTTGTTATGGTCAAGCGCCAGGCCGATGGAGGAGTGTTCACTCAGTTTTCAGAGTCTCAGTGGTCGAAAGATCGGATCAAGGCCGCAAAACGGCCGCAACGGCTCGTTGTTTGGCAAACAAATAGTCAAAAATCTCCTCGGCACTCTGCCCTTGGCGCAGTCTGTCGTGCGCATACAGGATCAGCTTCCGGACCAGAGCCTGAGCTTGCTGGCGACACGCTTCCCCGATGGTTTTGGGCAATTTGTTTATATAGGATATGAAATTCTTCAATTTAGAATCGGCCCACTAGGCCGATTCTTGTTTTTTCCAGTCCTCATCCTCGCTGAGTTGTGGCTCGTCCAGACCGCTGCTTCCAGCCAGCCAGGATGCCATCTGTCGTAGCGTTCTGGCCAAGGATGCGCAGCCGTTCGCGATCTGCCGAGTAGAATCCACCAGCCACACGACTCACTCGTGGTGACGCGCTATTTGTCCGACGGACATGAGTTGCCGGCCAGCACAAGGGGCTGAGTTCGAGGTGATTGGGGACCTCATCTCTTGCCCGGTTATGGGCGGATTGCATCACGACTACCGCTGGCGACCGCGTGAAAGACCATCATTTCCCCGAGCTACTTGACAGATGGGAATTCTCGGCCAGGACAAGCCCTCCACCAGGGTGGCGCCGCAGTGGGCCAGCGCCGTGGCCACGTCCGCTTCCTGCAGGCCAATCAGGCGGAAGGGAGTGTCGGAACCGCTCACATTCGGCACGGCCATTTCCATAGCAGCCGCCATTTCCGACCATGACAATTGTCAGCTTGCGTTTCGCCCACCACACGGTTGACTTTTGAAGGCAGGGTACAATGCCGGACAGAGCGAGAAAGGTGGCCCGAGTATGATCCACGTTGCCGTCGTCAACGGTCATCCCCACATGGCGATTGCCCTGCACGCTCTGCTGAGCCAAACGTCCGACATCCGCCTGGTGGCCGAGGCGCGGCGGGGCAGCGAGGCTTTCGCCTTGGTGCAACGCGAGCGCCCACCTGGAGCCCACCTACGTCCGCGATCTGCTGGAAGATTTGAGGCATAGGTCCAATGGATAAGGAACGACAGGTCACCTTTCCTCGGGCAACCTGCGAGGTCTGTCCTTTGTCCGAGCGGTGTGTGCGGAGCAAGAAGACGGGTCGCGCTGTACGAGCTGATCCCTACGAAGCCTATCTACAAAAAGCTCGAACTCGGCAACAGATCGCGGCATTCAATGTGGCCTATCGGTTCCGTCCGGCCGTCGAGCGGAAGATCGGCAAACTGGTCAGGTGTGGCCTGGATGGTTAAAAGGGAAAGAGCAAGGGCAAGAAAAGGACGCACAGCCCCAGGCAGAGAAGCAGCAGGGGTACCCCCACCCGCGCATAATCGCCAAAGCGATAGTGTCCCGCGCCCATCACCAGCGCATTGACCGGCGAGGCCACAGGTGAGGCAAAGCCCATAGAGGCAGCCATCGCCACCACCATCACCAGAGCGTAGGGCCCAACGCCCATCTTGGAGGCAGCCGCCAGGGCAATGGGCGCAACGACCACCGTAGCGGCCGTGTTCGACACAACCTGGGTAAACAGCGCAGTCAGCACAAAGAGACCGGCCAGCACCGCCAGGGGACCCAAGACGCCCACAGTGTCGATCAGCCCTTGAGCGATTACATTCACTAAACCCACTTGCTCAAGGGCGATGCTCATGGGCAGCATACCGGCCACAAGGACGATGCTCCTCCAATCGACGGATTCGTAGGCCTGGTCGATGGTCACGCATCCGGTCAAGATCACCGCTAGAGCCGCCAACATGCTGGCCGCCGCCACCGACGTAGCGTTCGTCACCAGCAACGCCAGCATGCCCCCAAGGATCAGCAGCACCAGCGGGGCTTTGCGCCGGGCTGGGGCAGCAGCCATCGCCTCGGGTTCGCCAATGACCACGAAATCGCGGCGCTTGTTGCGCAGGGCCAAAATGTCGCGCCAGGCGCCCTGAACCAGCAGCGTATCGCCGAACTGAAGGACGGTGTTTTTTAGATCACGTTCTCCTTCCATGCCCGGCCGGCTGATGCCCAGTACTGTCAGGCGATGAGCGGAACCAAACCGACTCTCGACCAGGGTATGGCCAGCGAGGGAAGAGCGGGGCGGCAGCAAAACCTCGGCCACGCCCACTTCGTCGCTGATCAGGTCGTGCCCCTCTTGAGTCTGGGCAGGCTGAAGCCCCAAGTTCCAGTAGGCGGCTGCATGCCTGACATTGTTCGGATCGCCCTGCACCACCAGGGTGTCGTGGGCGCCGATGGTGCGGGTGGCAACTGGGACTCGCGCCGGGCCATTGGATCGCAGTCCCAACGATGGTTCACTCCGCCTGAGCCCTGTCCGCGGCTGCACAGGCTGCAAGATCTCGAGCACCGACACTTGAAAATCCTCACCTAACCGCGACTCGACGATGGTCTTGCCCACCAAACCCGACTCACGCCGTACCCGCAGGCGAAAGAGGTTATCGGGCAGGCGATAGAGCTCCACCAGCTCGACGGGCGAATCGATCCGCTGCACCTCCTGAACTGGCACGTGGTCGGGCAGAAAATGGCGACCCACCAGCAGCATGAACAGGACACCCGTCGCCAGCAAGATCAAACCCATAGGCGCAAAATCGAAGAGCTGAAAAGGAGACAGACCAGCCTCGCGGAGGAGATCGCTGACGATCAGGTTTGGCGGCGTCCCGATCAGGGTAAGCGTGCCTCCCAAAAGAGATCCAAAGGCCAGGGGGATGAGCAACCTGGAAGGACTGATCTTGGCGTTGCGGGCCAGACTGACGATGGCAGGCAGGAGCACGGCGACAGTCCCGGTGCTGCTCATAAAGCTGGACAGCAGGGCGACCGCACCCATGATGACCAGGATCAGCGTGACCGGGTTGGTACCCGCGACACTCAGGATGCCGCGACCGATCCAGTCGGCCAACCCGGTCTGCATGACCGCCCCGCCGACGATGAACAGAGCCGCGATGGTCAACACCGCCGGATTGGAGAACCCCGACAGGGCTTCGGCAGTGGAGAGCAAGCCGGTCAGCATCAGAGCCACCATCACGGCAATGGCCACCACATCCACTCGCAGCCACTCGGTGATGAACAGCACGACGGCCGCCGCCAGGATGATCAGGGCGAGCCACATATCAACGGTCAACGCTCCCTCCAGCGAGTCCGGTGGGCATGGGGTGGCTGCAAACTGCTAACGGGCATAGTTCTATATCCATGACTACCCAGTATAGCAGCATTCGGCAAAACTGGCAAACACTCTAACTGCCCCCAAGGTCCCAGGTCCGGACAAATGCCTCATTGACATGCCAGTTGTTACGTGCTATAATGGCCCACAACAATCCGGGTCTCTCTCTGCTTGTGGCCAGTCTCGTGCAGGTGGCAAAAGCAGAACGGCGTCTGGGAACCTGAGGGCAAGGATGCAGTTTCAGTATATTCCCTACATGTGGCTCCTGCTGGCCTCGGCGACGGTTGCCGCAGGACTTCTGATCTATGCCTGGCGACATCGCACCCTGCCTGGCGCCACGCCATTTGCCGCCATCTGTCTTACGGCTGCGGCGTGGGCGGCATCAAACGCCTTGGAGATGGCAGGCGCCGATCTGCCGACCAAGCTCTTCTGGGCCAACGTCCAATACCTGGTTTACGCCGCCCTACCGCTGGCCTGGCTGGCCCTGGTGCTGGAATATACCGGCCGCGGGGCGTGGCTGACCCCCCGCCGCCTGGCGCTGCTGGCCGCCGAGCCGGCGATCACCGTGGCGCTGGCATGGACGAATGAGCTCCACGGCCTGATCCGGCAGAATGTCTACCTGGACATGACTGGCTCATTTCCAGTGATCGGCAAGACCTACGGGCCATGGTTCTGGGTCCATGTGATTTACAGTTATCTGCTGTTTGCAGTCTGTATCTACCTGTCGGTGATGGCGCTGTGGCGTGCGCCGCGCCTCTACCGCCGCCAGATGCTCGCCATCCTGGTCGGTTTTCTTCTGCCCCTGACCTGGAATGTCCTGTACAGCCTGGGTCTCAGCCCTGTCCCCCGCCATGATCTGGCGCCTGCCGTGCTCGGTTTTTCGGGCATCGTGGTTGGGTTCGGACTCTTTCGCTTCCGGCTCTTTGACATTGGGCCGATCGCCCGGGACACGATCATCGACAGCATGGGCGACGGCATGGTTGTGCTCGACGTCCAAGATCGGATCGTAGACCTCAACCCAGCAGCCGAAAAGCTCCTGGGCGTTGCGGCCTCCCAGGCCGTTGGCCGGCTAGCCGAAGAGCTATTCAGACTCTGGCCAGGACTTGTCGAGCTGTGCCGCAACCCGGCAGTAACGCACATCGAGCTTCCTGTCAATACGACAGGCGAACTATGCTACTATGACATCCATATCTCACCCCTCACCGGCCGGCACGACCAACCCATGGGCCAGGTGATCATCTGGCGCGACATCACAGCCCACAAACAAGCAGAAGCTCAACTACTCCAGCAGCAGCGCGTGCTGGCCGGGCTGGAGGAACGGGAGCGCTTGGCACGCGGGCTACATGACAATCTGGCTCAAGTGCTGAGCTACGCCAACATACAGGCCCAGGCAGTCCGTGAGCTGCTGGCCAAGGGGCAAACCGACATAGCCGACGCCCACCTGGTCCGCCTGGTAGACGCAACCCAGGAGGCCAGTGCCGACGCCCGCGAATATATCCTGGGGGCCAACGCCGGAATTTCGCTCAAGCAGGGGTTTCCCACCGCCTTGAGGCAGTACTTGCAGCGGTTTGGCCAGACGTGCAACCTCGACACCGAGCTTATCATCCCCCAGCCCGAGGTGCTGGCGGCGGCGTGCCTAGAGCCTACCGTGGAGGTTCAGTTGCTGCGCATCGTCCAAGAAGCGCTGACCAACGTGCGGAAACACGCCCGCGCCAGCTCGGTGCGGGTCTCTTTTACTGCCGACAGCGACCAGGCACAGGTGATGGTAGAAGACAATGGCCAGGGGTTCGATCTGGCGCTTCTGCCAGCCGACGATGCACAGGCGTTTGGACTGAGCATCATGCGTGAGCGGGCCGAAGAGGTAGAGGGCAGCTTTGAAATGCTTTCGACGCCGGGCCAGGGAACCCAGATCTCCGTGCGAGTTCCACTATGCAAGAGGGAGGACAGGCGATGAAAGTGCTCTTGGTGGACGATCACCCGCTGTTCCTGGAAGGGCTCAGAAATCTGCTGACCGCCCGCGGCGTCGAGGTGGTCGGCATGGCAGGCGATGGGCTGGAAGCGCTGGACCAAGTGCGCAAACTCCATCCCGACACGATCCTGATGGATGTCAAGATGCCCCGCTGTGACGGCGTGGCTGCTACCCGCTTGATCAAAGCCGAATTTCCCGAGATCAAGATCGTGATCCTCACCGTCTTTGAGGAGGACGGCATCCTGTTCGAGGCGATCAGGAGCGGGGCGTCCGGTTATCTCCACAAGAGCCTGGATGCCAAGGAGTTCATGGAGATCCTTTCCAGTCTGGAGCGGGGCGAGGCGCCTTTATCGCCGGGCTTGTCGACCCGCATCCTGGAAGAGTTTGCCCAGCAGACCAGCCAGGCTGAGCCATCTGCCGCAGCCGAGGCCTCCCCCTCAGACTGGCAGCCGGTCCTGACTACCCGTCAGGTGCAAATCCTGACGTTGGTAGCGCAGGGGCTGACCTACAAACAGATAGGAGCAACCTTGTGCTTGAGCGAGCGCACGGTCAAGTATCACATGGGTGAGGTCTTGACCAGGCTCCATCTCAGGAGCCGCGCCGAAGCGATCGCTTATGCCGTCCGCATGGGTTTGGCGAGACGCCCGCCCAGCCAGCAGGAATGAGCACACCCCCTGGTTAGCGCAAGTGCCGTATGCCGCCTGTGCCGCATGTCACCAGCGGTCTGGCGGCCAAGCCAACACCCTGGCACAGAGGGTCAAGAAACCCTGGCCTTAAGTACAGTCTTCGCTGTGCGGAGACTGTACTTTTGTTACCCCTTCAGACTGTACCTTGGGGTATTGCAAATAGGGTGAGATATCTGTAACAATAGTGTCACCAAATACTCGGGTCAAACTGAGGTGAAAGTGGCAGAGGGCACAATCGCTGCGCTATACGGTAATTCGCTGTTCATGGCTGGCGTGGAAGCGAGCTTGAAGGACAGGCAGGGGCTGAGCGTGTTGCGAATCGACGCCGCGCTGCCCAGCGCCCAGGACGACTTGCAGGCGATCTGTCCCGACGTGGTCATCTTTGACCTGGACGGTCCTCACGCGCACCTGATCCTGTCGTTTATCCGGGGGCATCCTGGCCTGCCGCTGCTGGGCCTGGGCCTAGCCAGCAACGATGCGGTGCTGTTGTCCAGTTGCCGGTACGTGGCCTTGTCGGCTGATGACCTGGCCCAAATGATTCAGAGTGTGAAAAAGGATGGGACGGAGCAAACGCTGACATGACATCAGGGACGATGCCCGAGACATCTGCCGGTCCCACAAAGGGGAATTCTGTGAAATCAGAAGTGGAAGCCAGCCTCAGGCATTTGCAGGTCGAGCTGGCCCGGATCGACGCGCGCATCCGCCGCGAGGTGCGGCGCTGGCAGTTGGCCGGTCAAGATCCGGCCGACTCATTCCGCGGCTTGCACCTGTCAGATGCCGAGGCCGGGCTGCTGTCCAAGCGCCCCTTTGGCGCCAGTTGGGGACAAATGGCCGCCATGCCGTCTGGCGAGGCGGAGGCCTTTGCCCAGGCCGAGGACCAGGCAGCCCGCCAGGCGCAGCAGTTGGCCGAGGCGGCCCGGCGGGACGGGCAGGTGTTACGCCTGGAGCGCCTGGCAACGGTCTTGGGCCTGGATCGCTTCGACATAGATACCCTGCTGATCTGCCTGGCTCCCGCTCTTGATCTGCGCTACGAGCGCCTGTACGCCTATTTGCAGGACGATGTCACCCGCAAGCGGCCGACGGTCAGCCTGGTGCTTGACCTGGCAATGGGCGGCCGCGGTGCAGAGGAACGCCTGCCACTGTTGTTGCGTTTCGCCAGCGACGCTCCTCTATTCAAGCACCACCTGCTGGAGCGGGTGTCTGACTCGGCCCCAGATGTCCCACTGCTTGGCCAGGCGCTGGGTGTGGACCCGGCCATCGTCGCCTGGCTGCTGGGCGGTTACCAGCCACACGTCGAGCTGGGACCGTACGTCACGATGTGGCGACCGCCTTGTGAGGGGGATACGCGCCAGCCAGGCGCCGGCGATGGGGACACCGATGCCCTGTTGGCGGGAGGGGCCTGGCCGGACCTGGAGCGGGCCCTGACAATGCAGAGCTCTACAGGGGAACAGCCTGTAGTCGTCTTGTACGGGCCAGACCTGATCAGGCAACAGGCGGCAGCCAGGCTGTTGGCGACGCGGGCCAGACGCCCTCTTCTGACAGTGGACCTGGCGGCGGTGACGAGCGGGGGTGAGACTTTGCCCTCACGGGCACTGCGGCTGGCGCTGCGCGATGCCCGTCTGACCGGGGCCATCCCCTGCCTGGCCGGGTGGGACGCCTGCCTTGCCACCGACGGGAGACCGTCCGAAGGGCCAGCCCGGGGCAGCGCCGAAGGCAGCAGCCCGCCGCCCGAGCTGCTGGCCGAGCTATGCGCCTATCCCGACCTGGCCATCGTCGCCGGGCAGGCCGCCTGGCAGGCTGGCGGTGTGGATCGAAGAGATCGCACCCTGGTGTGGATCGGCCTCACGGCCCCCGACTATGCGGAGCGACGCGCCCTGTGGCGGCACTTCCTCAGGACGCGACAACAGACTCGGGTGTCCGAGATGGACCTGAGCACCCTGGCCGGCCAGTTCCACCTGACCACCGGCCAGATTCGCGACGCCGTCGCCTCGGCCAGGGACTGGGCAGCGCAGAGCGGGGAGGAACTGCACGGCAACAGCCTCCTGGCTGCGGCCCGCGCCCACTCCAACCCACGGCTGGCCAGCCTGGCGCGCAAGATCGTGCCCCGCTTCACCTGGTCCGACATCGTTCTGCCCGACGACCAACTGACCCTACTGCACGAGATCGTGGCCACCGTGCGCGGGCGATCGCTGGTCCTTGAGGAATGGGGGGTCGGCCGGAAGCTGGCCTCCAGCCCGGGCGTGACGATGCTCTTTTCCGGGCCGCCCGGCACCGGCAAGACGATGGCCGCCGAGGTAATCGCCGCCGAGCTGAGCCTGGACCTGTACAAAATCGACCTGTCCACCGTCGTCAGCAAGTACATCGGCGAGACGGAAAAGAACCTGGAGCGGATCTTTTCTGAGGCGCAGAGCAGCAACGCCATCCTCTTCTTCGACGAGGCCGACGCCATCTTTGGCAAGCGGTCGGAGGTCAAGGATGCCCACGACCGCTATGCCAACATCGAGATCAGCTACCTGTTGCAGCGGATGGAGGCGTACGACGGCGTCACTATCCTGGCTACGAATTTGAGGGCCAACCTGGACGAGGCCTTTACCCGGCGGCTGCAGTTCGCCGTGGACCTGCCCTTCCCGGACGAGGGCTACCGGCTGCGCATCTGGCAGACCCTGCTGCCGCCAGGGGTACCCCGGGAGCCGGACCTTGATTTCGAGCTATTGGCCCGCCGCTTCAAGCTGGCCGGCGGCAACATCCGCAACATCCTGGTCAGCGCCGCCTACCTGGCCGCGGCGGACGGCAGACGGCTGGGGATGAAGCACCTGCTCCACGGCACCCGCCGCGAGCTGCAAAAGATGGGGCGGTTGGTCAAAGAACAAGACATGACGGAAAGGTGATTTCAGGATGGGAGAGATCTTCGAGGCAGCAGTCAGTTTCTTCAAGGAGGACGACTGGTCCTTCACCCAACTCCAGGATAAGCCGATCCTCAAGTTGGGCTTCCAGGGGGAGAGAGGACAGTGGTCCTGCTACGCCCAGGCGCGTGAGGAGCAGGCACAGCTCCTCTTCTACTCTGTTTGCCCGGTCAAGGCAGCGGAGGACAGGCGCATGGCCCTGGCCGAGTTCCTGACCCGGGTCAACTACGGGCTGTTCATCGGCAACTTTGAGCTAGACATGGACGACGGCGAGATCCGCTACAAGACCAGCATCGACGTCGAGGGCGACCGCCTGAGTCCGGCCCTGGTCAGGCCGTTGGTGTATGCCAATGTACTGATGATGGACCGTTATCTACCCGGCATCATGAGCGTCCTCTATGGCAATGCGGCGCCGGCTGAGGCGATAGCCAAGGTAGAAGAGACAGCTCGTTGAAGGTTTGACGCCCCTCTGGGGCAGAGCAAGAGGAGGAAATATGACAGATCAAGGACAGCACGCACAGCGAGAACAAAAGCACCAGCGGCAAGAACCAGTCAGGGACCGGGCCAAACCTACCGCCCAGGTAGCGGGGCAGCCCGATCTGCTCGCCTTGCAGCGCGCCACGCTCAGCCCAGCGCAGGCGGCTCCAGGCGACATCCTGGGGCTGCAGCGTATCGCCGGCAACCGGGCCGTGTCGCACCTCATCCAGGCCAAGCTGACCGTAGGCGGCGCTGGCGATCGCTACGAACAGGAGGCCGACCGGGTGGCCGAGCTTGTAGTCAGCGGTCGCACCGGTCGGGCAAAGGGCGACTCGGCAGGTCAGCAGCTAGGTGTCCAGCGCCAGGAGGATGAGGAGGAGATCCAGACCAAGCCTCTGGCAGCGACGATTACACCGATCGTGCAGCGCCAGGAGGACGAGGAGGAGATCCAGACCAAGCCTCTGGCCGACCAGGCCATCCAGCGCCAGGAGGACGAGGA
>JAFGOG010000361.1 GCA_016926595.1 Anaerolineae bacterium
GAAACACCTGAAACTTGCAGGGCTGCTGATCGCCCTGCTCCTGGGCGTCCTGGTCATCGACGCCCTCGCCGACACGGACGCCAGAAATGCCGGCAAGACTGCGACGGAAAGTGTGACCGATCTGTTCCGCATCGATTTCAGGCGTGACATTGCCGGCCAACTGCCGCCCTGCACCGAGAGCGGACAGGCATTCTGGACGACGCACCTGGCGACGATCAAGGACGCGATCGAGGTCCAAGGTATGACCATCCAGAGCATCCAGGCAGAACGGAGCGGCAATCCAGAACCGTACAAAGGCCTGGGTGGCGAAGGCCAGGTCGTGCCGGTCCGGCTGATGATCACCTCACTGGACAAAGGTGGCCAGGTCAAGACAGCCGAATCCGAGGTCCGCATCTTGATGATCAAGGGCGCGGACGGCCAATGGCTACTTGATGGCCTAGCCGTCGATCTGCCCACGCAGTAGAGCACCGGAGGAATCGATGAAGCAACGACAACACAGGCTGATCTCAGCCCTGATGGCCCTGGTGCTCTGCACCTTGTCCCTCTTTTCCGCAGCGCCCGCCAATGCATCAAGCGGAGAACCGCTCAACCGTGTCATCGTCCTGGCTCAGGGCGGCGGCACTTGCACCTCACCGGCAGACGAGCACGGACGCATCCCGCTGGATGGTCTGGAACCGGCCGGCGATCCATACCAGGAATGCCTGCAGTGCATCACGATCCCCAGTGTAGGCCAGGTCGGCATCTTTACCACCTTTGACAAGTACGTGGACTCGGAGGGACGCTACTACCTGATCCCCAACTTTTTCACCGCCATGTACATGGCTTTTACCGGCTGGGCACCCAACTTTAGCGTTGGCCCCGTCGACGCTGCACTGAACGGCTTTGAGCTGGTGGCTGCTCTGATGGGCCGCTACGAGAACGTGGGCGGCATCTTCGAGGGATTGGACCTTTCTCTCGGCGAAGCCGCCGCGCTCACGGGCCGGGCGGTGACCAATTTCACCGACTGGAGCGACTTTACGGTCGAGGATGTGGCCAATATCTTTCAGGAACTGGCCGGCGACGCGATGTTTTGGATCCGGCTCAACGTGATGGCCTTGCGCGACGACTGGGCGCGGGGATCGGCAATCAGCTTTCGCTCGATGGTGCTGGTGTACTGCGAGGATCCAACTCACGAACCGTTTGTTCCTATCAGCGGTGCCAACGTTACGCCTGTTCCTACCACCAACTGGACACCGCCGCCCACACCAACGGAATCAGTCTCTACACCGCCACCACCACCGTCTGTGACGCCGGTGCCGACCCTGGTTACCCCGCCCCCGACGCCGACGCCGGGTAACCCGAGCACCCCCACGCCTACGGCCACGCCGGGACGCTGCGCCACGGCCAGCGTCAGCCGATCGGGACCGGGCACGATCCTCTTTGAAAAGCTCGCCCCGCCCAACCCGGTCGTCGTCGGCCAGGATGAGAGCAAGCGTGGAGTCGACGTCCGCGTGCGCATCGTCTCCCCGGCCGTGATCTACACCTATGAAAAGTACGAGGTCGTCTCGTTCAAGACTGAGTGCTGCCACTCGATGGGCGGCTGCAAAGACGAAGACTATGACGGCTGCAAGTATGGTTGGGAGGGCTGGTCGAAAAAGACGACCGAGGAGTGGGGCTGCAAGCAGTACAAAGAGACCTATGCCGACCCGGTCGACCTGGGCACGCTGCAGGTCAAGGCAGTGCTCACCGCCGAGTCACGCGCCTGGATTGCCAACGAGTTAGCGCGCAAGTACCCGGGTGCAAAGGTCCGCCATCCGGATTGGGAGATCATCCCCAAGGATGGCTGGGCCGCACACGACGGCATTGGCAGCGACAAGGTATACATCCTCGATGCCATAGTCCGCTACATCCCGTTCGAGGATCCCGGCCGTTATGAAATGCTGGTTTCAGGCCGCACGACAGGAACGCCGTACACCCAAGCCGTACCGTTCAACTACAATGGCGGCACGTTCAACGTGTTCCTGATCGAGACGGCGTTGATCAAGTGAGGTAAGTTGCGGGTTGAAAGTTGCAAGTTGCGAGCGAGCGAGTCAACGTTCAACTCGCAACTTGTCACTTGGAATTGGGACAAGAACCGTGGACACGATTTGGACGGCCATCCTGACCTGGGCCACACACGCCGGCATCTATACGCTCAACTGTGGGTTGTTCACCCTCTACCAGCTGTGGTGGAACCTGGACAAGCTGTTTACGCTGGGCGTGGTGGTGCTGATCCTGCTCTACTTTGACCCGCAGGCCCAGCACAAGGCGGCCTTTGCGCCGCGGCGGTATGGGCGGGAGGGATCGGCTGCTGGTCAGGGATCGCGCACGGCTCAATGGATGACGGCAGCGACGGCGCTGCTGTGGTTCGTCGCTGCCTTTGCGACCGAGCCACCGATCCCGGTCATTGGCGCGGTGATGTGGCTGGCAATGGCCGTCGGGTTACTGATCATGCCCCAGGAACGGGAGGGCATCCTCTGGCGCTGCAAGTCGGCGATCCTGGTCTACGCCCTGGCTGCGATCGGCTTCCGGCTCTACTTGTGGCAGATCAACAGCCTCTCGCCGGAAGACTGGGCGCGCATCGTCGGCTCGACCGGCGACGTGCAGGCGATGATCCAGCAGAACCGGGGCATGTTCACCACCATTGCCTCCTGGTTTCTGTGGCTGCTGGCCCCGCTGGGCTACCTCTCCCTGCTGGTGCAGCGCTTTACCGTCAACCCGATTGCGATGGTTTCGCCCCTGCGTTCGGCGTCGGAGGTGATCCGCGACATCCGCACGCGGGGCGAAAAATAGTCTGTTGCTCATTCTGGAAAGACGCCAGAGATCTCGGTGCAGGCAGTTTTTCGGTGTCGGGTGTTGGCCCCAGGCCAGCAAATGTGAAACGCCATCCCTTTCGAGGGCGGAAACGACACTTTCTTCCCTGGAATGGTGTGGCGTTTCACAAAAATAGCGCTTTCGGAGGAGGTATTTCGATGTCTTTGCAGATGATGCAGTCAGTGGTCAGTCTCTTGCTGATCGTTTCCAGCCTTTTTGTCGGGCTGATCGTCCTGGCATTTCCCGTCCTGGCCGTTGTTGCCGTGCGGCAGTTGGCCGCACGGCGCAAGCGCAACTGGCGCGACCGTTGGGCGCGGCAGCGCGTGCTGGAGCAGGCGGTGGCCGCGTCCAACCACACGACGCACACGCCGCCGATCGCCGACTATCCCCCACCGGAAGCGGCAGGCTGACCACCTTTTGCAGGACACCACACCGCGTCCCCACTTGGGGGACGCGGCGGTGTCCTGTCCGATGTGCTCCATTGTGAAATGGATCTCGCCGGACAGGGCATCATCGAGATTTCGACGGAGAATGAAATGCTTACCATCTTTAACTCACTTCGTCCCGGCCAACCGGTGCGGGTGGAAAGTAAAAACGCCGACGACCTGCGCGTGCTCAACTCGGGCGCCGAGTTCGACGGCGAACACCTCGACTACCTCTGGTTCGAGCTCGAAGAGCACGAGGCTGGGCGGACCTACCATACCTTCAAGGCGATCCAGCTGCGCGCCCTGACCCACATCCCGGTCGAGGTGCGCGACGATCCGACCGTGCTGGGCAAGATGGTCACCGTCCTGCGCGGCCTGTACAACGCCCGCGTCGACTTTATCCACCTGCACGCCGGCATCTTTGACGAACCTGCCCTGGGCATCGTCCAGGTCTACGGCGTGATCGGCGTGTCGGAAAAATCGTTGTATGATGCGCTCAGCCAGGCGCAATTGGGCCTGGCCGCCCTGTTGGCGGCAATGGCCAACTATCCCCAGAGCCGCCTGGCCGCCCTCAACACCCGCCAGGCGCAGTGGTTACTCGATGCCCTGCAGACGATGCCCTATGCCCTCTCCGTCGTCGGCCAGCCCGATCCCAGGGAGCAGGCGCGCGGGATGGGACGCAAGGCGCCGCTGATGACCGGCCAACCCCAGACCCCTTCGGGCGAGATCACCGCCCAGCAAAACGAGATGCTGATGCGCGGGATGGCGCGGGTGCGCGAGGAATACGTGATGGTCACCCTCGCCTCTCGCGTCGAGCGCGACGACCTGGCCGTGATGCTGGAAGGCATCGCCCGCGAAGCCAGCGTCTATGCGTCAAAACAGCACGGCACCCGGGCGATCTCCTTCGGCTTTGCCCTGCCCCTGGCCCTGGGCGCCGGCAGCGGGCGCAGCGGCGGGCGCAGCTACAGCGAAGGCAGCAGCGAAGGCAAGTCGGACACCACCGGCGTCGCCGACGGAACCTCCCACACCGAGGGCACGGCGCACACCGAGGGGACGAACTGGGGCGAGAGCCACTCACGCAGCGTGGGCGAAGCGCACTCGACTGGTCACAGCACGTCCACCACCACCGGCGTCTCGATTGCGGAAAGCAAAGGCATCTCCCGCGCCCAGGGCGTTGCCCACTCGGACGGCCAGACGTGGAGCGAATCAGACTCGCAAGGCCGCGCCGTTTCGGATGGCACGTCGTGGGGCACCGCCGACACGGTGGGCAGCAGCCAGAGCCACGCCGTCACCGACGGGCACGGCTCGTCGCACAGCACCTCGGTCGGCCATTCGCAGATGGCCGGCCAGGCGGCCACGCTCGGAACCAGCGTCGGCGGCAGCGTCTCCGCC
>JAFGOG010000362.1 GCA_016926595.1 Anaerolineae bacterium
AAGAATCTCCACTTGCCATATCAGAATCAACCCGTCGAGGTACTGGTACTCCAACCGCAGTTGTCATTCTGAGGAGCGCAGCGACGAAGAATCTCCACTTGCGCCAGGGTGATCCTCGTCCCAGCAGTGAGATTCTTCGCTGGCTTTGCGGGGTGAGGGGGGCGCCTGATTTGTTGTGTCACACCTTTTGTGCTATAATCCAAGACCAGTTATCGAGCCTAGGGGGCGGAGGAGTCAGAGATGGCACACGATGTCGAGCGTGTTGATGTTCCTCACCTGATCATCGAGGCGGATGGGCTGGCCGCCGGTCCGGTCGCCTTGAAAGACGAGCTGACGATTGGCCGGGCAGAGGACAACGACCTTGAGCTGCTGGACCCCAAAGTGTCGCGCCACCACGCCGCCATCACCAGGCAGGGCGCCAGCTACGTCGTCACCGACCTGGGCAGCGCCAACGGCACGCTGGTCGACGGCGTCCCCCTGGCCGGCCCCCACACCCTGCAGCACGGCGAGCGGGTCACCGTCGGCGACGTCAATCTCACCTACCGCGAGCCGGGCCAGACGACCGCCACGACGCTGAAAACGCCGGCTGCCACCTTGGTCGGCTCAAGGCCTGTCATCCCTGCCCCGCTCTCTGGCCCTGCGCAGCCCGGGCGGTTTGTCGAAGCGCCTCCCAAGAGCGAAAACCGTGGCCTCATGATCGGGCTGTCGTTGACCGGCGCGATATTGCTCCTGGCCATCGTCGCCGTCGGCGCCTATCTGCTTTTGCCCAAGCTCGGGCTGGGCGGGCGCGAGACCCCAGCCCCCACGGCGCCGCTGGCCCAGGCCTCCGAAACCGTTGCCGCCGCGACCCCTGGCGTCGAGACGCCCGTGGCTGCTACGCAGTCACCCACGACTACCCAGTCGCTGAGCGACCAGGAGATGGGCGATCTGCTGGCCCAGGCCAGCGACCTGGTCATGCAGAGCGACTTTGAGGCCGCCGTCGCCATCTACCAGGACCTGGCCCAGCGGGCGCCCGGCGATCCCCGGCCGCATGCCGCGTGGGCATGGGCCTCGATCCTGGACTACGAGCCCGATCAAGCCGAGCTGCACGCTCAACAGGCCGTCGATCTCGACCCGGACAGCGCCGAGGCGCAGGTGGCCCTGGCCCGGGCCCTCGTCGACACGGGTGAAAAAGAGCGAGCCCTGACCGCGGCCCAACAGGCGGCCGCGCTGAGCCCCAACAGCGCTCCCGCCCGCGCCGTGCTGGCTGAAGCGCTCCGCCTCAACGAGCAGTACCCGCAGGCCGTGGACGAAGCAGACCGGGCGCTGGTGCTGGACATCAACAACGCCGACGCCCACCGCGTCCGTGGCTGGCTTTACTACCTGGTCGATCAGGACATCGGTCAGGCCAACGGCCAGCTACAGATCGCCCTCAGCTTGCAGACTCAGCTCTGGGTCCGGCGTCACGAGTATGGCGAGCTGTTGCTTCAGGAGGGCAACTATACAACCGCAATCATCGCTTTCCAGGATGCGCTGCAGTTGCGGCCCAAGCCGGTCACCTACACCGCCATCGGCGAGGCCTACTACCGGCTGGGCCAATACGACCAGGCCCGCATCTCCTTGGAGCAGGCCGAGCTGGCCGGGGCAAAAGACGCCCGCAGCCAGGCCCTCCTGGCGGCCACCTATGCCAGGCTGGATCGCTGCGACCGGGTTGCATCCTATGTCGCGCAGGCGCTGGCCCAGGATGCCGGCAATGCCCTCGCCCTCGAAGCCCAGTCCGCCTGCCAAACCGCGGCGCTGACCCCTTCCGTAGAACCGACAACGGCGGTCGCGGATGCCACAGTCGCGCCGACCCCGACCTCGACCCCAACGCCCACGCCCACGCCCACCCGCCAGCCGCCCGCGGCGGCGCTCAGCGGCCGGATCGCCTTCCCGGCGTGGAATGACGATGCCAACATGTACGATGTATGGGTCATCAACGTCGATGGCAGCGGGCGCCGCAAGGTCGTCGCCAACATGGAGATGCCCGCCTTTAGCCCCGACGGCAAGTGGCTGGTGGTCAAGGGCACGCAGTCCGACATGCAAAACCTGTACATCATCCGCCCCAACGGGACCGAGCTGAGGCGTGTCAGCGAGAACATCGAGGACAGGCTGGCTACCTGGTCGCCCGACAACGGCCGGATCCTCTACGCCTCCACCAAGGAAGGGCCCAACCATCCCAAAAAGCTATACGTCAACGACCAGCCGTTCGAGGGCCGCAGGCCGTCGAGCCGCGAGATCGCGTCCGATCGCGGCCCGGTTCAGGGCGAGCATTCCTACTGGATGCCCGACGGGCGGATCGTGTACCAGGGTTGTGACTACACCGTCGAGCCCATCAACTGCGGCTTGTTCACCATCGCCGACGGCGGCGGCAAATTCACCCAGGTGACGCGCAACGACAAGGACACCGCGCCCGTCGGCTATGGGGGCCGGATCGCCTTCATGTCGAACCGCGACGGCAACTGGGAGATCTATATCGTCCGCGAGGACGGCACCGGCCTGAAACGGCTGACCAACAACGCCTCCGACGACGGCCTGCCCGCCTGGTCGCCTGACGGCAAGACCATCGCCTTTGTCTCGAACCAGGGCGGCGCCTGGGCGGTGTGGGCCATGAACGCCGACGGCTCCAGCCGCCGCAAGCTGTTCGACATCGGCGGCGGAGGACTGAAACCATATTGGACAGAGATGGGCTTGAGCTACCAGTGGATCGACCAACGGATCAGTTGGGCGCCATAATCGACGCCCTGGAGTTCTTAGCAACCTTGGAGCCTGAGATGGGAGGGCGCGGGACATTTGAGAACAAGGTTCATTCTACCTAGCCTGCTGGCCCTGGCCATGCTCGCCGTCGCCGCCTGTGGACCTACGGTCGTCCCGGCCGGACAGGCCGGCGCTGCGTCGCCGCAGGTCGCGGCCACCGCCGCCCCGACGATCGTTTACCAAATGGTACAGCTCAGGACGCGCACCCCGACGCCTGGACCGGTCACAGCCGTCCCCACCGCCACCTTCGTGCCGCTCGTCACCCCATCGGCCGTGGCCAGGACGCCGGCGGCGAATACCGGCGACAGCATCCCACGCATCACCGTCCAGGCGGCCAAGGCCAGCCTGGACGGAGGCGCGGCGGTCCTGGTCGACGTGCGCACGGCAGCCGCCTACCAGCAGGGCCACGCCGCCGGGGCCATCTCCATCCCCTCTACCGAAGTGGCCGACCGTTACACAGAGCTGCCGGCGGACAAGCAGCTCATCCTCTACTGCGCCTGAGGAAACGAAGGTGTGAGCGTCGGTGCGGCGCTCAAGCTCAAGGCCAAGGGCCTGACCAATGTCGCTGCCCTCCTGGGCGGCTGGGCCGCTTGGCTCCAGGCCGGCTACCCGGTTGAGAAGGGGGCGATGGTTACGGCCACGCCGGTGGCCACCCCAAACAACTGACCCTAAACAGGCAGCAGATACTCCCCTGCCAGCCCCTCGATGCGTGCGCTGGGCTGTACCTTGCCCTCGGCGGCCAGGCGCGACGCCAGGCGGTTCACGTCGCCCGGCTGCCAGCCAAAGAGCTGGCCGGCCTGCCGGGGCGTAGCGGCGATCACCGCCTTCAGATAGCGCAGCAGGATCGTCTCGCGGGCCTGCCCGCCGCCGATCCCCCGCGCCGCCTCGACCACGCCCGGAAAGTGACGGCTGAACAGGTCATAGACATAACAATAGCCCCAGCGATTGGCCTCGGAGATGGCGACCTTGACGATGCGCATCTCCATCTGTAGATCGGCCAGGGCGCGGTCAAAGCGCCCGGCGTTGCCCTTGCCGCCCAGGCCCGCCTCCAGCCGTAGGCGGCTGGTGGGCAGCGCGCCGTGCTCCAACAACGCCTCGTACACCTGCTTCGACTCCACCGGCAGCCGGCCGTCGCGATAGTCGTCCAGGTAATCAGCCGTAGGGTCTCCGTAATTGGGCGACAGCGCGTAAAAGTAGGGCGCCAGGTCGAGGGCGATGAACACCGGTTTTCTGCGCAGGAATTTTCCGTACAGCACCTTGCCGGCCACCGGTAGGCTGTCCTTCCAGTTCCAGGCCAGGCCCAGCTCATAGTCGTTGTGCTGCTCGGGCGCCCGCCGATCCCGGCCGCAGATGGCGCCCCACAGCGTCGGCAGCTCAATGGCCCGGTCGGAAAAGAGCAGGCACAGGCCAACGTCGTCTAGAAAGCTCAGGGCCTCGGCCTCGCTAGTGACCCGCAGGTGAGGGAGCTGGCGGTAGCGCTCGGCGCGGGCGGCCTTGAGCGCCTCCAGCGTCAATACGTGGCCCACAGGGCGCTACTCTTCGCGAAGGGCATAGCCGACGCCGCGCACCGTCTGGAGCAGGCGCGGCGCGCCGTCGGCCTCCAGCTTGGCGCGCAGGTAGCGCACATACACCTCGACGATATTCGATTCGCCCCCAAAGTCATAGCCCCACACCCGCTCGTAGATAATGTCACGGGTCAGGACCTGGCGGGGGTGGCGCATGAACAGCTCCAGCAGGTCAAACTCCTTGGCGGTCAGGTTGATGAGCCGGTCGCCGCGCGTCACCTCGTGGGTGCTGCTGTTCAGCGTCAGATCGGCCAAGCTGACGACGTGGTCGCCCTCTGGCGCCTGGCGGCGGCGCAGCAGGGCGCGGATGCGGGCCAGCAGCTCGTTAAAGGCAAAGGGCTTGACCAAATAGTCGTCGGCGCCGGCGTCCAGCCCCGCCACCCGGTCGGCCACGGCGTCTTTGGCGGTGAGCATCAGGATCGGCACGTCGCCGTTGGGAGTGGCCCGCAGTTGGCGGCAGACCTCGATCCCGTCGAGGCCTGGCATCATCACGTCGAGCATCACCAGGTCGGGCGGCTCGCGCTCGGCCTGCTCCAGCCCGCTCTGGCCGTCATAGGCCACGTCTACGATATAGCCTTCATAGGTCAATCCACGGCGAATGAAATCTACGATCTTGGGCGCGTCGTCGATTACCAGGATCCGTTTTGCCATCCTGCCTCCCCATCCTGTCCCGGCCCATCAAGCCGGGACCGTCCTGGCTGATTATACCAGACAACCCGCCAAATGAAAAGGCTCGGCTCCGGGCCTGCGTGAGGGCGTGAGGTCTGGCTTTGACAAGTGCCAGCGCCTATGATACACTGCCTCTCGGCTCCCTTTACCCTGTGGAGAGCGCTGCCCAATGCCGCCCGCAGGGTGGCCGGGTGGGGTGAGCGATAGATCTGGATTACAGGAGACTAGCCAATGACCGAGAGTTTGGGAATCGAAGAAGCGTTGAATATCGCCATGGAGGCCGAATTAAAGGCCCAGGCCTTCTACGCCCAGGCCGCGGCCTGGGTGCAGGACCCTCGCGGCCGGGACCTGTTGAGCCGGCTGGCCGCCTTTGAGCAGCACCACTATCAAAAGCTCGCCGAGCTGCTCCAGTCGCTGCAGTTGGGGGGCCAGTTCATCGCCTACGAGCCCGCCGCCGTCGACCAGTTCGCCCCGCTAGCTGCTGGCGAAGGCGCCGCGGCGCTGCCGGAAGGGCTGGCAGGCGAGGCCGACATCCTCAGCCACGCCATCCAGATCGAACAAGCCGCCGGCGAGCGCTACCGGGTGTTGGCCGACGATACCGGCGACCCCGCTGGCCGGGCAATGTTCCGCCGCCTGGCCGACGAGGAGCTCGTCCACCAGCGCATCCTGGAAGACGAGTTCTTCAGCCTCAGCAACCAGGGCGTGTGGGGCTGGTCGGGCATGTACGGCGAGTAAACCCCCGCCGTCCTCATTCTCTCCGCCCTGGCTGGCGGGCCAGGGAGCAAAGCGAAGGAATCCACATCCTTCGCTTCGCTCCCGGGTGACGCCGTGGTGGCTACACCATCTCGGCGACGGCTTCCTCGGCCTTGATCGCGGTGACGGCGGCCTCGGCCTGCTCCTTGGGCACGCTTTCCAGCACCTTCACCGGAGCGCTGTCCACCAGCTCCTTGGCTTCTTTCAGGCCCAGGTCGGGGCGAACAGTGCGCACCGCCTTGATGACCTGGATCTTCTTGGGACCGACCTCTTTCAACAGGACGTCGAATTCCGTCTTTTCCTCCACCTCCACCGGGGCTGCTTCCGCTGCCGCGGTGCCGGCGACCGGCATAGCCATAGCCATCGGCGCTGCGGCCGAAACGCCCCACTCTTCCTGGAGCATCTTGGAGAGCTGAGCCGCTTCGAGCAGCGTCAGTTCGCCTAGTGCCTTTGCCAGAGCTTCCAACTTGTCAGACATGATTGTTTAAACCTCCCTACTCTCTTTTTTAGTGAATGACTTGCTATGCTGCTGCTTGATCGCCCTGTTGGCCCCGTGCCGCCAAAACCTGGACGATCTCGCGCAGCGGCGCGGTGATGGTGCCCACCATATTCGCCATCGGCCCCTGCACCACTCCCAACAACTGGCCGAGCAGTACTTCGCGCGGCGGAAGGTTGATCAACGCCTTGGCCCCTTCCCGGTCGATAAAAGCCGCGCCCCAGATGACGCCCTTGACCTGCAGCGCCTCATTCTCAACTGCGAAATCGAAAAACGCCTTCACCACGGGCGCTACGTCGCCGGTGATAAAGCCCACAGCCGTCGGCCCCTTGAGCTGCTCTTCAGGGATCGGGATGCCGGCCTCCACCAGAGCGCGCCTGAACAACGTGTTCTTGGTCACGTGAAAGCTGCTGCCTATATCGCGCAGCTTCTGGCGCAGCTCTGTCATCGACGCCACCGTCAGCCCGCGATAGTCGGTCAGGATGATCGCCTGGCTGTCCTTCAGTTGTTGGGTATAGCCGCTCGAGATCCTGACCTTTTTCCGCTTGCTAATCGCCAACTGCCTCACCTCCTTTAGAAATAACTTACAAACAAAAAGCCTCTGCGCTGCCGGCGCAAAGGCTTGCCCCCAGGATCGGATATGCCATCCTGGACGGATCTGATTCGTGCTTTGCCTCGGCAGGCCGGTTGTTTGAGCGCGACTGCGCACCTGCTGTCTTGGGTCCTATTTGGTTGTCAACCACCCAGGCTTGCGATCTCAAGCCTTGTCGGTGGGTTACGCCGTCTTCATCGCCATCGCTGCGGCCGCGTCGACGCGGACGCCCGGTCCCATGGTGCTCGCCAGGGTGATCCGCCGCAGGTAGGTCCCCTTGGCCGCGGCCGGCTTGGCCTTGACGATCGCCTCCATGACAGCCGCCATATTAGTGGTCAGGCTCTCGACGTCAAAGCTGACCTTGCCGATCGGGACGTGGATGTTGGCCGTCTTGTCGACCCGATACTCCACCCGGCCCTGGCGCGTCTCCTCCACCACCCGGGTCAGATCCTCTTCGGCGACGATCGTCCCCGCCTTGGGGTTGGGCATCAGCCCCCGGGTGCCGAGCACCCGGCCCAGGCGGCCCACCTTGCGCATCATCGCCGGCGTGGCGATCGCTACGTCGAAATCGAACCACCCTTCCTGGATCTTGTTGATCAGATCGTCGCTGCCCACGTAATCGGCGCCCGCCTCCCGGGCGATCCGTTCGCCCTCACCCTCGGCAAAGATCAGGATGCTCACCCGCTTGCCGGTGCCGCTGGGCAAGAGCACGACGCCGCGCACCTGCTGATCGGCGTGCCTGGGATCCAGGCCTGTGCGCAGATGCAGTTCGACGGTGGCGTCAAACTCGGCGAAATGGGTCTTTTTGACCAGGGCAATCGCCTCCTCTGGCGAATAATTGCGGCCGCGCTCGATCAGCTTGACCGCTTCTAGATACTTCTTTCCACGCTTTGGCATACTCTTCTCCTTCCCGGCCTATCGGGCCGGATCCTTTGTGGTCTTGGTGGGGGATTCCCCTCCCACGTGTGCGGGCGACAGATCCCGCGCCTCGCAGTTGCGAGCGGCCCTGCCTGCCAGGACGGCAGGCGCTCCGGGCCGCCCCTGCGCTAGTCCTTCACCTCGATCCCCATGCTCTTGGCCGTGCCCTCGATGATGCGCATTGCGCCCGCCAGATCATAGGCGTTCAGGTCCTTCATCTTTTGTTCGGCGATCTCGCGCACCTGCTGGCGCGTGACGCTGGCCACCTTGGTCCGCTTCACGTCCGACCCGCCTTTGGGAATGCCCGCCGCTTTTTTCAGCAGATCGGTCGCCGGCGGCGTCTTGAGCACGAACCGGAACGAGTTGTCCTGAAAGATCGTGATCTGCGCCGGGATGATGCTGCCGGTCAGGTGGGCCGTCTTGGCGTTGTAATCCTTGCAAAAAGCCATAATGTTGACGCCGTGTTGGCCCAACGCCGGACCGATCGGCGGCGCGGGTGTTGCCTTTCCTGCCTGGATCGCCAGTGTGACGATCGCCTTGACTTTTTTTGCCATTCAACCTCCAAACCCTGGGTCGGGTTAGATCTTTTCTACCTGCAGGAAATCGAGCTCGACCGGCGTCTCGCGGCCAAAGAACGAGACCAGGATCCGTACCTTGCCTTTGTCAGGATAGATTCCGTCCACCGTCCCCACAAAATCCTCAAAGGGACCGTCGGCGATCCGCACCTTCTGGCCCGGACGGAACGTGACCTTGACCTTGGGCGTCTCGGCCCGCATCCGCTTCAACACCCTGTCCACGTCCTGTCGGCGCAGCGGCGTCGGCTCGTTGCGCGTTCCCACAAAACCGGTGACGCCCGGCGTGTTGCGCACAACCCCCCAGGAATCCTGATCCATCAGCATCTCGACCAGGATATAACCGGGAAAGATCCGCCGCTCGATCGTCCGCCGCTGGCCGTCCTTCAGCTCGATCTCCTCTTCGGTGGGCACCACCACCTGAAAGATCCTGTCGTGCATGCCCAACGACTCGATGCGATGCTCGAGGTTCTTCCTCACCTTGCTCTCATAGCCAGAGTAGCTGTGAATGACGTACCAATGACGGCCGCCTTCTTCGATCTCCTCCGCTTCACCCTCAGCCCCCGGCTCCCCCTCCTGGTCTTCCGCTGCCGCAAGGCCCTCAGGCAGCTCGACCGCCTCGGGCTCCTCCCCCTCCCCAAGGGAAGCGGTGGAATCATCGCCGTCGGCGGGAGACACAGCCAGCTCAAGCTGGGCCGACTCGGGCTCCAGGTACGATGCGAACAACTGGCGCGCTATCTCCTCCGGACCGAGCACAGCATCGCCGGCGCCGTCGTTGGCGTCTGGCGATGGCGAGTCCCCTGACGGGGGTCTCCGGCTCTGCGTGTCGCTTTCCGTTGCTTTTCCCTTGACGGGGCTCTCCGCCTCCTCCGTCGGTTCAGCTACCTTCGGGTCTTTCTCTTCCATTTCCTCTGTCGCCTAGCCCGCTCCAATGGAGCCGATCAGCAGAGCCAGGCCGCCTTTGAACAGCCAGTCCATCAAGCCCAGGACAATGGCCAAAAAGGTTGTCACCGCGATCACCATGAGCGTCAGGTTGACCGCCTCGCGCCGCGTTGGCCATGAGACCTTTTTCATCTCGTACCAGGTTTCCTTGAAATACCGGGTGAGACGGTTATCCCCGATCTTGGTCAGAATCCCTACCTTTTCCATGCCTTCATTTCCCCTCTTGCACATCCCCTGGCTCTGCTGCCTGCCCAGGCGCGCCATGCATATTGAAGACACCGCCCCATCGTCCTTCTTATGAGACGGTGTCCTCTTCGCCAGGCAGGCCAGGCAGGGATTGAACCCGCAACCTACGGTTTTGGAGACCGTTGCTCTGCCAATTGAGCTACTGGCCTACATCGTCTGGCAGTCCCGGCCCCGCAGGCCGGGACTATTGCCGTTCGCTACTTTGTCTCCCGGTGCAGCCGGTGGGTACGGCAGCGCGGGCAATACTTGTTCAGCTCGAGCCGGTTCTGATCGTTCCGCCGGTTCTTATAGGTAGTATAGTTCCGTTCCTTGCACTCGGTGCAGGCAAGGGTGATCACCACGCGAACTGCTTTCTTGGCCATGATCCTACCCTAGCCTCATTCGACGATCTTGGTGATGACGCCGGCGCCGACAGTGCGGCCGCCTTCGCGGATGGCAAAGCGCGAGCCCACCTCCAGCGCCACCG
>JAFGOG010000047.1 GCA_016926595.1 Anaerolineae bacterium
CAACCGCGCCCTGCAGATGACCCTGCTCTTCCTGTTCATCAGTGTCGGCGCCATGCTCCTGGCAACCTGGATTCTGAACAGGCTTCTATTCCGCCGGGAACCGGGCGGTTTTGTGATGGAGTTGCCCCCTTTCCGCACGCCCAAGTGGGGTCAGGTCATCTGGCGCACACTGGTCCACCAGGTGGGCCACACCATGGGCCGCGCCATACTCATCGCCGCACCCGCCACGCTTCTCATCTGGCTGCTGGGCAACCTCCCTCCGGGCGCACCCTTTGAGCAGACGGCGATCGGCTACCTGGTACGTGTGCTTGCTCCTCTTGGCCAACCCTTGGGCCTGACCGGCGAAATGCTCGTCGCCCTGCTTTTCACCCTGCCAGCCAAGGAGATTGTCGTCTCGTCGCTGGCCATGACCTACGGGTTGCAGTCGACCCTGGCGGATTCGCAGGCCATCCTGGACTATCTGGCCCAGACCTGGACGACGTTGGTGGCCTTTTCCTTCTTGACTTTCTATATGCTCTACCTGCCCTGCCTGGTTACGGTTTGGGCAACCTGGAAAGAGACCCGCAGCCTCAAGTGGACAGTAGTGAGTATGCTGCTGCCGCTGATGATGGCCAGTGCGATTACGTATTTAATATACCAGGGTGGACTGCTGTTGGCTTTTTGATGACGGGGGTTGTGATGGCGGTCAATCCGCGAGGAAGAGAAAGGAACCTTCGGACAATTTCATTGGGACGCGTGCTGGGCATCCCCATCGGCGTGCATTATTCATGGTTCACGATCCTTGTACTGCTCACTTGGGCGCTGGCTGTGGGCTATTACCCAGCCGAATTCCAGGGAGGGCGTACGGTTTCGTACTGGATCATGGGGGCTTTGACAGCCATCCTTCTTTTCGTGACCGTGCTGCTTCACGAACTGGGGCATGCGATCGTAGCTCTACACTATCAGGTCCCAGTACGTGACATCACGCTCTTTATTTTTGGCGGTGTCGCCCAAATCGATGAGGAACCGCCCAGCGCGGCTGCCGAATTCTGGATCGCCGTCGCTGGCCCTTTGGCCAGTTTCTCTTTGGCTGCAGCCTTTGGCCTGCTGCAATCCGCCCTGTCCGGGGTGGCTCCATTGTTCGCCCTGATCAGGTATTTGGCCTGCATGAACGGCACATTAGCCCTGTTCAACCTAATTCCTGGCTTTCCCCTGGACGGAGGTCGCGTCTTTCGAGCAATTGTGTGGGCGGCTACGCATAATCTCCGTCGCGCCACCCTCATCGCTGCCAACCTGGGTCGGGGAGTTTCCCTCCTACTAGTTGTCCTAGGCGTATGGCAGATGGTTATTGGCAACTTGGGCACGGGCCTGTGGATCGCTTTCACCGGTTGGTTCTTGGAGACCGTGGCCAGGACAGAAGTGCAGCAACAGACAACCCAAAGCTTGCTAGCGGGTCATCGCGCGTTGGAAGCAATGGACCCTGATATGGAGATTCCACGGTCCGAATGGCCCGCGACCCCGACCACCCGGATCATGACATCGGAGGCTCAGGTAAAGCCGATCGGACCCGATTCTGAGCTGTGGGCGGTGTTTCAGGAGATGGACCATGATGGAGTCACTCAACTGCCGGTGATGGCAAATGGCCAGATTGTGGGGATGCTCACCCGCGAGGGCATCATGCGCTTTCTGCGCACCTTGCAAGAACTGGGACATAACATGGGAGGCGCTTAAATGACTGAAATGATCCACTATGATTTCGCGAATCGCTGTATAGTGTCCTGCGGTATGCTCCATCCAGAGCTAACCCACCTGGTAGAGACCGGCTTTCTGAACCCGCGCCGGCTCCTGTTCGCGCCGCCGGGCCTGCACGCCCAGCCGGAAAAACTGGAGGAGCACCTGCTCAGGAGGCTGGCGCAGGCCCAGGAATCGTGCGCCGACCACGAGATCATAGTCGTATATGGTAAAAAGTGCCACGTCAGTACGGATGAGCCGTTCAAGCGGGTGGACTCGATCTTGGAGCAGGCGGGTCAGGGGATTGTGAGGGTCCAGGGTGAGTATGGCTATGACATGCTAGCCGGCTTCGAGGAGCGGCAGCGGATCAGCGGGGGGAGGCAAGACAAGATCCTGTGGTTCACACCCGGCTGGCTCAAGAGCTGGAAGACCATCTACCGGGATTACTTCGGTTGGGATGCTGCGGATGCCAATGCCAACTTTCCAGGCTTCTACGACAAGATCATCGTCCTGGATAGCCTTGGCATTGCCGAGAAATACATGACACAGCATCCCGAGGAGATTCTGGAGCTATTCGACTGGACAGGCCTGGAGGTGGAGTTTCATCCGATCACCCTGGACCGCTTTAGGGGCTTGCTGACAGATACCTTGTCTCCGGCCACTACTGGGCAAGCCGGAAATCAGATATAGGAGGTTGAATCATGCCGACTTTCCAAACAAAAACTCTAAAAGAACAAGATGACATTCTCAAGAAGCGCCAAGAGGCAAACGAGCCAGATGTCGCTGGGGTTCAGCCAGTGTCCCCGGCTGCTTTTCAGCACACAGGTGATGCCAGCTCCCTGTCTCCAGGTAATGTGCTGCAGCTTCAGCGCACCGTTGGCAATCGGGCAGTCGAGCAGCTTTTAAGCGCTCGCACAGCAGAGCAGGCGGCTGAGGTCGACCAGCCATCGATTCAGCGGAGTCTCGAGGAAGAAGAGGAAGTGACGGGTCTGCCGTGCCCGGGAAGCAAGATCAGAAGTGAAGGACAAGGAAGGGGAGAAGGAACCGGCAAGGGCGCAGGCCCCATTGGCTATCCAAAAGATGAGGAATGGTAGACGTACCGACAGCTAGAGAGGAAAGCCCATGAAGTTAATCTGTGTGATCGACGATGCGGTTCAGCGCAGCTCACCGTTTTGGGGTGAGCACGGCTTGGCTTTTCTGATTGAAACGGAAGGCAGGCGCTTGCTGTTCGACACCGGCCAGAGTGGGACGGTTTTGCTCCATAACCTGGGGCTGCTGGGCATAGATCCAGAGACGATCGACGCCGTGGCGATCAGCCATGCCCACTATGACCACATCGGCGGTCTACCAGCCTTGCTGGAGCACCTGCGCTCCGGCGCTCCCCTGTATGCCAACCCCGACCTCTTCCGTCAGCGGTTTTCGAGACGGCAGGGGCAACCGGAAAGTATTGGCCTTTCTCTTACTAGAGAAACGTTGGCCGCGCATCTGATGCTGAACCTGGACGCCAAGCCGCGGGAGATCCTGCCTAGCTTGTGGACAACGGGCGAGATCACGGAGCGGCCTGAGGCAGAGGGGAAAAGTGACTACCACCTGATGCGGGAGGGAGGGGTCCTCATTGCCGATGCTTATCGGGATGACATGGCCTTGGTGCTCGATTTGGGAGGCCGTCTTGTCCTGCTCTGCGGCTGCTGCCACGCCGGGCTGCTGAACACGCTGGCACACGTGGAACGCGCCTTTGGGCAGCCCATCGCGTTCATTGCCGGCGGCCTGCACCTGACCGGCGCCACCACCAAGGATCTGGAGCTTGTCAGCAGAGTTCTGGCAGCGATGCCGGTCCTGCAGCGGGTTTATCCCAACCATTGCACCGGTGAGACAGCTTTTATAGCACTGACACAGATTTTGGGGCCATCCCTCGTGTGTCCATTCCCAGCAGGAACTGTCTTGGAGTTCTGAGATGATAAGGCCGCTGTGGCAGCTCTTGCTAGAAGATCCTTCAAGCCTGACCTGCGACGAATGCTTTGCAGTGATGGAGTACTATGCCGAGCTGTTGGCCCAGAGCAGTACCGATCTTCTCCCCCGAGTCATCGCTCACCTGAAGGAATGTCCGGATTGCAAAGTTAGGTACTGGGGTAAATTGCATCGTCTTGCAGCTAACCAATCTGAGAGGAGTGTAGCCGCTATGTCTGATCCAAATGAAGGGCATGCTGATCCGCTTCAAGCCCAAAGTGGTGTCGCCTTCCCCGCCACACTCGACAGGGCTCGCCCGACCTATGCTCAATCCCTAGAGGAGGCTAGTCCTATGATCGCATTTGGACCGGTTCCCTCCAGACGTTTGGGGCGCAGCCTGGGGATCAACAATATTCCGCCCAAGGTCTGCACCTATTCCTGTGTTTATTGCCAGTTGGGGCGCACCATCAAGATGCAGGTCGACCGTGGTGCGTTCTACGAGCCGGAGGAGATCGTGGACGCCGTACGCAACAAGGTCGTCAGGGCAAGAGAGGCTGGCGAATCTATTGACTATCTCACTTTCGTGCCGGATGGAGAACCTACGCTGGACATACACCTTGGCAAGGAAATCGAACTCTTGAGGCCGCTGGGCCTGCCCATTGCCGTGATCACCAATGCTTCGCTGATCTGGCGGCAGGATGTGCGCGAGGAACTGATGGGCGCAGATTGGGTGTCACTGAAGGTGGATGCCGTTGAGAAAGCGGCTTGGCAGCGGATCAACCGCCCCCACGGCAGCCTGAACCTGTCCTCGATCCTGGAGAGTGCGCTGGCGTTTGCCAAAGAGTATCATGGAGATCTGGTGACAGAGACCATGCTCGTGGTCGGCGTCAACGACGGCGAGAGGCGCTTGAAGACCTTGGGTGGCTTTCTGGCGCGCCTGCAGCCGGATCGCGCCTACCTATCCATCCCCACGCGCCCTCCGGCTGAGTCATGGGCACTGCCACCCGATGAGCAGACCGTCAATCGAGCGTATCATATTCTTGGAAAAAAAGTAGAGCAAGTGGAGTACCTGATTGGCTATGAAGGCAATGCCTTTGCCTTTACGGGAGACGCAGAAGAAGATCTGTTGAGTATCACCGCCGTGCACCCAATGCGGGAGGATGCCGTGAGTGATTACCTGGCGCGGGCTGGAGCGGGGTGGGCTGTGGTACAGCAGCTAGTAGCAAAGGGTAAGCTTGTAGAAGCGAAACACCGCGGCCATACCTTTTACCTGAGAAAACTCAAAGTGCCTGACAGGGGTGCATCAGAAAAGCTATAGGAGCCAGCCGCAGCGATCGAGATCGCCGGTGCATCGCGATGAACCAGCATACGTCTGTATGCGCTAAAGATAGGAGGAAGTGATGAAGACGCGAATTCTTGTTCCGTTGGATGGTTCACCACTGGCTGAGCAGGCGCTCCCCTGCGCCGTGACCTTGGCGCGGGGAATGGGAGCCGAACTAGTGCTGCTCCGCGCCGTCTGGATCCTGCCAGACATCCTGGAGATTCTAGACGAGTCTACTGTGGAGTTGAATGCGGTCGTGGACGAGCTTGAGGCTGAGGCCAACAGCTATCTGGGTGCGTTGGCTGACCAACTGAGGGAGGCGGGCTTGAGCGCCTACTCTGTGGTGCGGCGTGGACCGGCGGCAGAGGCCATTCTGGACTATGCCGAGCAGATGAATATCGACCAGATCGTCATGGCCACCCATGGCTACAGCGGTATCAAACGCTGGACGCACGGCAGTGTGGCCGAGCGTGTATTGCAGACAGCCCGCACGCCGTTGTTTCTTGTCCGCGCCAGTGAGCAGGATCTCGACAGTGATTGGCGGCAGCCGGTACGATGCCGCCGGATCCTGGTACCGCTGGACGGATCCCCTGCGGCTGAGCAAATTCTGCCGACCGCGGTCACGGTCGCTAAGGCCATGAGCGGTGATCTGATCCTCTTCCAGGTACCGATTGTCCACGTGTCGGGGTGGATGACGGGCGAGTGGTACCTTCCCATTCAAGGCATGCTTGACACAGCAGAGGGAGATGCCCATCTCTACCTTAGCACCATCGCCGGCAGGCTGATGGAGCAAGGGCTCCACGTGGTCACAGCCACGGGAAGCGGTTCGGTAGCAGACTGCATTGTCGAATATGCCGAGGCCAATCGCATAGACCTGATCGCCATGTGCACTCACGGCCGCACGGGCCTGGCGCGATGGGCATTGGGCAGTGTTGCCGATCGGGTTCTCCGGGCCAGCAGCGCCCCGATCCTGCTCGTGCGAGCGTAATGACAGCAAGTCTATCGTTGAAAGAATGCGCTGAGGTCCATGTCGAGTGCACGCCCGGGGTATGCCGTGCCCGGGACCTGAAGGGCCTCTGAGAACGAGCGGACAGGGGCGAGATCGCGAACTTGCCCGGCGCCGGTGCCCTGTATGAAGCACCGGACGCCCCCGGGGTTCGTGTAGATACGGCGCGCCACTCGGCCGAGGCGGCTGCTCGCCGCATTCTGAGACGCCTGGATGCCTGGGGCTTTTTTGCAGACTGAGGCATCCTGGATTCGACAAGCTATGTCACTACGAAGGGAAAATGAGGAGGAGGTGCGGTCATGTTCAAAAGAATCCTGCTTGCCACTGATGGCTCGCCCGACGCCAGGCAGGCTCTGGTCTATGTGCGCGATCTTGCCCTGCGTGATGGTGCCCAGGTGTTCGTCGTCCACGCCTTTGATCCGGTGCCCAGCTATCTGGGAGATCTATGGCGGGATCAGGTCGCAGCGCGTCACGTTTCGGCAGGGCAGGAAGTGGCGGGCAATGCAGCACAGAGTCTCCGAGAAGCTGGCATCGACGTCGTCGTCGAAGTACTGGAAGGGCCGCCGGCTGATGCTATCCTGAAGGTGGTCGACGTCCGAGATTGCGACCTGATTGTCATGGGTAGCCGGGGGCATGGCACGCTGGCAAGTCTGCTACTGGGCAGCGTCAGCCATCGCGTGCTGTCCCACGCACGTATCCCGGTGATGATCGTCAGGGCCTAGGAAGAAGGGATTAGATGAAGGCCAGCGTGAAGCGGTTGTATAGAACAATGCCAGCAAAACAATGAGTTGGATGCAACGGTCTGTCGTCAACCCGTTCGCCAACCTGGGTTTGGCCTCGGGCTATGAAGCCTGGTACGAAACCACAGGCCGTCGGGCCGACCGCCTGGAAAAGGCTCTTTTGAAGCAGTTGTTGGCCCGCTTTCCGCAGGCAAGCAGTCTGCTGGAGGTAGGTTGTGGTACAGGCCATTTCACCCGTTGGCTCAAAGAACTAG
>JAFGOG010000363.1 GCA_016926595.1 Anaerolineae bacterium
TGCAGCGCTGGCAGTAGTAGCAGCGCCGCACGTTCTGGTGGCTCAGATCGCTCACCTGGTCAATGAATGTCAGGTCTGGTTCCATGGCTATCCTCTCATGGCGGCCGCTATAAATAGGCTTCCATCATCGACAGGATCTGCACCGGCATCAGGTTGCGCACCTGGCAGGCTTTATTGGGGCAGACCACCGCGCATGCCCCACAGCCCTGGCACAAGGCAGTGTTGACCACGGAGATGTGCTGCCATTCGTGCATGCTCCGCGCTTCGTAGGGGCAGGCGGGGATGCACAGGCCGCAGCCGGAGCAGATCTCGGGGTCAACATAGGCGATGGTCGGCTCCTGAACCATCTGGGCTTGGGAGAAAAGGCGCAGCACCTTGGCGGCCGCACCGCTGGCCTGGGCCACCGTCTCGGGTATGTCTTTGGGGAAGTGGGCGGCGCCGGCCAGGAAGACGCCCGCCGTCAAGCTCTCGACCGGGCGGAGCTTGGGGTGGGCCTCGCTGAAAAAGCCGTGCTCGTCAATGCCGACCCGCAGCAACTGGCCCAACTCGCGGGAGTCGGCGCGGGGCACGGTGGCCGTGGCCAGCACCACGAGGTCGGCCTCGACCTCCAGCGGCAGCCCGGTCAGGGTGTCTACGCCCCAGACGACGACGTGGCCATTCTCCTGGAACGCCTTGGAGGCCTTGCCCCGCACGTAGAGGACGTCGTGGTCCTCCATGGCCCGCTGGACAAACTCTTCGTAGCCCTTGCCCTGGCTGCGGATGTCGATGTAAAAGACGGTCGCCTGGCCGTCGGGCACCTGCTGCTTGTAGAGGATGGCCTGCTTGGCGACGTACATACAGCACACCTTGGAGCAGTAGGGCATGTGCAGCTCGGGGTCGCGCGAGCCGGCGCACTGAATCCAGACCACCTCTTTGGGCACCTGGCCGTCGGATGGGCGGCGGATCTGGCCGCCGGTGGGTCCGTCGGGCCGGAGCATGGCCTCGAACTGAAGGCCGTCGATCACGTCGGGGTAACGCCCGCCGCCATACTCACCCAGCCGCTCCTTGGAGTAGAGGTCGTAGCCGGTGGCGACGACGATGGCGCCGATGTCAAAGGTATAGGGCACAGGCCGGTCGCCGCGCTGCTCGACTTTGACCACGAAATTGCCGACATAGCCGCCGACCTCGACCACTTCCGACGCGGTCAGCACCTGGATGTTGGGGTGGGCGGCGACGGCCTCGATCTTGCGCCGGATCAGGTCAGACGCGCCGTCAAAATTCAGGTAGAGGCCCGACAGCTCGGCCATCCGCCCGCCCAGGCGGTCGCTCTTTTCGACCAGGACCACCGGGTACCCGGCGCTGGCCAGGTCGAGCGCGGCCTGGAGGCCGGCAATGCCGCCGCCGATGACCAGTCCCCGCTTGACCAGGGGCAGAAAATAGGGGGTGAGCGACTGGTTATAGTGGGCCTTGGCGACGATGGTCCGGATCGTCTCGATGGCCTTGTCGGTGGCCGCTTCCCTGTGCTGCTGGTGGACCCAGCTCGACTGCTCGCGGATGTTGGCGATCTCGGCCTGGTAGGGGTTGAGGCCCGCCGACTCGGCCGTCCGGCGGAAGGTGGGCTCGTGCATCGTGGGCGAGCAGGCGGCGATGACGACTCCGTCCAGCCGGTCTTCGCGGATGTGGTCGCGGATGAGCTGCTGGCCGGGGTCGGAGCACATGTACTTGTAGTCTATGGCATAGACCACTTCCGGGAATTTCTTGACTTCCTCGACGACTCGCTCCACGTCGACGGTGCCGGCGATGTTGGTGCCGCAGTGACAGACAAAGATTCCGATGCGCTTCATGAGAGCCCACCCCAACTGGCCAGCAGAGACAGCGCTTTACCTGCCGCTCCGCTACCCTGAGCCACGGATTCAGGGATGTCTTTGGGGCCGCTGCCGGCGCCGGCCAAGAAGATGCCGGGCCGGCCAGTGTCCAGCGGCGACAGGTTGCCATCCTGCTCGACCCACCAGCCGAACTGGTCGACCTCCAGCCCCAACATGCCGGCCAGCTCGCGGGTACCTTCCGACGGCACCATCGCCGGGGAGATGACCACCAGGTCGGCGGCGACCTCGACCGGCAGGCCGGTCAGGGTGTCGACGCCCCAGACGATGACCTTGTCGCCGTCGCGAAAGACCTTGCTAGGCTTGCCCCGCACATAGAGCACCCGGTCCTCTTCCATGGCCCGCTGGATGAATTCCTCGTAGCGCTTGCCGGCGGAGCGGATATCGATGTAAAAGACATAGACCTGGGCATCGTGGACTTTGTGCTTGTAGAGCATGGCCTGTTTGGCGCTGTACATGCAGCAGACCTTGGAGCAGTAGGGCATGTGCAACTCAGGATCGCGCGAGCCAGCGCACTGGATCCAGACCACCTCTTTGGGCACCCGGCCGTCGGACGGGCGGCGCGGGACGGCGGGCGTGGGGCCTGAGGAGCTGAGCAGCCGCTCCATGGCCAGGGCGTCGATCACGTCGGGGACCTCGCCGGCGCCGTATTCGCCCAGGCTGGCCAGGGGGTAGAGCTCAAAGCCGGTGGCCAGGATGATGATGCCGACCCGCTCCTCGAACCAGGCGGCCTGCTGCTCATAGTCGATGGCACCCACGGGGCAGATCTTTTCGCACAAGCGGCACTTGCCCTTTTGGAAGTAGGTGCAGTACTCGGTGTCGATGACCGGCTTTTTGGGCACCGCCTGCGGCGACAGGGTATAGATCGCCTTGCCGGTGCCGACGTGCCGCACTTTGCCACTGGCCATCACCTTGGACATCTCCAGGAAGCGGTCAAAGGCGAACGGGATCGACTGGGGGCAGGCCTCGGTGCAGGCGCCGCAGCCGGTGCACACGTCCCAGTTGACGTAGGCCGGCTTGCGGCGGATGCGCACCCGGAAATCGCCGATCTCGCCGGTGATCGACTCGATCTCGGAATAGACGTGGAGGTGGATATTCTCCTGGCGCCCAACGTCGACGGTGCGGGGGGTCAGGATGCACTGGGCGCAGTCGAGCGTCGGGAAGGTCTCGGACAGTTGGTGCATGTGACCGCCGATCGACGGCAACCGATCGACCAGGACCACCTCGTAGCCCGAGCCGGCGATGTCGAGCGCGGCCTGCATGCCGGCGATGCCGGCGCCGACGATCAGCACCCTGTTGCTGCGATTGCCATTTCCAGCCATGGGAGTATCTTTTCTCAGATCTAGGCCTCGACGAGCTTTTGGACCAGGGGCATGGGATCGACGTAATGCCGCTCCCAGCCATAATCGCCGCTATCCAAGCCCAGAGCCAGGCCCATCAACTGGCTGAAATAAAAGACGGGGATGGGCTGGTAGCCGGCGTAGTAGCTTGACATTCTCTGCTGCTGCTTGTCCAGGTTGAACTGGCACAAGGGGCAGTTGGTGACCATCGCTTCAGCGCCGGCCCGCTGGGCGGAACTGAGGATGGTATAGACCATGGAGCGCGTCACTTCGGGGGCCTTGACGGCCAGGTAAGCGCCGCAGCATTCGCTCTTGTGCGGATAGTCCACAGCGGTCGCGCCCAGGGCGGCCATCAGGTCGTCGAGCGAGCGGGGGTTGTCGGGATCGTCGTAGGCGACCTCGGCGGGGGGGCGAAGGACCATGCAGCCGTAGTAGGCCGCCACCTTGAGGCCGGCGAGCGGCTTGATCACTTTGTCGCGCACGGCGTCGAACCCCACCTGGTCGCGAAGGAGGTGGACGATGTCGACGACCTCCACCTCGCCAGCATAATCGGACTCGATGAAGGCGTTGAGCCGGTCGCGCTCGTCAGGGTGGGCGCGGATGAAGTGGTTGGCCCGTTTCAGGACGTTGTAGCAAGTGGTGCAGGCGGTAGTCACCTGGCTACCCGCCAGCCGCGCTTTGACCAGGATGTGGGCCGGGGCGGCCAGATCCAGTATGTTGTCGATGAGGAGCGGATAGGTAGCGCCGCAGCAGTTCCAGTCCGGCAGCTCGACCAGGTCTACACCGACGGCCGCCGCCGAGGCCCGCATGGCGTTGTCAAAGCCCCTGCCGGTGGTTCTCAAGGTGCAGCCAGGGAAATAGGTTACCTTCATTGCTTGCCCTCTTGGTTGCTCTTGTCATGCTGAGCGTAGCGAAACATCTCTCTTTGCCCGGCGAGACCCTTCGCTTCGCAGCCGCGGGCGGCCCTGCATGTCAGGGTGACAGATTCAGACGTCACAGCGCGTATTTCCTAAAGCCGCCGATGAACGCCTGCTGGGGCCA
>JAFGOG010000364.1 GCA_016926595.1 Anaerolineae bacterium
AGCGACTTTCACCTGGCGGCCGGCAACCGCCCGTCTCAAGAGGGGCTGGCCCGGCTGAGCCCCACCGAGGATTTCTTTTTCGATGACGCCTTTTTTCGCTTCTTGGTGCACTGCGAGCAGGAGCGGCGCGCCCGGCACGGATATCCCTACGAGCTGGTCTTTAACGGCGACATGGTCGACTTTGTCCAGGTCGTGGCGCACCCTGCCCCCGACAGGGTCGATTGGTGGTTTCTGGAGAATGCGCTGCCGCCCGATCCCTGCCTCCGGGCGCCGGCGAGGTCCGGGACGGGCGCCGGACAGCAGCCCAGAGACGCCGCTGCCGGGCTGAATGAGCCGCCGGCCGGGCCGGCAGCGCGGCTGTGGAAGATCCTCGACGACGTCTACCAGGACGCGCAAGGCCGGGGCCTTGAGGAAGAGAGGGCGCGCCGAAGCGCGGATGGCCGGGCTGCCGATCGGCTTGCCCGGGAGCAGCGCAAAGCGGCGCCGGTGCGGCCGCGGGAGGTGTTGTCCCTGGCTCGGCCTACCGCCCTGGAACAGATCAGGGACGTCTGCCGGGGACATCGGCGCTTTTTCCAGGGGCTGGCCTGGTTCCTGGCCTGCGGCAACCGCCTGGTCCTGATGCGGGGCAACCACGATGTGCAGTGGTATTGGCCCGAGGTCCAGATCGCCCTGCTCGGCTGGCTGCGGGCAACCTACGACGAGCTGGTGCAGGAGGCGCAACGGCCGGGCGCCGCCCACAGCCTGCCGGTGCCACCGGAGGATCTGCGCCTCCCCGGCCCGGACGGCGCTCTGCCCCCCCTGCCGGTGGACGAGATGGACCGGCGGGTCGATTTCGACCACGCCTGGTACTACTATCGCGACCGGCTGGCCTACCTGGAGCACGGCGGCCAGCACGAGGCCGTGGACACTCACCGCCACTTTCTCGTGCCGGTGTACAGCCCCAAAGGGGACGCCTCTGGAGCGGTGCCGGCCGCCCCACCGCCCGGGCCCACCCTGGATGAGCTGAAAACCAATCCGCCCCAAAGGGCGACCGGCTGGCTGCCGGGCCTGGCTGTGACCCCCGCGGAAAAAGAGATCGACCCTGCCGTGGGCTCGCTGGGCAACGTCTTTTTGGTCAATAACCTCGAGATCGAGCTGCCCAACTTTGAGCGGCCCGGATACAACAAGATCTATCTCCCCTGGCTGCTCTACCACCAGCCCGTCGTACTCTTGCGCAAGCTGCTCGGCGCGCTGTGGCGGCTGCTCAAGTCCTGGTTCGAATGGGCCCGGCGCGAGCGCCGCATGCTTGGGTACCAGCAGGCCAGGCGAGAGGCCTATGCCCGGCTCACCGGCCTGTCGAAAGATTGTGCCCGCGAGCTGGACGAGACGCCCTGGGTGCGGCGCTGGCGTGGACCGGCTTCGGGCTGGTTCTATGTCCTGTTGCTCGTCGTCTCGGTGGGCCTGCCGGTCGCGCTGGCATTTCTGTTGGTCTTTGGCGTCTCTGAGATGGTAAGGGGCCCGCTTTCCCCGAGCGACTGGCTGCGAACCTGGCTGCCGGATGGGATTCAGAAACTATTGGGGTTGGTCGATAAGGAAAAGCTCCTGGTGTGGGATCTTTTCTCCGGGGCTCTCAAGACGCTGGCCTTTGGCTTTCTGTCCTACTGGGGGGTGACTCTGCTCCGCGACTGGATCGGCCTGGGCGAGGATTATCTGTACAAGCCGTCGTTGCGGGTGGCCGGCATCCTGAAAAAGCATGGCTACGACGTGCCCTACCTCCTGTTCGGTCACGACCATGCCCGCAACGCCCAGCCAGTGGACCTGGGCGCCGGATGCCACAAAAATGGATGCACCAGCCAACTGCGGCGGTGGGGCTTTTTGCCGGGCCGGTGGCGCGACAGGCTGCGCCCCTGGAAGTGGCGCTGGCACGTGCGTTTCGAGCGGGGGCACGCCGCGATACCCACCGTCGAGTGCCCCACTTGCCGGCGTCGGCAGAAGGCGCGGGTGCTCCGCAGGCAGCTCGTCGACCGGCTGCGCAAGCAGGAAGCGGGCTGGCCGCCCGGCTACTCGTTCTCCTGCCCCCACTGCGGGCAGGAGAACACCGGCGATCCACTCATCGACCTGGACTTTGAGAGGGTCGAATGCGAGGGGTGTGGCCGGGAGCTGTCCTGGCAGGACGTGGAGAGTAGCCCTTCCCTCTGGACGACCGCCAGGGGCCTGGGCCTCACCTGCGTCGAATGCGACGAGCCGCTGCCGGCAGAGGTCCTGGACCGGATTCGAATCTATCCCCACACCGTGGTCTATCACTGCCCGGCCTGTGGCGGCGACCGGCGGCAGTGGCTGCACACCTGGCACCTGCACTGTCCCAACCCCGACTGTGGCAAAAAACCGGGCAAGTGGGACCTGGAGCTGACCGAGGCCGGGTCGGCGCTCCAATGTAGCTGCAACACCTTTTACTCGCGCCGGCCGCCGGCCAGGCGCTGGTACCTGAACACCGGCACCTGGATGCACTTTTTCGCCACCGAGCGCAAGCGGCTGGTGCGAGACGTGCTCGAATACCCCTTTGTGCGGCTGATCGAAACCGACGCCGCGGTGGCCTTTGAGGCCGAGTGGCCCGATCCCGAGAAGCGGCTCATGCCCAGAGTCGAGCTGTTGCGCTGGAACGACGCAGCCAGGCGGTTCGAGGTCTGCGAGACCTTCCAGGGCGCCGCCGAGCCATAGGCAGCCTGCCACGAAGGATGAGGTTGCGCCCATACCAGCCAGCTCGACTCGGTCACAGCCGCTGGCTTTCTGATTCCCCATCCGGGCCTGGAAATCACCCCCCAATCACCCGCCCCGGATGATTACAGACGCCGATTCGGATGCTACAATAGCATCTGTAAAGACGCGATGCTGAGCATACACCGAGAGTAAATCGGAGAATTCAAGTCTCTGACTCGCCCGCCCTCGCCATCGTGCGCCAGAAGATAGGGCAAGTGGCCAATCAGCAGATTGCCCAGGTGTCCAGTGCGCCAATCCTCCACCTGTGGTATAATGGTTTGACGCGCAAACGTGTGCCGCTGGCACGAGGCTGCTTGCAACCCAGAAACTCACTTCGGAGGTCACAACAAGTGGAAGACAGGCAATTCACAAACGGGATAGTAGTCTTTGTCACGGCACTGGGGCTGTCGGCCCTGTCGTCGTTCGTGGGGCACCTGGCACTGTTCGGAGACGCCACCAACTTTGCCCAGGGGTTCCTTGACGGCCTGTCCGTGGTCGCCTGCGGCGCGGCCATCGTGCTGCTGGCTCGCAGCCGGCGCCGCGTGTCATAGTCACAGAGGAGATGGCGAGGTGTCAGGCCTGGATGCTCTGGATATCCTGTTCGTGACCTGGGCGTTCTTTTTCCAGATCGTCCTGATCGTCCACTTTGCCTTACGCCGGCGCTTCTTTGAGCGCTACACGCTCCGCTTTGGCTGGATCGTGTACGCGTTGAGCATCCCGGCCATCGCGATCAGCGCCATCCTGCTCCTGGGGGGGAAATCGTGGTCGTTCTGGCTGGGGGGCTTGCTCTTCCTGGTGTACGCGGCGTATGGCTATTGGATCGATTACGTCAAAAGCATTCCCTGGCGCAAGCCGCCGCGCCCGTCGATCCTGTTTCCGTACGTATCGCTCTACCTGGCCACGGTCATGTTCTACTGGTGGCCGCTGGGCCTCCTGAGCCGTCCACTGTGGATGGTATTTGGGGTGCTCTTTGTTGTCGGCACCACCCTGAACCTTACCTCTCACTGAGTGCGACAAGATCACGCGCGGCCAGAAGAGGACATGGTCGGAGCCAGGAAGGAATCGTGTCAGAAATGACCCAGGACCAGCAAGCCGCAGCCCCGCAGCGCAGCATGGACGCGCCCACCGGGATGCGGACCTTTGTCATCATCTGGATCGGGCAGGTGATCTCGATCGTCGGCTCGAGCCTGACCAGGTTTGGGCTCGGCGTCTGGATCTTTGACCGCACCGGC
>JAFGOG010000365.1 GCA_016926595.1 Anaerolineae bacterium
AGTACTGCGAGCAGCCGGTCGCCCATTGGAACGTCGAGGGCCTGCGCCAGGTGAGGGCGGCCAGCCCGATCCCGATCATGGCCGACGAGTCGCTGTTCGACCACCACGACGCCTTCCGGCTGGCCAGCCTGGGCGCCTGCGACTATTTCAACATCAAGCTGGCCAAGTGCGGCGGCATCCACACCGCCCTCAAGATCGACGCCATCGCCCAGGCGGCGGGCATCCGCTGCATGCTCGGCTGCATGTGGGAGACGCGCCTGGCCCTCAGCGCCGCGGCCCACCTGGTATCGGCCCGCCCCAACATCGCCTTTGCCGACCTGGACGGCCACACCGGCCACGCCGACGACCCGATCTTGGGCGGCATCACCTACGACGGCGGCCTGATCCACCTGCCCGACGCCCCCGGCCATGGCGCCGGCGTAGAACCTGGCATCCTGGAGCGCTTGGACAGGGTGTCAATAGCCGCGTAGGCATCGCACTCCTTCTTAACTGCAACAACCTGCTGCGATTGGGTAACAGCCAGGAGTGCAGCCACATCCTGGTCGCCGGCACCGGCAGCAGCCGGGCGGTCACGGTCCACGGCACCCTGCCGGGAAACTGGAGGATCTGGCTGCCGCTGGTGGTTCGCCATCAGGGAACCAAGCAGGAGGAGACGGATGAGCACAAAGGGTTTGTCAGCATGGTTCGTGACCCTGGTCGTGGTCCTGGCTGCCACCTTGTGCAGCAGGCCGCCAGACGCCCGGGCGCAGCAGGGGACGCCGGCCGGCGATGGCCGGCGCCCTTACGTCCCCGGAATGCTGCAGGACGGCCGGCCGCTGCCCGGCGCCGGTTACCCCTGGCAGCGGGTCACCCGGCCGGCGCTGGCGGGCTGGACGCCTACCAGCCCTCCGGTCGGCACAGACCTGGACGTGACCTATATCCACCGCGACCCTACTTACCTGGCCTATTGCGTGATCTACCCCGGCGGCATCCCAAACCTGTGCCCGGGCACCGAAGACGAGCGCCGCTGGCCCGCCCCCGGCGAGGTGGTGACCTATACGGCGCACATTGTCAACAAAGGGACGGAGGCCGGCTCTGCCTTTGATTACGAGTGGACGATAGACGGCAGCGTGGTGCTCTCCGGGACACTTTCTGGGCTGGCGCCTGGCGCCGAGGCCACAACCACCTACACGTGGACGTGGGCTCACACCATGGACGGCGAGCGGGTCGCAGACGATCACACCGTGGGGTTCGCCGCCGACCCTGACGATCTGATCGCCGAGACCTACGAAACCAACAACAGCCTGGCAGACCGCACCAACGCACTGGCTTTTCGCATCGCCATCACCCCCGAGATGTACGAAGCGTACAACACTCCCTGGAACCCGGCCTTTTCCTACTCGGCCGAGGACTGGCTGCAGCGTCAGATCGCGGCCATGAATTGGGCCTTTGCCAGCTCAACCTACCCCACCACGCCCGGCGGCGCGACCGAACGGGTGCGCATCGACTCGATCCCGATCACCTCCACCCCTCCGCCCTGGGATCGCACCAGCGATGGCGGCTGGTTTGTGGACGCCGACTACCGGACCTTGAGTGGTGGCTACGACCCGGTGGCCGATGTCGATTGGGCTCTGGTCCACGAGTTGAGCCACCAGGTGGGGTTGATCGACCTCTACAACCTCAACCTGTCCTCAACCAGCGTCAAGGTCCTGGATCGCGAGGGGGGTCCGGCCAACTTTGGCTTTGGTTGGTCCCGCCCCGACCTGATGGGCGGCGGCGACATCTGGCCCCACACCGACTGGCGCCTCTATTCCAGCCACAGCGCCGGGGGGATCTCGGCGACCAAGGGCTATCGACGCGGCTATTACGGCGAATACCAGTTCGACATCCCCGAGCAGAGCTACCTGCTCGTCCTGGACAACCAGGGGGATCCGGCTGGCGACGTCCAGGTGGCCCTTTATCAGCGCACCGGGCCGCCCAACTGGATGGGTGAGTTGGACCTGGACAACACCCCCGATATCACCGGGACCACAGACGCCGGTGGGCGCCTGCTGCTGGCCAACCGTCCGGCAGGCGGCGGCGTCACCACGCGCACCGGTCATACCCTGCGCGACAACCCCTTTGGCGTCGTCGACGTGGTGGGCAACCAGAGCCGTTTTCTCATCAAGCTGAACAAGGGAGATCACGAAGAGTTCGCCTGGACCGACATCACCGCCTTTAATCTAGCCTGCTGGCAGGGTGACACCGTCAGCCACACCTTCACCCTCACCTCCCATGTGCCGCCGGTTGACGCACCCTTGCCGCCGGCAGGCGCCACGGCGCGGGTCGAGGGACAGCAGGCCGCCCTGTGCTGGCAGGCTAGTCCCTCGGCCGGCGTGATCGGATATCACGTCTACCGCGCGGCGCCCCCGGCGTACGAATACGAACAAACCGGCGGCCTGGTGACCGGCCTGTGTTACGCCGAGGCGCATTATGCCACGCGGATCTACGCTGTGACGGCGTTGGACGGCGCCGGCCGGGAGAGCAGCTTTAGCAGCGCCGCCTGGGCGCCCCGCCTCGTCAACCCCTATGCCGTAGGGCTGATGTCGGATGGGCAGCGGACGGTGCTTGACCCACAGAATGGGTACGCGCTGCTGCGCCAGCGTCCCGACGGGCGTTATCTCCAGAACGTCGGCAGCGTGCACTATCACCTGGAGCAGTCGTACTTTGTCGCCGTGGACGGGCAGGATCGGCTGCTGTTCAGCCACCCCGGCGACTGGTACGTCGACCGCCATTCGGTGCGGGTGGCCGACCGTGACGCGACTCCTATCCTGGAGTTTGGCGAGCGCGGTTCAGGACCCGGCCAGTTCGAGACGCCGACTGGTTTGGCGACCGCAGGCCAGCCCTTGAGTGTCGAAGGGCCGTACGATGTGGACGAGCACACGCTTTTGCTGCTGCATCTTGATGGCAGTTACGATGGAGCCCAGGGTGAGACGGGAACAGCCTCTGGCGCCGAGTTCACCGCCGGCCGGTATGACCAGGGAGTGGCCTTGGACGACGGCGACTGGCTGACGTACGAGACGGCCGGAAACCTGGAGCGTACCCAGGGGGCGATCGAGTTCTGGCTCCAGCCCGCCTGGGATGGCGACGACGGCCAGGGCTATACCTTTTTTGAAGTGGGCGACGGCTGGTTCAACCGCATGCGCATCACAAAGGATGGGGCCAACAACCTGCGCTTCATGGTCTGGGATAGCTCGACCGAATATGGGGTAGCCTACAACATCGCCCACTGGCAGGCCGGCGAGTGGCGCCACGTGGCCGTCACCTGGCAGGGCGCCGAAATATCTTTGTTCGTCGATGGACAGCGGCGCGATCACAGCGACACGGCCAACCCGCCGGACGTGCTGGCCGATACGATCGACATCGGCTCCACCCATTGGCACGATCAGCAGGCGGACGCCGTTCTCGATGAGCTGAGGATCAGCGATGTGCCGCGCATCGGCAATAGCAGCGCATTCCCCTACCGCATCCTGGTAGCTGACGGCGGTAACCATCGCATCCAGGCTTTTGACGAATTGGGCAGCTTTGTCAGCGCCTATGGCGGGCCCGGCAGCGGGCCCGGGCAGTTCCAGTATCCCCAGGGACTGGCCGTTGTCGGCGGCGACCGGGTCATCGTCGCCGACATGGGCAACAACCGGCTGCAGGTCCTGAGCTTCGACGGCGCCAGTTTTGGCTTTCTACGGAGCATCACGGCTGGCCTGCTGGCTCCCACCGGCGTGGCAGCCAACGACGCCGGCCTGATCGCCGTCGCGGACACCGGGAACGATCGCGTGGTGGTGCTGGACGCGGAGGGCAGCCTCCTGGCCGAGTACACCGAGCCCAACGACGGCCACCACGGCCCCTTCTACCAGCCTCGCGGCGTGTGCTGGGACGGCGCCGGGAAGATCGTCGTGACCGATACCGGCAACTGGCGGGTGGTCACCATCCTGCGGGCCCACTATCGCCTCCACCTGCCCATCTTCCTGAAGGACTACTCGCCGGCTGGCGGCGGCTGCCAGGAGCTGATCGACAACGGCGGCTTTGAAGACGACACGGCCTGGGTCATCGGCGCAACGCCCCGCCCCGCCCGTTATACCGCCGACCAGGCTCACACTGGCGGCAGGTCGCTGCTGCTCGGCCTCAAGCCGGGCGAGGGTGACGTCCACAGCTATTCGTCGGCCCGCCAGGCCATCACCGTGCCGGCAGCCGCCGACAGCGTCACCCTCACCTTCTGGTACTACCCCGTCTCTGATCTGGATGACGGCGACCGCCAGGAATGCCTCCTGCTCGACCAGGACGGTAACCTGCTGGCCATACTGATGCGGGACAACGTCAACGCCGCTGCCTGGAACATGATGTCCTATGATCTGAGTGCCTATGCGGGGCAGCCGGCCCAGGTCTACTTTAATGCCTATAACGACGGCGATGGCAGCGGGATAGCAGGTTTCTACCTCGACGATGTGTCAGTGGAATCCTGCACAGCGCCGTAGGGTAGCTGGAGGCCGACCGCCGCCAAAGCGTGGTTGACCCCGGCGCGATTCAAGGGTACAATAGACGGCATGTCTAGCACACAGTTTCCTCTCAGCCGGCGCCGCTTCCTCAAGGGCGCCGGTGCAGCCACGTTGGCTGCCATCCTGTCCGGCTGTGGCTCACCGGCCGGCGAGCCCCTGCCCTCTTCTTCGCCGGGCCGCGCCGACCGGCCCGCGCCGACCAGCGCGGCGGCGAGCCCGTCTCCAACCGCCACGGCGACCGCATCGCCGGCGGCGACGGCCACGCCGGCCGGTATGTTCCAATCGCCGTTCCATTCACCGCTGGCCACCCAGCCGCCGCCGTCTGCCACACCCCACCCCACCGCCACCCCCACCCCGCCGCCCACTCCCTTTCCCGCCGGCCCTCCGACCAAGCTGGGCCTGTTCGTGGCCTGGCACCACCCCCAGACCATGGAGCTGATCGCCACCGGCAACATGGCCCTGCTCAAAACGCTGGAGCTCGACCCGGCCTTCCTGGCCGACGTCCGGGCCAGGTCGCCGCGCACGATCATCGTCGGCCGGGTGGAGCTGGACCAGGTCGACCTCGGCCGGGCCGACCCAGCCGCCGAGGCCCGCCGCGCCGTCGAGGCGGTCCTGCCCCTGGCGTTGGACGAGCGTCGCGCCGGGCTGGTGGACGCCTGGGAGGGGTTTAACGAGCCGGTGGCCGGCGACGAGGGCCAGATGGGCAAGCTGGCCGGCCTGGAGGCCGAGCGGGTGCGCCTCCTGGCCGAGCGGGGCCTGCGCGCCGCCGTCGGCAACTTGGGCGCGGGGCACCCGCCGCTGGAGTGGTGGCCGGCCTTTCGCCCGGCGCTGGAGGCGGCCCACGCCCACGGCGGCTACCTGGCCCTCCACGAGTATTCGGCGCCGACCATCTGGTTCAACACCAACCGCCAGGACCTCGATTTCCGCGCCGATCCGGCCGACGAGGGCTGGCTGACGCTGCGCTACCGCAAGGCCTACCGCCAGTTCCTCATCCCGTGGGGGCTGCGCCTGCCGCTGCTGATCACCGAATGCGGCATAGACGGCACGGTGACCGGCCGGCCCGGGCCGCCGGGCAACGGCTGGGCCGATTTTGGCCGCTACTGGGCCGAGCTGGGCATGGGCGAAGACGCGCCGGGCAACTATATCGAGCAGTTAGCCTGGTACGACGCCGAGCTGCGCCTCGACGATTACGTGCACGGCGCGGCGATCTTTGCCATGACCGCTTTTGACGGGTGGGGCAGCTACCAGCTCCTCGGCGAGCCGGCCGCGATCCTCCACCAATACCTGTCGGTCCACCCCGTCCGTTAGGGAACCGCCACGCCCACCCCTCAGCGCCCCGTGTGCTCCCGGCAAAAATCCACCGCCTGCCGCAGGCGCTCCTTCACCCGGGCCTCGTCCTCCGCGTGGAGCGCCTCGGGGCCCAGCTCGACCGTCACCACCCCCCGGTAGCCGTCGCGGGCCAGGCGCTCCAGCAGCTCGCCCAGCGGCAGGTGGCCGTCCCCCGGCAGCAGGTGTTCTGTCTCCTTGAAATCGGACAGGTGTACGTGGGCCACCCGCTCCTTCAGCCGCTCGTACACCGCCACCGGGTCCAGGCCCCTCGTCCCCAGGTGGGTGGTGTCCAGGGTCAGGTGGGGCAGCGTCGCCAGGAAATCGATCCGGTTCAAAGCGTGGATGTCCAGCTCCAGGCCCAGCAGGCGCTTGACCGGCATGTTTTCGACGGCCACCACCACCGCCTCCTCGGCCTCGAATCGGGCCAGCCCGTCCAGCAAAAAGCGGCGATAGGCGCTCTCGCCCGGCAGCGGGAGCGGCGCCGTCAGGCGGCTGGCCTTGAATCCGACCAGCTCCACCCGCACCCAGCGGATGCGCAGCGGCAGGTGGGTCACCACCAGCGGCGCGCCCACCTCGCGGGCCACTTGCGCCGACAGCCGCAGCCGGCCCAGCGGATCGGACGGCCAGCCGGGCACGTGGGGCAGGAACGGATTGTGGATCGCGGCGATCGGCAGGCCCGCCTCCCGGCTCAGCCGCCGCAGATAGGCCGGCTGGCGGGTGTCCCAACGCTCATCGACCAGGATCTCGACGGCGTCAAAGCCGGCCTCGGCGGCCAGCTCAAACACGCGGGTCAGGCCGTAAGAGTAGAGCGACCCGGTCGACAGGGCGATGGTTTGAACCACTGAAGGCACTGAGGGGGTCTCCACTCAATTGGCCAGGCGGCGGATCTCCAGCTCTTTGGCGCCAAAGTTTAGCAGCAGGCCCACGTGATAGCCGGAGGCCTTCAGGTAGGAGAGGGCCTGGACGAAATCGACATCTTCGAGGGCTGACCTGGCCTTGATCTCGACCATGACCTCGTCGACGATGAAATCCACCCGCTTGGCCCCGACCTTCACGCCCTTGTAGTGGACGTCGATCCACTCCTCGCGGCTGAACTCGAGGTTGTGGGCGGGCACCTCCAGGGCCAGGGCGCGCTGGTAGAGGATCTCGTTAAAGCCGGGACCAAGGCCACGGTGAACCTCGGTCGCGGCGGCGATGATCCGCGCCGTCACGTCGGACAGGTGGTATTCCCCTTTTATGTATGGCTGTGCCATGGCTCCTCCTCCATCGATCTACTGGAACCACTGGAACCACTGAAAAGATGAAGACACTGAGGACACTGATCAGTGGGTTCAGTGCTGTCAGTGCTTCAGTGGTTCCAGTACCGTCAGCGCTGCAGCAGTTCTCCTTTTCGAGTGGTCGGGCCTGTTCGCATGGCATTGTACCATGATTGTGTTTTGCTCACAAATGAGCCGTTTCTGGACATCCCACGCAGCGGAGCACTTGACATTTGGCAAACAGCGTGGTACATTGAACCAAGATGCAGAGAGAGGAAGGGTAACCATGAGCCAGGTGAAGGCGCCCTCGTTTCAGCAGGCGCTCGACGTCGTGGAAAAACTGCCGCCCGAGGATCAGGAAACGCTGATCGACCTGATTCAGCGCCGCCTGGTGGAGCTGCGGCGGGCTGAGATCGCCGGTAATGCGACCGCCACACTACAGGCGGTGCGCGACGGCCACGCCCATTATGGCTCAGTCGAGGACCTCAAACACGATCTCCTGGGCGAGCCATGACCAGGCTGGCCTGGGATGCCAGTTTTCACCGGGCGTTTAAGAGGCTCACGCGCAGCAATCCGGCCCGGCAGGACCGGTTGTTTCAAGTGTTGGAAAAGCTGGCAGAAGACCCATTTCACCCCTCCCTAAAGACGCACAAGCTAAGCGGCCAGCTCCAGGGGTTGTGGGCTTGCTGGGTGGAATACGATTGCCGGATCGTCTTTGCCTTCGAGCCCGATCCAGACACCGGGGCTGACATGATCGTCCTGATCGACCTGGGCTCACACGACGAGGTGTACTGATATCAAATCGCGGCAGCACTGGTCGGTGGGCTCAGTGCCCTCAGTGGTTCCAGCGGTTCTGGAACCACTGAAAGGATGAAGACACTGAACGGTGGTTTCAGTGTCTTCAGTGCTGTCAGTGCCTCAGTGATTCCAGCGCCTCAGCGTCCTCAGTGTTTCAGTGATTCCAGCTTGCGCCCGACCCCGTTCCGTGGTATAGTGGCGCCGCTACGGCAGAGGAGCCTGGCTCCCCGCGCCGGTTTCGATACCTTCCTGAGTACGAGGCATGGGATCCGATGAAAAAGATCTGTGTGATCGGCGCCGGTTACGTCGGCCTGACCACCGGCACCTGCTTTGCCGACCTGGGCCACCAGGTGGCCTGTGTGGACGTGGACGAGGGCCGGATCGACAGGCTGCGCGCAGGCGAGATGCCGATCTATGAGCCGGGCCTGGAGGAGATGGTCCGCCGCAACGCCCAGGCCGGCCGGCTGCGCTTTACCAGCCGGTACGAAGAGGGCGTGCCGGACGCCGAGTTCGTGTTCATCGCCGTCGGCACACCCCAGGGCGGGGGCGGCGAGGCCGACCTGAAATATGTCCGCGCCGCGGCGCGCAGCATCGCCCACGCCATGCAGGGGCCGCTGATCGTCGTCAACAAGAGCACGGTGCCGATCGGCACCGGCGACTGGGTGGCCGACATCATCCGCCGCCACCAGCCCCAGCCGATCGACTTTTCGGTCGTCAGCAACCCCGAGTTCCTGCGCGAGGGGTCGGCCATCAACGATTTCGTCTACCCCGACCGGATCGTCCTCGGCTCGCTGGACCCGGAGGCCGCCGCCCAGGTGGCCCAGCTTTACCTGTCGCTGCGGGCGCCGATCGTGCTCACCGACCTGCGCACCGCGGAGATGATCAAGTACGCCTCCAACGCCTTCCTGGCCGCCCGCGTCTCGTTCATCAACGAGATCGCCAACATCTGCGAGGCGCTGGGCGCCGACGTCAAAGAGGTGGCGGCGGGGATGGGCTATGACAAGCGGATCGGCCCCTACTTTCTCGACGCCGGGGTCGGCTTTGGCGGGAGCTGTTTTCCCAAGGACGTGGCGGCGCTGGCCCACATGGCCGCCGTCCACGGCTGCCACCCCCAGCTCCTGCGGGCGGTGATGGACATCAACCGCGACCAGCGCCGCCAGGCGCTGTACAAAGTGCGGGAGCTGCTGGGCACGCTGGACGAAAAGGTGATCGGCATCCTGGGCCTGGCCTTCAAGCCCAACACCGACGACATGCGCGAGGCGCCGTCGATCGAGATCATCCACCTGCTGCAGAGCGAGGGCGCCCAGGTGCGGGCCTATGACCCGGTGGCCATGGCCAACGCCGGGCGTTACCTGCACGACGTGACCCTGTGCCGCGACGCCTATGACGCCGCCGACGGCGCCGACGCCCTGATCGTCGTCACCGAGTGGAACGAGTTCAAGCACCTGTCGCTGCCCAGGCTGAAAGGGGCCATGCGCCGGCCGATCGTCGTCGACGGCCGCAACATCTATGACCCCAAGGAGATGGAGGCGCTGGGCTTTGTCTACCGCGGCGTGGGCCGGGGCTATGCGAGCTGAGGAGCGGGATATGGCCATCCACAAGACGATCCACAAGCACACCCTCGACAACGGCCTGGCGGTCGTCCTCAAAGAGAGCCGGCGCGCCCCGGTGACCACCTTCTGGGTCTGGTACCGGGTCGGCAGCCGCGACGAGACGCCGGGCATCACCGGCATCGCCCACTGGGTGGAGCATATGCTGTTCAAGGGATCGGAGGCGTTTCCCAAGGGCGAGATCGATACCCAGATCGCCCGCAACGGCGGGGCGGCGAACGGCTTTACCTGGCTCGACTTTACCACCTTTTTCGAGACGCTGCCCTCCGACCGGATCGACCTGGGCCTGCGGATCGAGGCCGACCGCATGGTCAACTCGCTGTTCGACCCCCAGGAGATCGAGCCGGAGCGGATGGTCATCATTTCCGAGCGGCAGGGGGCCGAGAACAGCCCCACCTTTCTGCTGGGCGAGGAGGTGGTCGGGGCGGCGTTCCGGGTCCACCCGTACCACCACGACACGATCGGCGACCTGTGCGACCTGGAGACGATGAGCCGTGACGACCTGTGGCGGCACTACCAGGCCTACTATGGCCCCAACAACGCCGTGGCCGTGGCCGTGGGCGATTTCGAGGCAGCGGAGATGCTGGGCCGGATCGGGGAGCGGTTTGGGCCGATCCCGGCCCGCTCAAAGCCGCGGGCGGCCAACCGCCCCGAGCCGCCGCAGCGGGGCGAGCGCCGGATCAGCCTGGAGGGGCCGGGGGCGACCGCTTATTTGGAGGCCGCCTACCACGCCCCGGCGGCCACCGATCCCGACTTTTTCCCCATGCTGGTCGCCGCCAGCATCCTGACCGGCGCCAGCGGCATGAACCTGTTTGCTCCCGGGCCGCCCAACCGCAGCTCGCGGCTGTACAAGGCCCTGGTCGAGACCGGGCTGGCCGCCGGGGTTTCCGGCTCGTTGCCGGCCATGCTCGACCCGTTCCTGTACGACGTGACCGTCACCGTCCGCACGGGCAGGACGCTCGGCGAGGTGGAGGCCGCCCTGGACGCCGAGATAGACCGGATGGCCCGCGAGCCGATCTCCGGGCAGGAGCTGCGCGCGGCGATCAAGCAGGCCCAGGCCCAGTTCGCCTACTCGAGCGAGAGCGTCACCAATCAGGGGTTCTGGCTGGGCTATTCGTCGATCGTGGCCGATACCGGCTGGTTCGAGTCGTTCCTGGACCGCCTGGTCGCCGTGACGGTGGACGACGTGGGCCGGGCGGCGGAGGCATACCTGGCGCGGCGCAACCGGATCGTGGGCCATTATGTGCCGCAGGGAGCGTAGGAGGCAAGCGCAATGACCGGATCCTATCCATCACCCGAGACGATCGCCCGCGCCGAGCTGCCCAACGGCATTACCCTCCTGGTCAGCGAGAACGACGACAGCCCGGCGGTGGTGCTGAGCGGCTACCTGTGGGCCGGCTCCATGAACGAGGCGCCGGAGCAGGCCGGGCTGGCCAGCCTGACCGCGGCCATGCTGCTGCGCGGCACCGAGACCCGGTCGTTCGGCGAGATCAACCAGGCGCTCGAATCGGTGGGCGCCCAGTTGGGTTTTCACGGCGGCGTGCACACCGCCGGATTCGGCGGCAAGGCGCTGGCCGAGGACCTGGACCTGCTCCTTGACATGCTGGCCGACTGCCTGCGCAGGCCGGTCTTTCCGCCCGCCGAGACCGAAAGGCTGCGGGGGCAGATCCTCACCGACCTGCAGCGGCGGGCGCACGACACGCGCCGCATGGCTGACCTGGCGTTCAACGCGCTGCTCTACCCCGATCATCCCTACGGCCGCAGCGTCCAGGGCTACGAGGACACGGTGACGGGCCTGGGCCGCGACGACGCGGCCGGCTTTTACCGGCGCTGCTACTCGCCCCAGGGCATGGTCGTCGTCCTGGTCGGCGCGGTACAGGCCGCCGCCGCCCTGGACAAGGTCCAGGCAGCGCTGGGCGACTGGCGCGCGCCCGAGGTCACACCCAATCGCGCGAGCGTCGCCCCGCCGGCGCCCCTCGCCGAGACCCGGTCGCAGACCGTGACCGTCGAGGGCAAGACCCAGGCCGACGTCATGCTCGGCTGGCTGGGCATGGCCCGCACCGATCCCGATTACATCAAGGCCGGCCTGGCCAACAACATCCTGGGGGTCTTTGGCATGATGGGCCGCCTGGGCGACAACCTCCGGGACCGGCAGGGGCTGGCCTACTATGTCTATAGCCGGCTGGAGGCGGGGCTGGGCGCCGGCCCGTGGGCCGCCGTCGCCGGGGTAGACCCGGCCAACGTCCAGCGGACAGTCGACGGCATCCGCGGCGAGGTGCGCCGCCTGCGCCAGGAGCCGGTGTCGGCCGACGATCTGGCCAACAGCCAACTGTCGCTGACCGGGTCGCTGCCCCTCCGCCTGGAAACGAACGAGGGTGTAGCCGGCGTCCTGCTCGACATGGAGCGCTATGGGCTGGGGCTCGATTATCTGCAGCGCTACGCCGGGCTGGTGAACGCCGTCACTATCCAGGACATCCAGGAAATGGCGCACAGGTACCTGGACCCGGATCGGTATGTGCTGGCGGTCGCCGGCCCCCCCGGGGATGGGGCTGCGCCGATCTAGAAAACTCGTAAGAGTCGCTATGCCCTTTCGGGCGCCACGGGGGATGAAAACGGTATCCGATTACCTTTGTTGCCTTTGTGTCCTTTGTGGTTAGACCACTTTCGAAGGAGGAAATCGATCAATGGCAAACATTACCGTCGTCGGCGTCGGCTATGTCGGACTCGTCACCGGCGCCTGCCTGGCCGACCTGGGGAACCAGGTGGTGTGCATAAACCGCGACCAGGCCAAATCAGACAACCTGGCGCAGGGCATCCTGCCGATCTATGAGCCGGGGCTGGAGGAGATCGTCCGGCGCAACAACGAGGCGGGCCGGCTGCACTTTACCACGTCGTGGGATCAAGCCATAGCCGACGCCGAGTTTGTGTTCATGGCGGTCGGTACGCCCACCGGCACCGAAGGCGAGGCCGACCTGGCCCACGTCAACGAAGCGGCCGTAGAGATCGCCAAGCGGATCCACAAGCCGGCCATTATCATCAACAAGAGCACGGTGCCGATCGGCACCGGCGACTGGGTGGCCGACATCATACGCGAGGTCCGTGGCAACGGCGTCGAGTTTTGGGTCGTCAGCAACCCCGAGTTCCTGCGCGAGGGGTCGGGCGTGTACGATTTCATGAACCCCGACCGGATCGTGCTCGGTTCCACCAGCTCCGAAGCCGCCGCGCGGGTCGCCGAGCTGTATGCGCCCCTGGGCGGCGAGACGATCATCACCGACCTGCGCACCGCGGAGATGATCAAGTACGCCTCGAACGCCTTCCTGGCGACCAAGATCTCGTTCGTCAACGAGATCGCCAGCATCTGCGAGGCGCTGGGGGCCGACGTCCGGGCCGTCGCCCACGGCATGGGCGCCGACCGCCGCATCGGCCCCGAGTTTCTACGGGCCGGCATCGGCTGGGGCGGTAGCTGCTTCCCCAAGGACGTCAAGGCGCTGATCCACATGGCCGAGCTGTACGGCGTGCGCCCCGAGATCCTCCGGGCGGTGACCCACGTCAACTATGACCAGCGCAAGCGCCTGATCCAAAAGCTGCGCGACATCCTGGGCGGCTTTCGGGGCAAAACGATCGGCCTGCTGGGACTGGCTTTCAAGCCGGACACCGACGACATGCGCGACGCCCCCTCGATCAGCATCGTCCACATGCTCCAGCACGAAGGGGCCACGATCAAGGCCTACGATCCCGAGGCCCAGGAGACGGCCAGGCGCTACCTGGACAAGGTCATCTTTTGCGACAGCCCCTACCAGGTGGCCAAAGGCGCCGACGGCCTGATCCTGGTGACCGAGTGGAACGAGTTCAAGCAGCTCGACATGGCCCGCATCAAGGCGTCGATGCGCCAGCCGGTGTTGATCGACGGTCGCAACATCTATGACCCCAGGCGCATGGTCGAGATGGGCTTTGTCTACCGGGGCATGGGCCGGGGGTACGACGGCGTGGGGGTCGAGTGAGCCTGTCAGCCGGCGTGGACATCGTCGAGCTGGATCGCATCCGGCAGGCGATAGAGCGCCACGGCGAGCGGTTCCTGGCCCGCATCTACACCGCGAGTGAGCTGGACCGGTACCGCGACCGGCTGCCGGAGTTGGCCGTGCGCCTGGCGGCCAAAGAGGCGGTGTCCAAGGCGCTGGGCGTCGGCCTGCGCCACATCAGCGACCACGGGATCGGCTGGCAAGAGGTGGAAGTCCTGTCCGATCCGTACGGCAAGCCGTTGCTGAACCTGTCAGGCCGCGCCCAGGCCCTGGCCGAAGAGCAGGACCTGCGCGACTGGGCGATCAGCCTGTCGCACAGCCGCGACTACGCCGTGGCGTTTGTCGTGGCCACGGATTGAGACCCCCGAGGGTCAACGCCTTTTACTTTCGACACAGGAGGCACCATGCGCGCCGAGATCGTCAGCACCGGCACCGAGCTCCTGCTCGGCCAGATAGACGACACCAACGCCACCTACCTGGCCAGGCAACTGCGCGACCTGGGCATCGACCTCTTTTTCCGGACCACCGTCGGCGACAACGAGCTGCGCATCGCCCAGGCCTTGGACCTGGCGCTCAGCCGGGCCGACGTGGCGATCACCACCGGCGGGCTCGGCCCGACGGTCGACGACGTGACCCGCGAGGCAGTGGCCCGGGTCACCGGCCGGCCGCTGGCGATGCACCCCGAGCTGCTGGCCCAGATCGAGGCTTTTTTCGCCCGTTTCGGGTCGCACATGACCGACAACAACCGCCGCCAGGCCTGCCTGCCGGAGGGCTGCATCCCCATCGAAAACCCGGTCGGCACGGCGCCGGCGTTCATCGTCGAAGACGAAAAGGGGACGATCATCACCCTGCCGGGCGTGCCGCACGAAATGCGCACCCTGATGGAGAATGCCGTGGCGCCTTATCTCCAAAAGCGGCTGGGGCGGACGGAGGCGATCGTCACCCGCGTTCTCAGGACTGTGGCGATCGGCGAGAGCCGCATCGACCAGGCCATCGCCGACCTGGAGACGTCGTCCAACCCGACCGTCGGCCTGTCG
>JAFGOG010000366.1 GCA_016926595.1 Anaerolineae bacterium
CAGCGGCTTCTCGGCCGAGGGCTCGCGCCGGCCGGCTCGGTCAAAGCCGTGTGCTGCTCGACCCAGGGCGAAGGCACAGTTCCGGTCGACGAGGCCGGCAGCGCGCTCATGAACTGCATCCTGTGGATGGACATGCGCGGCGCGCCCTACCTGCGCCGGCAGGCCAAGGGGCTCGTCAACCTGCTGGGCGTGGACCTGTTCAAACTGGCGCGCTGGATCCGCCTGACGGGCGGCATGCCGTCGATCACCGGCAAGGACCCGGCCGGGCACATGCTGCTGGTGCGCGAACGCTTCCCCGAGGTCTATGCGCGCACATACAAGTTCTTGAACGTGCTCGACTATATGAACCTGCGCCTAACCGGGCGCTTTGCGGCCACGTTCGATTCGATCCTGACCTCGTGGGTGACCGACAACCGCAACCCCGACGACGTCCGCTATGACGCCCGGCTGGTGGGCGACAGCGGCGTCGAGGCTGACAAGCTCCCCGAGATCGTGCCCTGCACGGCGGCGCTCGGCGGGCTCAAGGCCGAGGCCGCCCAGGCGCTGGGGCTGTCACAGGACGTGGTCGTGGTGGCCGGCTCGATCGACACCACGGCCGCGGGGATAGGCGCTGGGGCGGTGGCCGATTTCGCGCCCCACCTGTATATCGGGACGTCATCCTGGATTGCAGAGCACGTGCCTTTCAAGAAAACCGACCCGCTGTCGGCGCTGGCCTCGGTGCCCTGCGCCGTGCCCCACCGCTACCTGCTGATCGCGCTCCAGGCCACGGCCGGCGGCAACCTTACCTTCCTGCGCGACAACCTCCTCTATCCCCAGGACGAGCTGCTGCAGGGAGAAAAGGTCCCAGACGTGCTCAAGATCATGGACAGCATGGCCGAGCGCGTCCCAGCAGGGAGCAACGGGGTGCTGTACACCCCCTGGATCTGGGGCGAGCGCGCCCCGGTGGACGAGCGCACGCTGCGGGCGGGGTTCTATAACCTGTCGCTGCACAACACCCGGGCCGACCTGGTCCGGGCCATCCTGGAGGGGGTGGCGTTCAACACCCGCTGGCTGCTCGGCCCGGTGGAGCGGTTCGCCGGGCGCAAGGTTGACAGCATCAACCTGGCCGGCGGCGGCGGCAGCTCGGACGTGTGGTGCCAGATCCTGGCCGACGTGCTGAATGTGGAGGTCCGGCAGGTTCAGGACCCGATCCAGGCCAACGCCCGCGGCGCGGCGTTCATCGCCGCCGTCGGGCTGGGCGAGATTACGTTCGACGACGTCCCGGCGCTGGTCAAGATCAGGCGTGGCTACGCGCCAGACCCGGGCAACCGGGCGCTTTACGACGAGCGTTTTGAGGTGTTCAAGAGCATCTACAAGCAGATGCGCGGGGTGTACAAGAGGTTGAACGCCTGAACGAGGAGGGAGCATGAACGAGCAATACCGGGTCTATGGCTACCGCTGGGTAGTGTTGGCCGTCTTTATGTTCGTCAACCTGACGATCCAGATGCTGTGGATCGCCTATGCGCCGATCACCGGGCCGGCGGCCGGCTTCTATGGCGTCACCGACCTGCAGATCGGACTGCTGGCCATGACGTTCATGATCGCCTTTATCCCGCTGTCGATCCCAGTCTCGTGGGTGATCGACACCTATGGATTCCGCATAGCGGTCAGCATCGGCGCGGCGCTGATGGGGGTGATGGGGGTGGTGCGCGGCCTGGCCGGGTCCAACTATACCCTGGTGCTGCTGAGCACGATCGGCCTGGCTGTTGCCCAACCGTTCCTGCTGAACGCCTGGACCAAAGCGCCGGCCAACTGGTTCTCCGTCAATGAGCGCGCTACGGCCGTGGGATTGGTGATCCTGGCCAACCTGATCGGCACCGCCCTAAGCATGGTGCTGACGCCGATCCTGTATGAGCACATGTCGATCCCAACTATCCAACTGATCTATGGTGGGCTGGCCGCCTTTTCCGCGGTTCTGTTCCTGGTCCTGGCTCGCGACAAGCCGGCCACGCCGCCCTGCCCGCCTGGGATGGAGGTCCGGTCGCTGATGCTCGACGGGCTGAAACACGCCCTGACGGTCAAGGCCTTCTGGCTGTACCTGGCGATACAGTTCATCGGGATGGGAATCTTTAACGGCGTCACCACCTGGGTAGAGAACATCATCCGGCCGCGCGGCTTTACGCCGAGCGATGCCGGGACGCTGGGCGCGTTGATGCTTGTCGGCGGGATCATAGGCGCAGTCGCCATCCCGCCCTTCTCGGACAGGCAGCGCAAGCGGCAGCGCTACCTGTTGCTGGGCTTTGGCCTGGCCATCCCGGGCCTGGTCGGCCTGACCTTTGCGACCAGTTCCTGGCTGTTGTTCGTTTCGGCCTTTAGCCTGGGATTTTTCCTGATCAGCGCAGGTCCGGTGGGGATGCAGTACGCGGCCGAGATCACCCAGCCGACGCCGGAAGGCACCTCCAACGGGCTGGTGCAGCTATTTGGGCAGGCGTCGGTGGTGTTTGTGTATATCATGGAAGCGATGAAGAACGCCGACGGCGCCTTTACTCCAGCGCTGCTGCTGGCGGTCGGGTTATTGGTTCTGAGCATTGTGATCATCACCCAACTGCACGATCCCAAGCGCTTAACCACTGAAAAAGAAAGGAACGAGCAATGAACAACAGGATTTTCGGCAAAACCGGCGCCGTCGTCGGCGAGGTGGGACTGGGCTGCTGGCAGCTCGGCGGCGACTGGGGGACTGTCGAGGAAGAGACCGCTTTTCGCATCCTGGAGACGGCGGTGGAGATGGGCGTCAACTTTTGGGACACGGCCAACGTGTATGGCGGGGGCCGCAGCGAAACGCTCATCGGGCGGTTCCTGAAGGCGCACCCGGCCCAGGTGTTTGTGGCCACCAAGCTGGGGCGGGGGGCGATCTACCCCGACGGCTATACGCGGGC
>JAFGOG010000367.1 GCA_016926595.1 Anaerolineae bacterium
GACCTGGGTGGAGAGCGTTTCGGCTGGCAGACCTGCCCTCCACCGGGGCCTTTCGTCATCGATTCCAGCCCTCGTGAAGCGGCCGTCTGCACGCTAACCCCGACCTCGGTGGTCTATGATCTCGATGTAGGGGGCAAGGACTTTGAAGGATCTATCGACTTGAGTGCCACCGGTTACCCAGCAGGGGCGACAGCGGTTTTTGGTGATAATCCCATTGTCGTCGTACCTGCCGGCGACTGGGAACCGACGACGTTGACGATTGATAATCTAGGCTCCGCGACAGCGGGTGCGTATGCCCTTGCTATCTCTGGTGTGGACCAGGCGGACCCTACAAATGTCTTCCAGGTAGACGTGGCCCTGAACGTGTACACCGATGCGCCGGACAGCGCAGTCCTCATCGGGCCGGCCGACGGCGCGGCCGGCGAAGCGGCGCTGCCCACCTTCTCCTGGCAGCCCACGGCGCAGGCCCAGGGGTATACGCTCCAGATTGCGACCGACCCTGCCTTTACCCAGAACCTGCGCGAGGTCACCGGGGTTACCTCGCCCTATACCCTGGGCGATCCAGCACTCGCATCGGGTACCGTCTACTACTGGCGGGTGCGGGCCACCAACATCTGCGGCAGCCAAGATTCGGCCACGTGGGCTTTCCGTACCGCGGCCTATGGCTGCACAACCTACACCAGCACCAACGTTCCCCAGGCCATCAGCAACAGAAGCTGGACGCAAAGCACGCTGACAATCCCCGATTCGTTGATCTTTGACAATGTGGACGTGAATATCGATCAGATCATCCACACCAACGATGCGGACCTGGACATTTATATCCGGCACCCCGACATGACCCAGATTGATCTGTCCACCGACAATGGTGGCTCCGGTGACAACTATACCTTGACGATTTTTGATAACGAAGCGGCTACGCCGATCACGTCTGGTTCCGCCCCCTTTACGGGCAGATTCCAGCCCGAAGGCAACCTCGGCGCGCTCTATAACAAGAATGCTCAGGGAACCTGGACGTTGCGTGTGTACGATGATGCCAACCCTAATACCGGCACACTCAACGCCTGGTCGCTCACAGTTTGCGGCGGCTCGGCGCCCATGCCGGCCGACTATAGCGACCTGGCCGGCAGCTATGGCGTGGCCTGGCACACCGGCGACGGTGCCGTGCGCCTGGGAACTGGATGGGATGCTGACACGACTTTTAGCCCGACCGACGACAACGACAGCGATGACGGTGTGAGCTTTCCGAACGGCTGGGCGCCCGGCCAAAGCAATACGGTGCGGGTGAACGTGCAGGGCACGCCCACCCACGGCCGCTGGCTCCGCCTCTGGTTTGACTGGAACGACGATGGCGTGTTCGAGGACACCACCGGCCCTGGCGGCGAGCGCGTGTACGACGGCACTGTCGTTGGTGATAACAACGACCTTGGTGTGAGCGTGCCCGCCGGGCTGAACCAGCCGGTGAACTATCGCGCGCGCCTGTACGACAGCGCTGGTGCGCCAACCGGCGTCCTGGCCCAGGACGCTGGCTCTTTCGGCGGCGCCGACGGCGGTGAGGTGGAGGATGGCACCAAGGAGGCGCCCACCGCCGTCACCCTGACCCGCTTTGAAGCCTGGCCCGCCGGCCCTGCGATCCACGTCGAGTGGGAAGCTGCCACCGAGCTCGACAACCTGGGCTTTAACCTCTATCGCAGCGATGCCATCGACGGCGTGTACCAGCGGCTCAATAGCTACCTCATCCCTGCCCAGGTGCCCGGCTCGCCGGCGGGGGCCGCCTACTTCTGGACCGATCGCCAGGTCGCGCCCGGCCAGGTCTATTACTACAAGCTGGAGGCCGTGGATCTCCATGGTGTGGCGATGTTCTACGGGCAGGTATCGGCCACCGCAGCGCACGTGGCGCACCTGCCGCTGGTCATCAAGTAAACGCGATAGCTTGTTTCCAGGCACCCACGCAATAGGACCATCATCCTATTGAGTGTATAGTCAGGTTGGATGAAAATGTCGACAGGACACAAGCCTGGAGGAGAATGCTCGTGAAGATCACATTGAAGATCATGAGTGGTCTGGTGGCTCTAGCGCTGGTTCTCGCTGCCGTCGCCTGGACTGTGCCTATGGGATCGATCTCTGGCCCCAGCACCGGCCCCGCCGTCCGATCGGCCGGGGGTGCGGCCGTGACAGAAAACGCTGGCGAGCCCGCGCTGCCAGAGGGCCAGGTGTATGTGAGCGCTCCATCCGGGCCGACGATTAGCCCGGCCGTGCGCGAGCTTCCGCCCCTGGATGACACCGACTACCCTCTTTTCGATCGTGAGATGGCGCGCAAGGACGATTTTGGCTTCACCGGGCCGGATGTACAGGGTTTCCCCTGGCTCGACCCGCTGGCGGAGCTGCAGGACGGCATACCGGCGGCCGGGATCAATGACTTTGCCACGCCGCTCACCAACTGGGCAGGCATGGACTATAACTCTTTCCCGCCCGATACCACCGGCGACGTGGGCCCCAATCACCTTGTCCAGGCGGTCAACGGCTCGGGGGGCTCGACGGTACGCGTGTTCGACAAGAGCGGCACGGTGCTGGCTACCTTTGCCATGGAGTCGCTGGCGAGCTCTGCCCCGTGCAACAGCGGTTATTGCGACCCGATCGTGATCTATGACTCACTTGCCGATCGCTGGTTCATCAGCGAGTTTTCGTCCAATAGCAGCTACCCCATGTGCCTGTACGTGTCAACCACGCCGGACCCGACGGGGAGCTGGTATGCCTACACCTTTGACCTGCCCTACTACGATTATCCCAAGTATGCTGTGTGGCCGGATGCCTACTATATGGGCTATAACGGCGGGACCACCGGCGCCCGGCAGGTGTTTGCCTTCGATCGGGCCAGCATGCTAGCCGGCCTGCCGGCAACCTACCAGATGTTCAGTGTACCCTCGCTGCCCGGTTTTGGTTTCCAACTGGTTGTGCCGGCTTCATTGGAAGGCCCCACCCCGCCGCCAGCCGGTGCACCGGGCCTGTTCATGCGGCCGCGGGACACCGAGGTGCACGACGATCCGAACAATTATCCATCCGCCGACTTGATGGAGATGTGGGCTTTTCACGTCGACTGGAATACCCCGGCGAACTCGACCGTCACAAAGCTGCCCGACGTGCCCATGGCCGAGTACGACAGCACCCTGTGCGGTACCGGCAGTATCTGGGCTTGCATGCCGCAGCCAGGCACCACGCAAAAGCTCGACCCCATCCGCGAGCCGCTCCACCAGCCGCTGCAATATCGCAACTGGGGCACGTATGAGACGCTCGTCGGCGGTTTTGTGAACGACGTGGATGGCACCGACCACGCCTCCGTGCGCTGGTTCGAGATGCGCACGGTGGATGGGGTCTGGGCGATGTACCAGCAGGGCACGATCGGCGGCGACGAGCACCACCGCTCTGTGACCAGTGTGGCGCTCGACGGCGCCGGCGGCATGGGGTTGGGCTATACCCTGACCAGCAGCAGCATCTACCCCAGCATCCGTTACGCCGGCCGCCGCCCATGGGACCCACTCAACACCATGACCTACGTCGACGCCGTCGCCCAGGCAGGCGACAGCTCGCAGACATCCTACGATCGCTGGGGGGACTATTCGGGGATTGGCGTGGACCCGGCGGATGACTGCACCTTCTGGTACACTACCGAATATATGTCGGGCGGCTCGTCGGC
>JAFGOG010000368.1 GCA_016926595.1 Anaerolineae bacterium
GCCTCGCCGCGCACGGCGGCATCCTCGGTGAGCTGCTCGGCCAGGATGTCGCGGGCGCCGGCCAGGGCGGATTCGACGTCGGGCACGTCATCCGACAGGAAGGCAGCAGCCAAGGCAGCCGGCGGGCGATTGTCCTGCTGGGCCAAGAGCTGGTCGGCCAAAGGCTGAAGACCTCGCTCACGAGCGATGGAGGCCCTGGTCCGGCGCTTGGGCTTGTAGGGCAGATATAGGTCTTCGACCACTTGCAAGGTAGCCGCCGCCTCGATAGCCGCCGCCAGCTCGGGCGTCAGCTTGCCCTGCTCTTCAATGCTGCTCAGCACGGCCTGTTTGCGCTCGGCAAGGCGGCGCAGGTAGGCCAGCCGGGCCTGCACCTGGCGCAACTGCTCTTCGTCGAGGCCGCCGGTAACCTCTTTGCGGTAGCGGGCGACGAAGGGCAAGGTATTGCCATCGTCGAACAGGGCAACCGTCGCGGCGACGTGAGCGTGCGGCAGCTTGAGCTCAGAGGCGATAGTGGAGACGATATCAGTGGTTGTCATGCGGGTCCTTTGACAGCAAGCGGCGAGCCAGGTCGCGTAACTGGATAAAGCCGACCGGCTTGAGAAGGATCAAATCGGCGTCGGCTTCCAGGGTCTGGGCCAGGGCAACGTCGGCGGAGGCGACGACGATTCGCGTCTTGGCCAGGCGCGGATCAGTACGGATGTGGCGCAGGATCTTGTCACCGCTCACACCCGGCAGGTGCATATCGAGGATGACGATCTCTGGCACCGTCTCGGCCAGGCGGGCCAGCGCCTGGTCGCCGCGGGCTATTATCTCGGTAGTGAATCCAGCTTCGACAAGCGCTTCGGCAAAGATCTCGGCCAGGTCTGGCTCGTCCTCGATGATGAACGCCAGGGGACCTTTCATGTCGTTTCTCCCTTTCGTCATAAAGCAAAAAAGGACAGCAGTCTCTGCATATCCCAGGCTGACTGGGTGTGCCGGAGCTGCCATCCTCGGCAATCGTGCAGGTGAGCCGTGAAGGACTCGAACCTTCGACCCGCTGCTTAAAAGGCAGCTGCTCTACCAAACTGAGCTAACGGCCCACACCACCCACATTGTACCATTACGCGCCCGGTTTGGCAAAAGTCAAAACCACAAAGGACGCACGATTACCATCACGGCTCGGAAGGTGGATCTTGCTGGCGAAAATCGACAAAGCGGTAGCCTACGCCGCGCTCGGTAAAGATGTAGTGGGGGTTGCCGGGGTCCGGCTCGATCTTTTGGCGCAGATAGGTGATGTACAGGCGCAGGAGTTGGGTGTCTTCACGGTATTCATAGCCCCATACTTTGGACAGCAGCATCTCGTGGGTCATGACCCAACCGGGGTTGTTGACCAGATGGTAAAGGAGCCGGTGCTCGGTTGGGCGCAGGTTGATCCGCTGGCCGTCGACGATCACCTCCCTCTGCCGAAAGTCAACCGACAGGCGATCGTCGATGCGGACCACCTCGCCGCTGGCCGAGGCCGGTTTTTCGACCCGGCGGAGCACGGCGCGGATGCGGCTGGCCAGCTCGCGCGGGCTGAACGGCTTGGTGACGTAATCGTCGGCCCCCAGCTCCAAGCCGTGGATGCGGTCCTCTTCGTCGCCGCGCACGGTGAGCATGATGACCGGCACGTTCGAGATCTCGCGCAGCCGCTCGAGAGTCTCAAAACCGTCCATGTGGGGCATCATGACGTCGAGCAGCACCAGGTCGGGGAGGTCCTGGCGGACCCGTTCCAGCGCCTCCAGCCCGTCGCCCGCTTCGGTAACCCGATACCCTTCCAATTCCAGGTTCATCCGCACAAAGCGGATCATTTTCGCTTCGTCGTCTACGACTAGGATCAACTTGTCGTTAGCCGGGCTCATTTCTATCTCCTCGGCAGGGTAAAGATAAAGATCGAGCCTCGCTCAGGGGCGCTCTCGACCCAGATGCGGCCGCCGTGGGCCTCGACGATAGCCTTGACCAGGTACAAACCCAGGCCGGTGCCCTTGGCCTGGCGGTGCTCAGGCAAATCGACGCGGTGAAAGCGATCGAATATGCGGGCCTGTTCCTCCGGAGGTATGCCGATCCCCTGGTCGGCCACATACACGGTTACGGTCGCCGGATCGGCGCGGCCGCCGATCCAGATCGTGCCGCCCGAGGGCGAGTATTTGACAGCGTTGTCGATCAGGTTGGACAGCACCTCCTGAAGCCGCTCGGGGTCGCCCCACACGGTGGGCAGGTCAGGCGGAAAGTCGAACTCGAAGGTATGGAGGCTGGCGCGTGCCCGCAGGCCATCGACGACTTTGCGAGCCAGGTGGGGCAACGAAACGTCGGTCGGCTCCAGTTTGAGCCGGCCGGCCTGGATGCGGCTGGCTTCCAGGAGGTCGTCGATCAGGTGGGTCAGGTGATCGGCCTCTTCGTTGATGACGGCCAGGCTGTCGCGCACCGTCTCGGCATCCCAGGCCGCGTCCTCGCGCTGCAGCGTCTCGGCATAGCCCTTGATCAACGCCACGGGCGTCTTGAGCTCGTGGGAGACGACCGAGACAAAGGTCGACTTGAGATCCTCCGCCTGGCGGAACCGGGTGATGTCTACAACGTTGAGGATGACCCACAGCAGGTCGCCTTCTCGATCATAGAGGGGCGTGGCCGTCACCCCAGCGCTGACCGGCGCGGTATAAGTAGCCCTCCGCGCCTGCCCCGCGCGACCAACGATCTCGCCTTCGACGTAGCGGGGCTCGGCGCCCTTGGAGGTGCGCCGGTCGGGCACGCCAGGCAGGGAAACGGGATCGCCGTTGCGGTCACGCAGGCTCAGCACTTCCGCAGCCGGGCGGCCAACGGCTTCTCCCAGCTCCCAACCGGTCATGTGGGACAAGGCGCGGTTGACCCGCCGCACGAGTCCAGTTCGATCCACGATCACGATCCCTTCAGCGCTGTTGTCGATGATGGCTGCCAGTAGCTGTCCCTCATCGCTGATCTGTTCGTAGAGGGTAGCGTTGCGCACGGCGATGGCGGCCTGGTCGGCAAAGGCGGCCAAAAGGGCCTGGTCTTCCGCCGAAAACGCGCCGCCGCCGATGCGAAAGATATAGATGGCGCCGATCCAGGCCTCTTCGATGACAAGCGGCAGGGCAACCACCTGGTTCACGGCGAGGCCGGCGGCGGCGGCGACCATGCCCAGCCGCACATTGAGGTCGGGGATGTGCCACCTGTAGGGGCGACCGCTGCCGGGTGCAGGCGCGCCAAGTCCCGGCAGGTCAGCCCACAGCGGGCGGAAAAAGCTCAGCATCTGCGGCGGCAGGCCGTAGCTGGCCCGCACGTGCATAACCCCATCGGCATCGCCCAGGACGATCAGGCCCACCTGGCCGCGCAGCAGCTCAACGGCGCTCTTGAGGGTCAGCTCCAGCAGCGACGCCAGGTCAAGCCGGGCGGTCATTGCCCGGCTGATCTGCAGCAAATAGTCCCGTTGGCGAAGGCGGTAATCTTGCATCTCTCAACCCCAGCTCTGTAACCGCCGGCTTTTAACCCACAGGTCCAGCGCCCGCCGACGCCCGGCAGACGTACAGAACCGGGGTGCGCAGGGTCTGGCGCCTGTAGACAGCAACGACGTTGTGGGTGAATGTCTCTACAGCCGGCAGGTCAACCAGGGCAACGGCGCAGCCGCCAAAACCGGCGCCGGTCATACGGGCACCCCAACAGCCAGGCTGCGACTGGGCCAGCGCGGCCATCAGGTCCAGCTCTTCGCAGCTTACCTCGTACAGATCACGCAGGCTGGTGTGCGATTCGCTCATCAGCCGGCCAAAGGCGTGCAGATCACCCCGGCGCAACGCTTCAGCGGCGCGCAGTGTGCGGTCGTTTTCGTGGACGACATGCCTGCAGCGCCGGCGCAGCACAGGCGGCAGCTCTTTGGACCGGGCCTCAAATGTCGCCACGTCCAGATCGCGCAGGGCGGGGACGTCCAGCCGCCGGGCGCCCTCTTCGCACTGGGCGCGGCGCTCGTTGTAGGCCGAATCGGCCAGGCCACGCCGTTTACTGGTGTCGCACACTATCACCGCCGCATCGCGAGGCAGCGGCACCGGCTGCCAGGTCAAGGCCCGGCAGTCGATGAGCATCGCCTGGCCTTCCTGGCCCACTGCCGAGATCAGTTGGTCCATCAGGCCGCACCGGGTGCCGGCGAATTGCTGTTCGGCTCGCTGGCTCAGCCGGGCCAGCTCCAGTAGCGGCAGGTCGAGGGCAAACAGATCGCGGGCTGCTGCGGCCACCGCCATTTCCACCGCAGCCGAGGAGCTGAGGCCGGCGCCGATCGGCACGTCGCCGGCGTAGGCCAGGTCAAGACCGGCCAGACGATGACCGGCCAGCTCCAGCATGGCCAGGACACCCCGGACATAGTTGGCCCAGTGCGCCTCCCGGCTGGGGCGCAAGTCGTCAAGCTCAAAGACGTCGTCCCGCTCCAAGGTAACGGCCCGCAGGCGCACCTGCCGGTCAGAGCGCGGGGCAGCGGCCAGCCACACGGCGCGATCGATGGCCATTGGCAGCACAAAGCCGTCGTTATAGTCGGTATGCTCTCCGATCAGGTTCACCCGTCCGGGAGCGCGGTACAGGCGCGCGGGCTGGTAGCCAAAAACGTGGCGGAATGCTCCCGCAACCTCGGATGCCAGGCCCGAGCTAGGCGCCATACTTGGTCAGCCTGACGGCATGGCCCATCGCCAATGGAAGCTCGTGGACAGCCGGGAAGACACCCAAGCTGCCCCGGGCGCAGGCCCGCTCGCCAAACTCGCCGATCCCGTCGGGCAGGCAGTAACGGCTCCACAACAAGGTGGGCACCGGGTGCCAGGAGTGGCTTTTTAGGACGGCCGGAGTTGAATGGTCGCCGGTCACGATCAGAACGTCGGGATCGAGGGCCAGAATGGCAGGCACCACCACCTCATCCACGTGCTCGATGATTGCGACCTTGCGCTCAAAGTCGCCATCCTCGCCAGCCGAGTCGGTCTTTTTTACGTGGAAGTAGAAATAGTCGTACCGGCTCCAATGAGCACGCAGAGTGTCGACCTGATCCTCAACCGCCTCACCGGCCACATCCAGGATGTCCATGCCGATGAGCCGGGCCACGCCTTTGTACATGGGATAGACGGCGACGGCCGC
>JAFGOG010000048.1 GCA_016926595.1 Anaerolineae bacterium
CTGGGAGACAACTTGAACAGCTTACAAACCGATGGCTTGCCCTGCCCGCGCAGGACAGCACATAGCGACTTTTGCGGTATTGCCTTTTATGGCTTCCGAGTCTTTGCTTTGTGCTCATTGTAGCACAATTCCCGCGAACCAGCAAGAATGTCGTCCATTTCTTGACTGCCTGGTTCGACTTGCAAGAGTACAGATGCAAAAGAGACGCTACCGCGTCGGGGTGCGCGGACGGTCAAATCCCAGCCGGCCGTCCCATTCCATCATTCGCGGAGGTGCGTCATGTGTTTCGAGTTTGACTATTTTGCGACCGTCGACGGCGGCAGTCTCTCCAATGGATCGGCAGATAGTGCCGGATACGGATCGTACTGCCTTCAGGTGCGGACCGGCCAGAAGCAGACCGTCCGCCTCGACTTTGGCCGCGGCGTGACCAACAACGAGGCCGAGTACCGGACTCTGATCGCCGGGTTGAAGGACCTGGCGGGCCGCATCCAGCGGGCAGGCAAGAGCGCGTCTGACTACAGCCTGCTGGTTCACACCGACTCGCAGCTCATGGTCGGACAGTTGACCCAGGGCTGGCAGGTCAAAGCGGCGAACCTGCGCCCGTTGGTGGACGAGGCTCGGAGCCTGGTGCAGGCGTTCGGCCGCTGCGACCTGGTCAAGGTGCCGCGCGACGAGATCGTGCGCGTGCTCGGGCACTGAGTGGGAGGGCGCCATGGAGACCCTCGCTGCCCTACTGTTCCGCTGGACCCGCTGGGGCCGATGCCCGGCGTGCGGACGCTGGTCGCGATTTTCAGCCCCCGTGCTCGCCGCGACCGGCGTTCCACCCGAGATGGAGCACCTGGTCCCCCGTATCTGCAAATGCCGCCATGGCTGCACCAGCAGCGTCCGGGCCATCACCAGCCTGGAGCTGCGCACAGCCGCCAAGGAAGCTTGATCCCTCGTGGATCAGGCTTCTTTTTTTCTCCGTTTTCTGCCCGATTCAGCAACCCCATAGTACCCTGTTCCCCCTGTAAGTTTCTACAGGTCTGTAGAAAATCACAGTAGGCAGGCGCCCGATCCCCCCTTATACTGGCTTGCAGGACGTGCAAGAAGGTTGTGCATTCTGATCATCGTGGAAACGAGGAGACATCCTTGCAGCAGACCCAGACCGACGACCGGCCGACAGAGCGGGTGACGACCCTCATCCCGCCGTGGCTGTACCGGCGCATCCAGATCGACGCCCGGCGGCGCATGATCAGCCTGAGTGCCGTCGTCCGCGAGCAGCTGGCCATCCGCTACCGCGACAAAGAATCGACGAGCCAGGAGCATTCATGAGCGCACGCAGTTTGTCGCGCGCGGTAGGCGCGCTCGCCGCCCTGCTCGTGCTCGCCGTCATCCTCTGTCCGGCTATCGCCCACGCTTCGGCGGGTGAGTCGTTCCCACTCCGCTTTGCCACGGCGGCCAATGCGCCGATTCCGTGGCTGGACGAGATCGTGGCCGAGCTGCTGGCCGCCCTGGTCAAGGTGCTCCAGGACCTGATGAAGGGCATCGGCATCCTCTTCTGGGCCGCGCTCAAGCTGTGCGGCATCGTCGGTCTGTTGGGCAGCGACTTTTCCAGCCTCTTTGGCAGCGTCGTCGTGGAAGCGATCAATGCCGTGGTCAGCGGCACCATCGCCGGCGTGATTCGGGCCAGCCTGATGGTCAGCGTCGCGCTCCTGGGCATGTCGCTGCTGCTCCGGATCGTGTGGCCCGACCTGAAGGTCGTCTCCTTCCAGCGCATCGTGCTGTGGGGCACCCTGATCCAGGCTTACCTGCTCCACGCGCCGACGATCTATACCGACCTGGAGGCGATGCGCGTCGACTTGGCTGAGGAAGTGGCTGCTGCTGTCTCCAGCGGCGCCGTGCCCGGCTGCAGCGGATCGACCGTCGAGGTCATCCTGTGCATGAGCGGTACCAATCCGATAGAGGTGCAGCATCCCGACCTGACCGTCCTGCCCGACAGCCTGCCGCCCTACGGCGGCACGGAGACGATCCACGATCTATACAACCACTGTGCTTACAATCCGCCGGCCTATTATGGCGACGCTGACTGCGACCCCGACGATCCGACCGGCGATCCCTGGCAGGTCCTGACCTACGCGCAGAACGCCCTGGGCAGCCAGACGTTGAGCCTGATCCTGGGACTGGTCATCCTGGCCTATGGTGTGCTGCAGATGGCCCTGGGGCTGGCGGCCGGCATGATGTTCGTCCTCTTTCCGGTGGCGGCCGTATTCGCCTTCTACCTGCCGCTGGAGAGCTTTGCCGCCGGCGTCATTCGTAACTACATCGGCATTTTTCTCAAGAGCGTGGTGCTGTTGACCCTGGCAGCGGTGGTCATCCGCCTGTTCACCGTCGCCTCGGCGAGCCTGATCTCCCTGGCGGCAGTGGGTTTGATCGCCCTGATCCTGTGCGGCATCATGGCCAAGGAAGCGCTGGCCTCGCTCTTGAGCAGCGTCAGCTTTGTCGGCAGCTCGGTGAGCAGCCTCGGCTCGACCTTTGGCCTGACGGGTGGCGGTGGGGGGGGAGCGTCCGGATATCCGAGCCCCGAGTCGCGCATGGCGGCGTCGATGATCGGTGGACCGATGGCCCAGACCTTGATGGGCGCGCCCAACCCCTACCTGCACAGCGCGAGCGGCGGGCTGGTCGGCGCGGCGACGAGCGCACCGGGCCGCGCGCTGGGCAGTGCCCGGGCAGCGGTCTCTGCAGCGGTGGGTGCGAGCACGGGCGGCCTTGGCTTTCTGGCCGGCGCTGCGGCCGCGGCGCGGGGGACCGATTTCGGCAGCCTGGCCCTCGGTGGGCAGGCGGCGCACATCCTGGGTGGCCGCGACGCGGCCCAGGGGTTCACCCTCGGCGCCAGCGCCGGTGCCCTGCGCCGGACGATGGTCAGGGCGGCGAGCACGGGTGGGCGACAACCTGCGGCGCCGACCACGCCTGCCGGCAGCTTGCCTTCCGGGGTCGCACCGGCAGGGGCATCGGCTCCAGGCTCACCATCGAGCGCATCGCCGACTCTGCGGCGGCCTGCAACGCCTGCCTCTCCTGCCTCTCCGGGCACAGGGTCACCGTCCGGAACAACGCCCGGCGCGCCGGCGAGCACACCCGCCACGACCTCAGCGCCAACCAGAACGTCACCCGCAGGCACGCCGTCTTCGCCAGCTCAGACGTCGAACGCTGCTGCACCAACCGCCAGTGGCCCCGACACGGCACCGGCCGTGGCCGCGATCCAGGCGGTTCTCGGCGCAGCAGGAGACCCAGCTGTGCCAGGGGCAAGTCTGGCCAGTTGGTCGCCGGCGGCCGGCCAGCAGATCCAGGCAGCCGCCGCCCAACTGGGCGCTGCGCCCGCCGAGGCCAGGCAGGACGCCTACGAGCTGATGCAAGCCAGTTACGACGTAGGGCAGCGCTGGCAAAGGGCAGGGCGCTCTCCCTTCCTGGAAAGCGGCATCGTCGACCCGCGCTTCGTGGACGACGTGATCCAGCAGGCCCCGGCGGCCGCCAGGGCCTTCACCGTGGGCCAAGCCAGGGCGGGCGTTTCGGCCGGCAGTGGGTTGAACCTGGCAGACACCATCGCCCTGGGCGCCACGACGCCGGCGCCGGGAACGACGACCCCGCCTGCATCTGCACCGGCAGCTCAAGAGAGCACGACGTACGACCCGGCGTTCTACGGACAGCTCCAGGCATGGCGGCGGGAGGAAGCGGAGCGGCAGGGCAAGGCGGCGTTCCACGTCTTTACCGACGCCACCCTGCAGCGCGTCGCCGCCGCGCGGCCGCAGACCGAGGCGGAGCTGCTGGCCGTCAAGGGCGTCGGCCCGAAGAAACTGGCGAGCTTTGGCCAGGCCGTGCTCGACGTCACGCGGGCACAGCCGGCCGAGGGAGATGCGACATGAACCGACGATGGTTGGCGATAGCCCTGGCCGTGATCCTGATCTTGAGCATCGTGTGCCTGCTGGCACAGCTGGCTCTGTCACCGTGGTCGAGCCAGGCACAGGCGCCGGCAGGGACCGAAACGGCGACCCCGGTTCCGGGTGATGCCTACGAGCCGGACGACCCCGGTGCGGGTGATCCGCCCTGGATCGCCGACGGCGAGACACAGAACCGCTCCTTCGATCCGGAGGGCGACGTGGACCGGGCCAGGCTGTACGTCAAGGCCGGGCATTGGTACCAGGTCCAGACCGCGGGCCTCGGGCCGCTCGTCGATACCGTCCTATCGGTGGACGTGTTTGGGACGATCTACGAAGACGACGACGGCGGGGCGGAGCCGCTCGCATCGCGCATCCTGTTCCAGGCGCCTGCCGACGGCCAGGCGGTGGTAATGGTCACCAACCGCCAGGTGGTCTATGGCCTGGAGCAGACCTACAAGCTCGCCGCCGGCGAGGTGACTGCGCCGACGGCCACGCCGACGAGTACGCCGCGGCCGACAAGCCCGCCGCCGCCCACCGCCACGCCGCCCCGGCCGGTGATCAACTTTTCGGCCACACCGGAGCGCCTGGCCAGGGCGGGCGACTGCGCCACCGTGCGCTGGGCCGTGGACCGCGCCAGCGAGGTGTTCCTGGTGCTGCCGAACGGCAACCAGGAAGGCGTCGAGGGGCTTGGGGAGCGGCAGGTGTGCCCCACCGAGACGAGCGAGTACGTGTTGAAGGTCAACGCGCCGGGCGGCAACGAGACGGTGCGCGTGCAAGTCACCGTGCCGCTGCCGACGCCGACGGCGGCGCCGACGTCCAAACCGGCGGCGGGCGACGGGAGCAGCAGCCCCAGACCCGGAGATAGGGCGACCCTGCACGTGGTCGTGTTCGTGGACAACAACGGCAACGGCACCGACGACCCGGACGAAGGGGTGAGCGGCGCGCTGGTCTATCTCCGCGCCCAGGCAGCGCCCAACCGGCTGGCCGTCGAAAGGACCAACAGCCAGGGCCAGGTGCGCTTTCAGGATACGGCAGCCGGCTCCTACGCGGTGCTCATCCCGCATCTGGGGCGCGCCGAAGCGGTGAATTTTCGGGGCGAAGAGGCGACACTCGGCGTGGCCATCCCGGCGCTGCGGCTGCCGTCGCGCATTCCCTGACGGGTAGTGAACGGCGAGTGGGGAGAAGGACATGAACCTGGACGAAGAGCGACAGATTTGCGAGCGGTACTACAGCCGGGCCATCGCGGACGCCACCTCGGACGAGGAAGAGCTGGCCATCGCCCTGCACCTGCTCGAAGAAGCGCGGCACGGCGCCGTTGTGAACGACACCGGCACGGCGCTGGTGTACCTCGAACTGGCCCAACTCGAAAACCTGCCCGTGGACGCCGACTTTCTCATCGAGGACGACCAGGACCTGCGGCAGCGGCTGCGCGCCAACTGGCCGCTGCTGGCCGCGTTTCTGGCCCTTTTTACCTTTGCCCTGGTTCGCAGCGCGACAGATCCCAGGGAGGCGGTGCCCACCGCGGCCGTGACGGCGGCAGCGGTCTACCTGCCGACCATGACCCTGACTCCGACGCCCACATTGGTGGTCACCGCCGATCCGACGGCGACGCCTCGCACGGCGACGGTGACCCCATCCCCGGCACCGACGTCGCCACCGACCGAGACGCCGACTCCGGCGACGCCCAAGGAGGTCGAGGTCAAGCCGGAGCCGGTGGAGCTGGAGCCGGGCGCTGTGATCCCGGTCTCGCTGGAAGTCGCCGGGCGCTACTTCCCGGTGGTGCCCACCACACTGCGGGACGACACGTGGGCCTACCTGCCCGATCCGGACCGGATCTCGTGGCTGGCCGGCAGCTACGTCAACGTCGTGTTGGGCCTGCCCTTCACGGCCGAGAACCTGGACCTGGTGACCGGCAGCCTGCCCCTGAGCGACACCCTGACGGTGCGCACCAGCGTCGCCGGCACCAACCGCTACCGGGTCACCGGGCGGACGTCGGTCGGCGTGTACGAAATCGAGGCGCTGAGCCAGCGCCGGGCGGGACTGACCCTGGTCCTGCTCGGCGGCAACGACGAGGCCCCTGCCGGAGATCGCGACAGGCGGCTGGTCGTCTGGGCTGTACCCGTAGAAAACCAAGAATAGAGACTGGAGGGAAGGATCGTGAAGAAATCGATGGCACTGTTGAAGCGGCTGGACCCGAGGGACAACCGAGCTACCCGCGTGCTTTGCCTGGTCACAGTGATGACCATTGGTATCACGCCGGCGGCCTTTGCCCAGTCGGGCATCCCCATCCTGGACGGCATCCTGCAGTTCATCCAGGATTACAAGGGCGTGATCTCGATGGTCGGCGTCGCCGTGTTTGGCGTCGGCCTGCTGACCCGGCTGGTGGCGCCCGACTGGTCGCGCGACCACAAGCCGGCGTTCGTGAGCATGATCCTCGGCGGCATCATCCTGTCGATGGTCGACGAGATCGCCTCGCTCATCGTGGGGGCATAGCGTGGGCATTGCGCCACGGAAGATGGCTCGCTTGCCACGGACAGCTGACCGCTGAAGGAGAACCGACCATGTACCGCGTCCCATCCGAGTTCATCCGCCAGAAGACGACGATCTTTGGCCCGATCACGGTGGCGCACGCCGCCGGCGTCCTGGGTGGCTACCTGCTGGCCCAGGTGGTGAGCGACAGCGCCTGGGTCAAGCTGCTGTGCGCCACCCTGGGCCTGGTGCTCACCACGGTCACGGTCAAGGGCCTGGTCCTCTACCAGTTCCTGCCCCTGGCGGCCGTCTACCTCTACCGCAGGTTGGTCGACGACAGCTTCGAGCCGGATGCACAGGCAGAGGCGATCCTCACCCCACCGGCGATGGCCCTCGTCATTCGCGACGAGGAAGGCCGGCCGATCATCTTTCAGGAGGAATAGGTGCCTGCCCACGTCTTTCAAGTCGGCTCGTTCGACGTCACCAAGTTCTCAGAAGGGGAGCTGTGGGCCAAGATGCACAGCCTGGCCCACTTTTATGCTGCGATGTCGGGCAATTTTCGACTGCTTGCCTACTCGCGGCCTTATCCCCTCGACGAGCCGTTGGAGACCATCAAGGCGATGATGGCCAACGCCGCCGACCCGCGGGCGCGGGAGCAGATCGCCGCGTACCGGCGATTCATCGAGCAGATCGTGCAGGCAGCCTACCTGAAGGACACGGCCTACTACGTCCTTGTCTTTGACGACAAGCCACCCCACGTCCTGGGCAACATCCTGGCCGGTGGGCTGCGACTGCCGGTGCGCCACCTGCCCAACCTCCCGGGCGTGCTGCAGGGCCGATACCGTGAAGCGGTCAACCACCTGGCGCCGGCCCGGTCTATTCAACGCCGGCCGCATGTGGCCATGCTATACTCCTACGACCTGCGTGGCCAGCTCAGCCTGGCGACGGCGATCCACTTTCTCA
>JAFGOG010000369.1 GCA_016926595.1 Anaerolineae bacterium
CTCCAGCCTCGCCACCTGGTGGGGCGGAGATACCTTATCACAAACAGCGGTGGTGTCAACCACCCACAAAATCCATAATACCAGGATCAGGTATGGCTTTTCCAATAGCATCGGATCATCAAGGCTGTCCGGAAAGCCCTCCTGCAGCCAGCTTTGACTATGGCGCGATAGGGAGAGGAGGTCAGCGATGAGCGGACAGAAGCTAGCTATGCTGTCTGTGGCATTGCTGCTGCTGGTCTTTTGTCTCTTTGTTCCAGATTGGAGCGATGACCTGATCGTCCTGGAGGAGAGGCGTGACCGTTAAGCCATACAGCGATCTGTCGCTTGCCGGAAAGCTCCGCCGGCTGCGAGGCCTGGCGGTTGCCGCTATGACCCATTATGACCTCAACGGCCCGGAGATTGCCTACTATGGCTTTGACACCAACCTGTTGTACCGGGTGACCACGGCGTCCGGGGAGCGGTTTATGCTGCGGCTGGGATACCCCGGCTGGCGCACGTTCGAGGACCTGTGGTCGGAGGCGGTCTGGCTGGAGGCGATTGGCCGAGAGACCGGCGTGCCGGCGCCGAGGATCGTGCCGGCGCGGTCGGGCGAGTATGTGCTGCCGATGGGTAGCCCTGACGTGCCCAATGTCTGGAACGCGAGCTTGATGAGCTGGGTGCCGGGCCGGCTGCTGGGACACTATCTCACCGGGCGCAACCTGGAAAAGATGGGCGCGCTGTTCGCCGAGCTGCATCATCACGGGGCTTCGTGGACCCCTCCCTCCGGATTCACGACCCGGCGGTTCGAGCACTGGCTGTCGAGGGGCGAGGAGAACCTCATCACGGGCGACGGACAAGCAGCCGCGCTGCCTCCTCACCAACTTGAGCTGCTGGAGCGGATGCACCGCCACGTGGAGCTGGCCTATGCGGCGATCGATCGGTCCGACCTGCGGGTGATCCACTGCGATCTGTGGCACGACAATGTCAAGCTGCACCGGGGCGTGCTGCATCCGCTTGACTTTGAAGACACGGTGTGGGGGTTTCGCGCCCACGACATCGCCATGGCCATGCTCGATCTGCTGGAGGTCACGGACGATGAACGATACGCCGGGCTGCTGGCCGCGTTCCGGCGAGGGTACGAGGCCTGCATGGCCTGGCCGGATGATCCGATCGAGCCGTTCCAGATCGGCCGGCTGCTGTGGAATATCAACTGGGTGGCTCGCTACCAGCCGGAGGGGCTGACGGGTACGATCGAGCGCCACGCGCCGGTGTTTGAGGAGTTTGAGCGGACGGGACGGGTGGCCCGGCCGCCGGTGGAGTAGGCGCTTGGAGCCGGCCGGAGAGCCGGTGGGAGTGACATGAGCAAGATCGCAATCGAGATACTCATACTTTTGCTGCTGGTCCTGGTCAACGGCCTGTTTGCCATGGCTGAGATCGCCGTTGTCTCGGCGCGCAAGACGCGGCTTCAGCAGCAAGCCGAAGAGGGGAACAAGAGAGCTGGGGTTGCGCTGGAGCTGGCCAGCGCTCCGAACCAGTTCCTGGCCACGGTCCAGATCGGCATCACCCTGGTGGGCATCATGGCCGGTGCTTTTGGCGGCGCCACCATCGCCGAAGAGCTGGCCGGTGCACTGGGACAGGTCCCGTCCCTGGCTCCCTATAGCGAGGCGATCGGCGTGGGGGTCGTTGTGCTGGCCATCACCTACTTTTCCCTGGTCGCTGGCGAGCTGGTCCCCAAGCGCTTGGGGCTGAACAATGCCGAGCGAGTGGCGGCTAGCCTCGCTCCCCTTATGCGAACTCTGTCCCGGTTGTCGTCACCGCTGGTGCGCCTTCTCAGCCTGTCCACTGACCTGGCTCTACGCCTTCTCGGTGTGCGGCCGGAGCAGGAGACGCCTGTGAGCGAAGAGGAGATCAAGCTCCTCCTCGATCAGGGGACCCGGGCGGGCGTGTTTGAGCCTGCCGAGGAAGAGATGGTCGGACACGTCTTCCGCCTGACCGACGCGACGGTCAGGGCGCTCATGACCCCCCGGCTCGACGTTGTGTGGCTTGACCTGGACGATCCAGCCGAGGAGATGCGCCGCATCGTGGCCAGCAGCGACCATGCCTGCTTTCCCGTGGCGCGGGGCAGCCTGGACCACGTGGTGGGCCTGGTCTATGCCAAGGACCTGTTGCTCCAAAGCCTGGACGGGCGGCCGCTTGACCTGGAAGCCGCGTTCCGGCCGGCTCTCTTTCTGCCCGAGACCGTCACTGTCCTGGAAGCAGTGGAACAGATGAAAGGGAATCGCGCCGATGCGGCGCTGATCATCGACGAGTACGGCGGGTTCGAAGGCCTTCTCACTGCCGCAGACATTCTGCAGGCGATCGTCGGAGATATCCCGACAGCGGATCAACCTGCTGGCTCGGAGGCGGTGCAGCGGGAGGATGGATCCTGGCTGTTGAGCGGCATGCTGCCGGCGGACGAGGTCAAGGAGCTGCTGGGGATAGACTCGCTGCCTTACGAAGAGACCCATTACCAGACCCTGGGCGGGCTGGTGCTGCTGTGCCTGGGACGCATCCCCGCGGTCGGGGACCACTTTCCATGCTGCGGCTGGCAGTTCGAAGTGGTCGACATGGACGACCGGCGGGTGGACAAGGTATTGGCCGTCCCCCAGGCCCCGGATACGGCGCAGGCCTGAGGCGACGAAAGCCGTGCAGCCGATTCACGGGTGCGCTACACCTCGTTGCTGCGACGCCGCTACACGTGCGCGCCCAGCCATTCCTCCACGTCGTGCAGCACTGTGGCGCGCTCCGGCTCGTTGTGCGTTTCGTGGTACAGGCCTTCGTAGACCTTGAGGGTCTTGTCGGCCGAGCCCACCGAGTTGTAGAGGAACTCGCCGTCGCCCGGGTCGAGGCGGTCGGCGCTGCCCTGGAAGATCATGACGGGCAGGGTGATCTTGCCTGCCTCGGCCATGACGCGCTGCATGGCGCGCATCATTTCGGCGGCCAGCCGGGCCGGCGTCTTGCCGTGGAAGACCAGCGGGTCGTCGATGTAGGCCTGGACTACCGCCGGATCGCGGCTGACGGCTGCGGCGTCGAGGGGAAGCACGCCGACCTTGGGTGCCAGGCGCGACAGCAGCCGGCCCATGGTGATGGTCATGGCCGAGACGTTCTCGGGCACGCGGGACAGGGGCGCGGAGAGGACCGCACCGGCCAAGCCGGCCTGGTGGTCGAGCAGGTAGGTGGTGGCGATCAGCCCGCCCAGGCTGTGGCCGTATAGGATGAGCGGCTTGCCTGGCTGGGCCTGGCTGACCATGCCCCGATAGATGTCGAGCGTGTCGGTGTAATCCTCAAAACGCTCGACAAACTCGCGGGTGCCTTCCGACTTGCCGTGGCCCAAGTGGTCCAGCCCGTAAAGGGCATAGCCCAGTGGGACCAGGTGATTGACCACGTTGGTGTAGCGGCCACTGTGCTCGCCCAGGCCGTGGACGATCAGCAGCGCTGCTTTGGGCTCGCCGTCTGGCAGCCAGCGCTGGTGAAAGATGCGGGTACCCCGAACGCCCTGAAAAAAGCCCTCTTCGTGCTTCATTGCAGTTTCACCTCTCATCGGTATTTGACGATCTATTGTACCGCAGAAACCCGGTTTCTACAAGAAACCGGGTTTCTGCCTCAGTGAGGAGAATCATCTACCTGGTCACCCAATTGGGGGATGACGGCTCACCCAGTTGGAAGATACACTGTGCCCAGCTTGTAATCCAGGAGGGGGCAGGTGAGAAAACTAGATCGAATTGGCTCGTTCCTGTTGTTCCTCGGCTGCGGGCTGGTGGTGTTTGTCGTCTTTAGCCACTTCTTTCCGATCTTTGAGAAGGAAGTAGACATAATTGGAAGGGTGGTTGTCGCCATGGCGCTGTTGGCTGCGGCGCTGGCGGCCCGCCGGAGCAAGCAGTTCAGCCGGTACTGGTTGGTGCTGTTTGCCTTTTTCACGGCGCTGACTGCGATCAGCATCGACCGCTATCTCAGCCTCAGCAGGTGGATCCTGCCGGCGCTGGACGTGAAAGGCGGCTCACCGGCAGGCCTGGCGATCGAGAAGCTGGAGAGCTCGCTGCTGGGCATCGCCGTCATCCTGGCGCTCAACCGGTTGGCGGGCCAAAGTCTGGGGTCGCTGTATATTCGGCGCGGCAACCTGCGGTTGGGCCTGGCAGTGGGACTGGCCGCTTTTGCGGTGATGAGCGCCACGGCCATCCCCGTCGCAGAGATCTTTTTCAAGGGGCTGAACCTGAGCTGGGGGCGCGTCTTACCCTGGACGCCGTGGGTGCTGATCTGTGTGCTGGCCAATGCGTCGAATGAAGAGCTGGTTTTTCGTGGCTTGTTTCTTGGCAAGATGGAGCCATTCTTGGGCAGGATGGCCACGAACGTTGTGACGACGATCCCTTTCGTGTTGATGCACGCTTTTACCGATTATAGCCTGGACCAGTTTGTGTTTCTGGTCTTGCAGCTCCTGCCGCTGTCGCTGGCGTGGTGCTGGTTGATGCAGAAGACGAATAGTATCTGGGGCTCCATTCTGTTCCATGCGGCGATGGACATTCCCATCTTTGTCGGACTATTCTCACACATGTAGGGACAGGGTTTGTTCCCAGAAAAGATGGTGGGTTGAGGATGTAGCCCTGGGACATGAAGGACGGCGGGCTTGACAAAGAAGCGCTCCCAGCTTATGATCCGACCGTCCAAACTTTAGAACTGCTGGACCTGTCCGGAGCGGTGCCCGGTGTGGGGTGATCGTCCCCGTGATTCCAGCTCGACAAGATGGCAACAGAACCGACACAGACTCACTCGCGCTGGAACCTGGCCCGTTACCTGCGGCCCTACCGGACTGCGGCTATACTCGCGCCATTCTTCATGGTGCTCGAGGTAGCCATGGACCTGGCGCAGCCCTACCTGCTGCAGCGCATCGTCGACGTGGGCCTCGCCCAAATGGACCTCGCCGTCGTCCTCAGCACCGGCCTGCTAATGATCGCGCTGGCGCTCGTCGGGGCGGTGGGCGGCATCGGATGCACGGTCTTTGCCGTGCGGGCGTCGGTAGGCTTTGGCGCCGACGTCCGCAGCGCGCTGTTCCGCAAGGTGCAATCGCTCTCTTTTGGCAACCTGGACCGGCTGGGGACAGGGCCGCTGGTGATCCGCCTGACCAACGATGTGGTCCAGGTGCAGGACGTGGTGATGATTGCGCTGCGCGTTCTGGTGCGCTCGCCGCTGCTGTTCGTCGGCAGCCTGATCATGGCGGTGGTCACCAGTCCGCGATTGGCCCTGATCCTGTTGGTGCTGAGTCCTTTTGTCATTGCACTGCTTGTATGGGTGATGAGGCGCTCGCGGCCGCTGTATGCCGAGTTGCAGCGGCGGCTGGACCGGCTGAACACCGTGATCCAGGAGAACCTTGCCGGCGTGCGCTTGGTCAAGGCCTTTGTGCGGGCCGACTATGAGCAGCAGCAATTTGGCGCCCGCAACGACAGTTACATGGAGCAGTCGATTGCGGGAACACGGCTGGTGGCGGTGATCATGCCGGCCATGATGCTCACCGTCAACCTGGGGATCGCGGGCGTGATCTGGTTCGGTGGAAATCAGGTCCTCAGGGGCGATCTGCAAGTCGGGCGGATCATGGCCTTTGTCAACTATTTGCTGACGACCTTGTTCTCGCTGATGATGCTGAGTATGCTGTTGATCCGCCTGTTCCGGGCGATTGCGTCGGCAGATCGGATCCAGGAGGTGCTGGACAGCCGGCCGGAGATTGACGGCCCCGCCAACCCCGTCTCGGCCGCTGTGCCCAAGGGCCGGGTAGCGTTCGAGCACGTCACCTTCAGCTATGATGGAAACGCCGGCGAGCCAGTGCTGTGCGACGTGAGTTTCAGCGTGGAGCCCGGCCAGACGGTGGCTATTTTGGGGGCGACCGGATCGGGCAAATCGAGCCTGGTGCACCTGATCCCACGCTTTTACGACGTGACGTCAGGGCGGGTGACGATCGATGGTGTCGACGTACGGGATCTGGACAAAGCCGCGCTGAGGAAGCAGGTCGGCATCGCTTTGCAAGAGTCGGTCCTTTTCTCGGGCGCCATCCGCGACAGCATCCGCTACGGCCGTCCTGACGCCTCGGACGAGGAGGTCATAGCTGCCGCCCAAGCGGCCCAGGCGCACGAGTTCATCGCCCAGTTCCCCCACGGGTACGACACCGTCCTTGGCCAGCGAGGGGTGAACGTCTCGGGCGGGCAGAAGCAGCGGATCGCCATTGCCCGGGCGCTGCTCACCCGGCCGGCGGTGCTCATCCTGGACGACAGCACCAGCTCGGTGGACGTAGAAACGGAGGCTCGCATTCAAGATGCGCTGTCCGAGTCGCCGGCCGGCTATACCAGCTTTGTCGTGGCCCAGCGCATCAGCACGGTGCTGGCCGCCGACAAGATACTCGTGCTCGACCAAGGCGCTCTCGTTGCCAAAGGCACGCACCGCAAGCTGTTGTCCTCCAGTTCTATCTACCGTGAGATCTACGAGTCGCAGTTAGGCGACGGTCCGGTGGACCATGTCTCAGGATAGCCGCGGCCGCGAAAGCAGGGTAGAGATCCCTCTGGGGCGCAGGCCAAGGGCGATAGGCGCTGGGGAGAAACCCAAGGATGCCCGGGGAACTGTACGCCGGCTGTGGGGCTATCTGCGCCGGCAGCGGTTGGGGCTTCTGGCTGTCTTTTTGCTGGTGGCGGCCGGCACTGCCTTTGACTCGCTGGGGCCATACCTGATGGGCCGGGCCATTGACAGCTATATGCTGAAGGGGGACCTGCCGGGGCTGGCCGGCCAGGTCGGGCTTATGGTGGGTGTGTACGCCGGGGCATCTGCCATGGCCTGGCTGCAAACCTACGTTGTGGCCGGGGTGGCCCAGCGCACCGTGCGCGATATCCGTAACGACCTCTTTGCCAAGCTCCAGACCCTGTCGCTCCGGTTCTTCGACCGGGGGCCTCACGGCGACCTGATGAGCCGGCTGACCAACGACGTGGAGAATATCAGCACCGTATTGACCGAAAGCGTGACGCAGCTCTTTTCCAGCTTTCTGATGCTGGTTAGCGTGGCCTCCATCATGCTGTGGCTCAACTGGCGGCTGGCCTTGGTCAGCCTGCTGACAATGCCGCTGATGGTGGCGCTGACGACTTTTGTAGCCAAGCGGACCCGGCGCGGCTACCGGCGGCAGCAGCGTGCGCTGGGAGAGCTGAACAGCTTGATCGAGGAGAACATTTCCGGCGCGCGGGTGGTCCAGGCCTACGGTCAGGAAGCCGCGGCCATTGAGGCGTTCGAGTCGGCGAACTGCGAGCTGCGCCGTGCTTCTACGATGGCGCAGACCTTCGCCCAGGTGTTGGGGCCGCTGTCGAACATGGTGAACAACATCGGCTATGCCATCGTCGCCGGCGTCGGTGGCTGGATGGCCTTTGCTGGGCTGGCCACCGTGGGGACGATTGCCAGCTTTGTGGACTATGCGCGGAGGTTGTCGCGGCCCCTGAACGAAATCGCCAACCTGTACAACTCGATCCAGTCAGCCATCGCCGGGGCAGAGCGGGTGTTTGAGCTGCTCGACGAGGTGCCAGAGCTGGTCGATACGCCGGGTGCGCCTGCCCTGCGCCCGATTGCCGGCGAGGTGGTGTTTGATGGCGTCTCTTTCGGCTACGAGGAGGGCGTGCCGGTGCTGAGGGATGTGAGCCTTCGGGCCGAGCCGGGGCAGACCATCGCCTTGGTTGGGCCGACCGGCGCCGGCAAGACGACCATTGTCAATCTGTTGACCCGCTTTTACGACATAGATCACGGCCATATCCTGATCGACGGCCAGGAGATTCGCACCGTGCGCAAGGACAGCCTGCGGCGCCAACTGGGCATTGTGTTGCAGGACACATTCCTATTCTCCGCCACAGTGATGGACAACATCAGGTACGGCCGCCTGGATGCCACAGACGAGGAGGTCGAAACGGCGGCCAGGTTAGCTAATGCCGATTTCTTTATCCGGCGCCTGCCCCACGGATACCAGACCCTGGTGGCCGAACGGGGCAGCAACTTGAGCCAGGGACAACGGCAGTTGCTGGCCATCGCCCGCACTATCTTGGCCGGTCCGGGGATCCTGGTTCTGGACGAGGCAACCAGCAGCGTTGACACCCGCACCGAGGCCCACATCCAGAGCGCTCTGCTGCGGCTGATGAAGGGCAGGACTAGCTTTGTCATCGCCCACCGGCTGAGCACCATCCGCGAGGCGGACGAGATCCTGGTGATCGACGGAGGGCGGATCGTGGAGCGTGGCGATCACCGCCGGCTTTTGGCCGAAAAGGGATTTTACTACGGCCTGTACATGAGCCAATTCCGAGGGCAGGCAACGGCGAAGTGACGGTCCGCCGCTCTCCTTGGGAGGTACTATGAGCAAGATCGTAAAAGTACTAGATCGAGGCCGATCCAGCCTGGCAGGCCGGACGCGAGCCCGCTCCAGGTCGTAAGGGTCAAGTCCTTATGACCTGGTCAGGTTGTCCAGCTTTTCGGACAGGGCCTCGAGTTGGGCGACGACCTGCTGGAGGTCGTCGCGGGTAGGAACGCCGCGCTCCCTGAGCCTCCGTTCCAGGTAGTGGCCGCCGAGGGCGTGGATCCGGTTCTCAACCTCTTCGTCGGCCTGGTACAGCAGCTCGATCGAAGCAGTAAGGGTGCGCTGAAGGGTGGCCAACGTCTCACCCCCTGACCGGATCAGCCCGGTCAGCACCGCCTGCGGAAGGAATCCGGTGCGTTTTCTTTCCTGTTCGGCGATGATCTGAGTCAGGACGATGGCGGTCAGGTCCTCACCGGTGGCGTGATCCACTACCTGGACCTCCTGCCCCTGGCGGATGAGGCCGGCGATCCCCTCCAAAGTGATATATTGCCTGGCCTCGGTGTGGTACAGCTTGCGA
>JAFGOG010000370.1 GCA_016926595.1 Anaerolineae bacterium
GGTGTGTTGAGCAGCGGCGGCGACGGGCCAGGGTTTAACCCCTGCATCCGGGCCGTCGTGCGCATGGGTATCTCATACGGGATGACCGTCATGGGCATCCACAACGGCTATTCGGGGCTGATCAACGGCGAGATCGAGGAAATGACCGCCCGGTCAGTGGGCGGCATCATCGGCCGGGGCGGGACGATCCTGGGGACCGCCCGTTCGGAAGAGTTCAAGACCGAGCGGGGCCGGCGGACGGCGATGCGCAGGCTGAACGAGCGCGGCGTAGAAGGGTTGATCGTCATCGGCGGCGATGGGTCGTTTCGGGGGGCGCTCAAGCTCCACCAGGAATTCGGCTTCCCGGTGGTCGGCGTCCCGGGCACCATCGACAACGACATTTCCGGCACCGACATGTGCATCGGCGTCGATACGGCGCTCAACACTGTGCTGGACGCCATCGACAAGATCCGGGATACCGCTTCGTCGCACCAGCGCGCCTTCTTGATCGAAGTGATGGGCCGCGCCTGCGGCTACCTGGCCCTGATGAGCGGTCTGGCCGGCGGCGCTGAGATGGTCCTTCTGCCCGAGGTTGAGACGAGTCCCGAGGAGGTGGCCGCCGCCCTGCGCAACGCCTACCTGCGCGGCAAGGCGCACTGCATCATTGCCGTCGCCGAGGGGTACAAACCGGGCATGGCAGCCGTGGCCAATTACCTGGAAGAGCGAGAGAGCGATCTCGGTTTCGAGGTGCGGACCACCGTCCTAGGTCACGTGCAGCGGGGCGGTTCGCCCACCGCCTTTGAGCGGCTGTTGGCGACGCGGCTGGGTGTGGCCGCCGTCGATGCCATACGCGACGGCCAAGGCGGGGTCATGATCGGCCTGATCGGAAACAAGATCACCCTGACCCCCCTGGAACAGGTGGTCAGCCAGCCGAGGTGCCTCGACCTGTCGATGCATCAGATTTCCCAGGCGTTGGAGAAATAGGCGCTATGGTCCGTCTGCGCCGCTGGAACCAGCGGACACTCTACGAAAAGGCTAGCTGGCTGGCGATCGCCCTGTTGTTGTGCGCGACGATCGCCGTGGAGCTGGCCGCCCCGATCCTGGCGTGGCGCTGGACCCGGCTGCCCTTCCTGGACCTGTTGTTTGAGCATACTCTGCTGGTCAGCGGCGACCACCGATCGGACTGGAGCACGAACATCACGCAGGAAGGGTTCCCCTACCTGGTGGCGGTCGGCGATCAGCCGGTGACCGGTGACAGGGATCTCGCCGAAGTATTGCGTAACCTGTCACCTGGCCAGCGTGTCACGCTGACTCTTCAGCGGCAGGATAGCTCGGTTCCCACCTTTGTCGAGACCACTGCCCATCAGTTCCGGCTCAGGGACTGGCTGACTATGTTCTGGCTGCCATATGCTGTAGGCCTGATCTACCTGGCTATTGGAATATGGGTCTTTTGGCTGCGCGGCGATCACCGCCCCGGCCAGAGCTTTGCCATATTTTGCGCCTTTGTCGCCCTGGCCACCGGCACCCTGTTCGACATCAGCTCCAGCCACACCCTGACGCGCATCTGGGTGGCGTCGCTGCCCTTTACCGCTGCTGCGCTCGTGCACCTGGCTTTTGTCTTTCCCGAGGAAGGCCCTGTGATCCGCCGCTGGCCACTGCTCCGCTTTGTCCCTTACCCGATCGCCGCGGTACTGGTTGCCGTGTCGCAATTGCGGCTTTACACCGCTGGCGACCCGCGAGCTTATCTCCCCACCTGGCGGTGGAACTATGTCGCCATGGGTGTGGCAGTGATCCTCTTTTTCATCCTGCTGCTCTACTCCCGCAGCCGGACCCTCTCGCCGATCGTGCGCCAACAGGTGCGTATCATCCTGATCGGCAGCGCCTTGGCCTTTGTGCCAATAGCTATCTTCCTGGCTCTATCTGGACTGGGGGTAAGAATTCCCTTTCAGAGCACCCTCTACCTGCCAACCCTGGTCATCTTTCCTCTGTCGATCGCCTACGCCATCCTGCGCTACCGGCTGCTGGGCATGGACCTGCTCGTCAGCCGGGGATTGGGCTATACGATCCTGGTGGCCGTCAGTGTCGGCTCCTACCTTCTGGCCCTGACGGTCCTGGGCCGGACGTTAGAGCTCGGCCTTGTCCATGGGCCGTCCCTGCTCCTGGCATTTGTGGTTCTGATCCTCCTTTTTGCTCTCACCCCATTACGCAAGGGGGCAGAGCACTTGGCCGAGCGGTTGCTGGGCTGGCGCCGCTTTGATTATCGCCAGGCGCTGCAAACCTTCAGCCGCGATCTGGCGACGATGCCTCTCGATCTGCCGGCCATCTTGAGCCGGCTGCTCGCCCAGATCGAGCCGGTCAGTCACTCGGCGCCGGCCCTCATCTTTCTGTACGACTCTAAAATCGATCAGTACACCCTACAGCAGGGCGCCGGTTTCGCCATGATGCCAGACCAGGAGATCCGTTTTGAACCCGATTGCGGTCTGGCCCGCTGGCTGGATAGCCTCGACCACCCCCTTTACCTGTTGGGTGACGAGCTTCGTTCCGTGGAGCACAAGCTATCCGCTGAAGAAAGGAACGAGCTGGAGGCCCTGGGCCTGGTCCTCTTCCTGCCCCTGCGCGGCAAGCGAGGCGACATGCAGGGGCGACAGAGATCCCCGTCAGGGGACTCGCGGCTGTCCCGGAACGCTGGCGGAGTGGGCAATGACTGGCTGCAGGGATGGATCGCACTCGGTCCCCGTCTGTCGGGTGAGCCCTACTCGCCCGACAATATCGCCTTCCTGACCGCCTTGACCAACCAGACGGCCATTGCCGTAGACAATGCCCAATTGCTGGCCGGAGCGCGCCACCAAGCCGAAGAGCTGATCGCGCTCCAGGAAACCGCCCTCGACATCTCAGCCCAACGGGATCTCCCGGTCCTATTGCAGGCCATCATCGAGCGGGCAGCCCGCTTGTTGGGCGCAACTGGCGGTGGGATCTACCTGGTCGAAGACGATGGCCGGCAATTGCGCCTGGTGGCCAGCCACAACCTGGGTGGTGACTATGACGGCCTCGTGCTGCCACGTGGCACAGGCGTAGCCGGCCAGGTTGCCCTGCGCGCCCAACCGCTGCGCGTCAACGATTACCAGCGCTTCGCCGGCAAAGCCGACGCATTTGCAGGCGCTCCTTTTCACGCCATCATGGGCGTGCCCCTCATGGGCTACGACCAGGTACTGGGAGTGCTCGACGTCGTCGATACCAACCCAACCCGCATCTTTAGCCATGAGGACGAATGGCTGCTGGCCTTGTTTGCCGGTCAGGCGGCCATCGCCCTGCGCAATGCGCAACTGTTTGCCGACCTGGAACGGCGGGTTGTCCAACTGGACGCGTTGAGACAGATCGGCGAGTCGGTGGACCTGCGACGCGGACTGGACGATCTGCTAGGCCAGATCTACCTCCAGACCGAGCGGATGATGCGAGTCGATAACTTTTACGTGGCCCTGTACGACGCCCGCCGCCAGGAGTTCACCTTCGCTTACTATGTCGAAGAGGGGGAGCGCCGCGAGCCTGCGCTCAAGACTTGGCCGCTGGGCACCGGGCTGACCAGCGAGATCGTCCGCCAGCGCTCGCCCATCATCACTGACGACTATTTGACCGAATGCCAGCGGCGGGGCGTCTCGGCCAGCGGCACACCGGGCAAGGCGTGGCTGGGCGCGCCGCTCATAGCCGGCGATCAGGTCCTGGGCGTCCTTAACGTCTCCAGCTTCCAGCCCGACTATCGCTACACCCCCGAACAGGTCCAGGTTATGCTGGCCATCGCCGACCAGGCCGCCGCCGCCATCGAGCGGATAGGGTTGTATCAAGAGATGAAAGCCCGCGCCGCCGAGCTGGCCACACTGAACGAGGTGAGCCAGACGATCAATTCCACGCTCGACCTGGACAATGTCCTGAACCTGATCATGAACAAGGTAGTCGAGATCCTGGACGTAGAGGCCGGCTCGCTGCTCCTGCTGGACGAGGAATCGGGCGATCTGATCTTCCAGGTTGCCCTGGGTGTTCCCGAACAACTGGAGCCCAGTAGTCCTGGCGGTGCGGGCGGCAGCCAGGTTCTGATCGGCCGCCGTCACCCACTGGGCAGCGGGATCGCCGGCCACGTGGCGCAGAGCGGGCAGGCAGAGATCGTCAACGACGCCCAGTCCGACCCCCGCTGGAAACGGGACGTGGACAAGGATACCGGGCTGGTCACTCGCAGCATACTGTGCGCGCCGATGATGAGCCGCGATCGGGTGATCGGCGTCATCGAGGCGATCAACCATCGCGACGGCACCCCCTTCCAACAAAGTGAGTCCGACCTGCTGGTCGCCTTTGCCGCCCAGGCCGCCGTAGCCATCGAAAACGCCCGCCTGTACACCATGACCGACCAGGCCCTGGCCCAACGGGTCGACGAGCTGTCAACCATGCAGCGCATCGACCGGGAGCTGAACGCCGCCCTCGACTTTGACCGGGTCATGGACATGACCCTCGACTGGGCGCTGCGGGGCACGGGGGCGACCGTCGGCGTAATAGGGCTGCACGACGCCAGCCGCCAGGGTCTCCTGCTTTTGGCCAGCCGGGGATTCCCCGCCGATTACCATCGGCTGGAACCGTGGCCTCTCGACCGAGGTATCGCCGGACGTGTGATCCGAACCGGCGAGCCGACCCTCGTCGACGACGTAAGCCTGGACGCCGATTATTACCCCGCCCTGGCTGCAACCCGCTCCCAGCTCACGGTCCCCATTCGCCGCGAAGGCTCGGTCGTCGGCGTCATCGACGTCGAAAGCCCCAAGGTGGGCGCCTTTAATGACGAGCATCTGGCCTTTATCCGCCGCCTGGCCGACCATGCCGCCTTTGCCATCGAAAACGCACGGCTGTACCGGGAGACGCAGCAGCGATTGAGGGAGCTGAGCGTGCTTTTCGACACCAGCGCAGCCCTATCTACTACCCTGAACGTGGACGAGGTGCTGCATATCATCGCCCGGCAGGTGACGGCTATTCTGGATGCCGAAGGCTGCGCCATCTCGAGCTGGGACCGGGAGCAGGACGCCCTGGTGACGATGCTCGACTATAGCCGAGATCAGCCAGACGTCGATTTGCGGCAGCGCGGGGAGCGCGAGGTGACGCCGATAGTTTATCCACTGGTCGACTATCCGGCCTCGCGCCGAGCATTGGAGAGCCGCCAACCGATCAGCATCCAAGTTAGCGATCTGGACGTCGATCCGGCCGAGGTACGCTTGATGCAGGAACAGGGCATCCGGCATTTGCTGATGGTGCCGATGATTGTCCACGACGAGGTGGTCGGCATGCTGGAACTATTTCAGTCCCGCGAAGACCAGCCCTTTACGCCGACCGATATCGGCCTGGTTCAGACAATGGCCAACCAGGCTGCCGCCGCCCTGGAGAATGCGCGGCTATACGAGGGTGTGGCCGAGGCCAACCAGGCCAAGTCAGAATTCATCGACTTTGTAGCCCACGAGCTAAAGCAGCCGATGACCTCGATGCAGGGCTACGCCAGAATGCTGACGATGGGCATCGGCGGCGAGCTAGCTCCAATGCAGACCCAGTTCGTGCAAGTCATTACCTCCAATGTAGACCGCATGGGCAAGCTGGTCAACGACCTGCTCGAGATCTCACGCCTGGAGGCGGGCCGCACCAAGCTCAAGCTGGAGCCGGTTCAGTTGCGCGAGGTGATCGATGAAACGCTGATCAATACCCGCACCGAGATCGACGCCCGCCACCACACCCTCGAGGTGGCCGTTCCCGACGACCTGCCGCCGGTGATGGGTGACCGGGAGCGCCTGGTGCAGATCATGACCAACCTGGTGAGCAACGCCTACAAATACACGCCGGAAGGCGGCATCATCCGCATCGCCGTGGATGGGCGCGATCAGCAGGAAGTGCCGCCTGGTCACCTGGTAATCAGCGTCAGCGACACCGGCATCGGCATGTCGCCGCAGGAGATGGCCGGCCTCCAGGAAAAGTTCTTCCGCGCCGACCAGCCACTGGTTCGCGATCAGCCGGGTACCGGCCTGGGTGTGTCGATCACCCGCGGCCTGGTGGCTCTGCACGGTGGCGAGCTTGTCGTCAAGAGCGAGGCCGGCAAGGGCACCACCTTCAGCTTTACCGTGCCGACGGCAGCCTAGATCCGCCCAGGCGGCCACGTGGGGCCGCCCCTACCTTTGGCGCCACCGTCATTTTGACATACAGGGTTGCTCGCGGCTGCTTGCGGAGCACAAAGAACCAGGCGGCAATTCGAATCCCTCAACCGGTTACGGTGTTCTCATTCCTGCTGATGTCCGAGACAACCGGTTTCTCAGAAAGCGATATTGGAGACAGACATGGACCAGACGGTCAAGATCGTAACCGATAGCGGTGGTGACCTGCCACCACAACTACGGCAGGAATTCGACATTGAGGTCGTTCCCCTGACCGTGCACTTTGGGGCCGAGGTCTATCGCGACGGAGAGTTGACGGCGGACGAGTTCTGGGAAAAGGCGGCCGGTCCCCATCACCCTCAGACCTCCCAACCGCCAGTAGGTGCCTACGAAGAGGTGTTTGAACAGCTGGTCGCCCTGGACAAGCAGGTGCTGTGCCTGACGATCACCAGCAAGCACAGCGGCACCTTCAACGCCGCGCACTTGGCCGCCCAACGCTTCGGCGAGGCAGTGACCGTCTTTGATTCCCTGTCGCTCTCCTTGGGTCAGGGAGTACAGGCCCTGATCGCAGCCGAGGCGGCGCAGGCCGGGCGCTCCGTGGCGGAGATCCTCTCCCTGTTGGAGAGCCTGCGGGCCCGGATGCGGCTGCTGATCGTGCTGGATACCCTGGAAAACCTGCGGCGCGGCGGACGGGCAGCCGCCTTTATCGCCGTCGCCGACCGGATGGCGCGGGCGCTCAACATCAAGGTCATCATCAACATGGAGGAAGGTCAGTTGCGGCTGTCAGGCGCAGCCCGCTCCTTCAAGAGCGCGCTGGCCCGGGTGCTGAGCATGATCGAACAGATGGGGCCTTTCGATCACCTGGCCGTGGTCCACACCCGCAACCTGCCGACTGCACAACAGGTAGCTGAGCAGTTGGCGCAGAGCATCGGTTTCCCTCGCGAGCGCATCTGGCTGCGAGAGACGGAGGGAGTGCTGGCCGTCCATGCCGGGCCGGGCGTCATCGGGATCATGGCCGTGCCCAGCGGACCGCCTCCCCCCTAGACGCCTACCAAGCGCCCGTCCAATCGAGGGTATCTGTGCGCGGGCCGGCTCAGTCCTCCTCCTCGTGATACTTGAACGACACTTTCACCTTCGTTCGATAGGCGACGATCTCCCCATCCTCGATCTGCATATCCATCTTGATAACCTCGGCGATGCGCAGGTCGTGCAGCGTTTTCATGGCCGTATCGATGGCGGCTACCGCCGCTTTCTCCCACGACTCGGTGCTGGTCCCAATCAGTTCGATTACCTTGTAAACACTTTCTGCCATTGTCCTCCCCTTTCACTGTTAAGCCCGGCGGACCCGGATAAGGATACCTCTATTATACCACACTCTGCGCCCTAGTCAATAGAGCCGCCAAAAAACAAGCGGTCTCTACCACAGCCCAGGCAGTAACGCCTTGCGCTGAGGCGGATAGCTGGCGAATTGCTGGCGATACCAGGCGTGATGGCTTTGCGCTCGGGGGGCCAGGTTCGCAGCCGTCCACACCGCAAACACCAGGCCTGGCAACGACCAGGTCGCCAGGGCCCAGCCACCCCACTCGACGATCTCGCCAAAATAGTTGGGGCAGGAGATCCAGCGATACAACCCACCGTAGGGGATCGCATACCCGGACGCGTTACGCTGGCGAAGATGGCCGAGTGTGCGATCCGCCTGGCGGTTGATAGCAAAACCTGCCAGAAACAACAGCAGGCCCGCGATAAACCGCGGGTCGGCCAACCACTGGTTTGCGTATCCACCGGAAAACGTAAAGAGATAGCGCCCATTCACATAGCCGTTCAGCACATTGAACACAAACCCCATGCTGACAATGACAACCGGCATCCGCTTCCTCGTGCTGTTCAGCTCAAGTGGATAGAGCAAGCTGCGGTGAACATAATGGGCCTCCCACAGAATGAAAAAGACCCAGGCAGTCCGTGTGTCTCGATATTGGCCCGTGGCAAAGCACGCGCCGAACACCACAGCAGCAGGGGCCTCCATGATCACCCAGCCAATCCGGTTCTCAAGGGTAGGACCCCAACCCCCTCGTACGTGCCGCCCGTAGGGCGCGGGGATGAAGGACAGGACCGCAGCGGTGGCCGCTGCAAAGAACAACAGGCCGATAAGAAGCGCATCGAAAAGGAAATGCTCGCTCATCCAGCCCCCAATCACTTGCCGGTTTCAAACCATTGCCAGGTGTCGCCAATCGTCTCTTTCAAGGGACGCGGGCAGTAATCTAGGTCGCGCGTTGCCCGTGCGTGGCTGCTGCGTTGTTTACCGCTCAGCGGCTGGAGCGCGGCGCTGGTGTACAATGGGCGCTTACCCGCCAGAATACTCCCGACCGCTACAAATGGCGCGCCCAGGCGCGCTACCCACATGGGCAGGACGAGACGGGGGACCTTGACGCCGTTGACCTGGTTGGCGAGCACCGCCAGGTCGCGCAGCGATGCCCAATGGCCCGACAATACGTAACGCCCGCCGGTCGGGGCGCGCGCTGCGGCCTGGATAGCGCCGTCGACCACGTCGCGGACGTCGACCCAGTCGAATCCCCCATCGATCAGCGCCCACAGCTTGCCATTGCAGATCGCCAGCAATCCCGCGTTGGGAAACCCCAGGCGGTAGTCGTAGGGGCCGATGATGGCGCTGGGGTACAGGACCACCGCATCCAGCCCTCGCGCCAGCCCCTGCCTCACATGCCTCTCGGCAACGGCCTTGGAGCGGGCATAGGGCGGGTATCGTTGGGATCTGACCAGCGGACGTGACTCGTCCAGTGGTTTTCCGGATGGATCGTGTTCCAGGGCATCAACCGAGCTGAAATGCACCAGGCGGCGCACGCCGCACTGCAGACAAGCATCCACCACGTTGGCGGTCCCGATGATATTGACCGCCGCCAGCCGTTCCCAGTCGCTCATCAGGATCGAGATGTGGGCGGCGGCGTGGTAGACCAGGTCCGCTCCGGCGAATGCACGGCGCAACGATTCCGGGTCTTGGACGTCGCCGGTGACGATCTCCACATCCAGCCCCTCCAGCGCCCGCCTGTCGTGGTGAACCAGGGCGCGGACCGGCTGTCCACGGGCAAGCAGGGTGCGTACCAGATTCGCCCCCACAAGGCCGGCGGGGCCGGTGACTACGACGACTGACACGGATTCTCCTCACTTGTGCATCTCGTCGCCTCAAATCCCTGCCCCTCTTGCTCCAGCGTCAGCCCGGCGATCTCGCCAGCCTCATCCTGGCGGAACACCAGGGTCGTATTCACCACCCGCGCGAAAAACTCCAGCTCGGCGTTGGCATAGATGGGCAGCGGCGGCTGATCGCCAGCCTGCAGCCACAGCGCCCCATCCTGGACGCTCACTCGCAGCTCCATCCCTGACCCGGTCACATACTCGCCGGCGTAGCGCTCCAGGCCGGCCACCTCAACCGCCGTCTTGGCAGTGGGCAGCGCGCCCGGCCAGCCGAACTCGCGGCGGATGGCGCGCCCGATGTCGAACATCAGGTCGTTGCCCTCGTTCGAGTTCAGCATCAGCGCCACACCCTGGCCGCTGCTTGGAAAGAACTGCGCATGCGCCACAAAGCCCTCGTTCCAGCCGCTGTGATAGAAATAGCGGCCCTGTTCCTCTCCCTCCAGGAAAAAGCCGATCGCCGGCTGGTAGCCTTCGCCCGGCCCGGCGTGCTGCGGCTGGAGCATGGCTTGCGCCGTTTCCTGGCTCAGTAGCGCCGGTGGCCGGCCGCTCACGGCCCGCATCAGCTCCACGCCCACCCGGGCCAGATCGGCCGGCGTCGTCCACAGCCCGGCCGCCGCCATCTCGGGATAGACGTGGTACCGGCCAGGCAGGGGATTGCCCTTGTATGGATGGCCGGTGGCGGCCCGCAGCGCCCAGTCCGCAGGCAGTGACTGCTCAAACGTGCTGTCGGCCATACCCAGCGGCTCCAGCACCAGCTCGCGCATGAGCTGCGGAAACGGCTTGCCCAGCCGGTCGATCACCACCTGCTGCGCGATCAAGGTGCCGCCGCCCGAATAGCGGTAGGTGACGCCGGGCAGGACGTTGACTTCAATGCGGGGCGTGTTGGCCTGGGGATCGCCTTCCAGCACCTGCGCCAGGCTTGGCGTCGGTTCGGCTGCGGCATAGCCCGGAAAGCCGTGCACCGTGACCCCCGCCGTGTGACTGAGCAATTGCCGTAGCGTCAGGCGCGGCTGCCAGCCGTCGTTCGCCGGCACTTGCCACGAGGTGAGATAGTCGTTCACATCCCGATCCAGATCCAAAACCCCGTCCTGGACCAGGCGCATCACCGCCAGCGCCAAAACTGGCTTGCTGATCGACGCCGCCTGGAATAGCGTGCTGGCCGTCACCGGCTCGTCGCCGCCCGCCTCGCGCCAGCCAAATCCACCAGCCCACGCTACCTCAAACCCCTCGACAATGGCCAGACCCAACCCCGGCGTGTGACAAAACGCCATCCGCTCCACCAGAGGCCGCGGCGGACCCAGCCGCCCGTCGAACGCCGTCTCGGACCGGAGGCAGTTCATCGCCCGGGCGATCCGTGCGCCGATCTCGTGTGACATAACCATCACTCCTGAATCATCAGACAACCAGCATTATACCCCATTGCAGGTGTAATCGCAAGTGATAGGCGGCGCGGCAGAC
>JAFGOG010000371.1 GCA_016926595.1 Anaerolineae bacterium
ACCCGGCCGGAGCACATGGTGCGGATAATGCGGGCGTTGGGCGGGTAGGCCATGCGGCCCACCCCGGCCGTGTCGGCCCCGGCGTAGGAGCACCAATTGCAGGCAAAGGTGACGATCTTGCCCAGGGGATCTTGATCCAGGATGGCGTCGATCTGGGCATAGATCGCCTGGTCCGAAAAGTGGCGCATCTCGATTGCGCCAAACTTGCACTCGGCGGCGCAGGTGCCGCACCCGGTACACTGGGCGCTGATGACTCGTGCCACCTGTTTCTTCTGCCAGGTGATGGCCTTGAAGGGGCAGACGTCGGCGCACTGGCCGCACATCTTGCACAGCGCCTCGTCCACCACGGCGGTGATCGCCTCCACCGAAAACCTGCTCTTGTTGAGCAGAATCGACGCCCGCGAGGCGGCGGCGCTGGCCTGGGTCACGCTCTCCCGCACATCTTTGGGGCTTTCGACGGCCCCGGCGATGTATACCCCCTTGGTCGGCGTATCCACCGGGCGCAGCTTGGGATGGGCTTCTTTCAAAAAGCCGTTGGGCGACCTGGACAGGCTGATCAGTTGGCGGACCGTTTCGGTGTCGGCGGCCGGCGTGGCCCCCACGGCCAGCACCAGCATATCCACCTCGTGGTTCTCCAGGCGGTTGGCGGTCGTGTTCTCCACCGTCAGCCGCAGGTTGCCGGTGGCCGGGTCTTCGCACACCTCGCCCGGCAGGCCGCGGACGTAATGCACGCCGTTGCTCTTGCTGCGCATCAGCAGCTCCTCGAACCCCTTGCCAAAAGCGCGCATGTCCATGTAAAAGACACTGACATCGGTGTCGGGATAGTTGTCTTTCAAATACTGGGCTGCTTTGACTGTGTTCATGCAGCAGATGTTGGAGCAGTAAGGATTGCCGCGCTCCGGGTCCTGGGTCCGCGAGCCGACACATTGGACGAAACCGATGCGGCGCGGCCGTTGCAGGTCGCTGGGGCGGCCCAGGTGCCCTTCCAGCGGCCCGCCGGTGCATATCAGCCGCTCGAACTCCAGGCTGGTGACGACATTGGGAAAGCGGGCATAGCCATATTCGTCCAGCCTGCGGGGGTCGTAGACGTTCATGCCGGTCGCCACGATGATGGCGCCGACCTTGACCTCGCGGATCTCGTCCTGCATGTCAAAGTCGATGCACCCTTTTTCACAGGCCTCGATGCACTTGCCGCAGGCGATCGGGTTTTGACCCAGGCACTCGTCGGCGGCGACGATGTAGGACGACGGCACGGCCTGGGGGAAGGGGATGTAGATCGCCCTGCGGCTGCCCAGCCCGATCTGATACTCATCGGGCACTACGACCGGACAGACCTTGGCGCAGTCGCCGCAGGTGGTACATTCCTTCTCGTCCACGTAACGGGCTTTCTTGCGGATGCTGACCCGGAAATTGCCGACATACCCCGAAACGTTTTCGATCTCCGAATAGGCCATCAGCTCGATCTTGGGATGTCGACCGACATCCATCATTTTGGGACCGAGGATTCATATGCTGCATTCTATGTCGGGATACACCTTGTCGAGCTGGGCCATGATGCCGCCGATCGACGGTTTTTTCTCCACCAGGTAGACCTGGTGGCCGGCGTCGGCCAAGTCGAGGGCGGCCTGCATGCCTGCCACCCCGCCGCCGATGACCAGCGCCGCATCGGTGACCGTGATCTGCTCCTCCTCCTGGGGATAGAGCCACCGCGAGCGCGCCACCGCCACATGGACGATGTCCTTCGCCTTGCGCGTGGCCGCTTCCCGATCGTTGGGCGTGACCCAAGAGCAGTGCTCGCGAATGTTAGCCATCTCAAACAGGTAGCGGTTCAGCCCGGCCTCCTCGATGCACTGCTGGAAGATCGGTTCGTAGGACGATGGTGAGCAGGAAGCCACCACTACCCGGTTGAGATGGTGCTCGCGGATCGTGCGCTGAATCTGCTGCTGCCCGGGATCGGCGCAGGTGTATTTGTTCCGCACCGCCACGACCACGCCGGGCAGGGTCGCCGCGTATTCGCGAACCGCCTCGGTATCCACCGCCCCGGCGATGTTCGAGCCACAATCGCATACGAACACGCCGATGCGCAAGTCCTGTGTCGCCAACTTGACCTCCTCCAAAAACCCCGCAGGGCGGGCTACATTAGCCTTTCCCAATCGCTTTATAGGTAAAACCTGCCGCCCGCACCGGCTCCGCGTCAAACACGTTCCGCCCATCCACCAGGACCGGCGTGCGCATGATCCCCCTGAGCCAGGCCAGGTCCAGATCATAATACACCCGATGCCGGGTGACAATGACTGCCGCATCTGCGCCCTGCAGCGCCAGATCCAGGTCGCGCGTCAGCTCATAGCCATCCAGCTCACGGGCATAAGGGTCGTGGGCCACCACGCTGGCGCCCTTTTCCTGGAGCGCATCGATCACCGCCATCGCCGGCGTGTTGCGCGTGTCGTCCGAGTCCTCCAGGTAGGCCACGCCCAGCACGACCACCTTGGCCTTGTCCATCGCAACGCCTCGCTCGGCCAACGCTTGCACCGTGAGGTCCACCAGGTGCAGCGGCATTTCGTCGTTGATCTCGCGCGCCAGGGCGATCATCCGCACCGGCGCCTGGACCCTACCATAGGTATCTACGCCGAACTTGAGCAGCCACGAGTCTTTGGGCAGGCAGTGCCCACCCACCCCGGCGCCCGGCAGGTGCATGTTCCGATCAGGGCGGGCGTTCATCAACCGCCGGATTTCGTACACATCCACGCCCATCGCCTCGCACACACGCGCCATCTCGTTGGAAAAAGCGATATTTACGTCGCGGTAGGCGTTCTCCATCGTCTTGGCCAGCTCGGCCGCCAGGACGCTGGTCGCCGTGATCTCTTGGCGGACGATCGTCCGGTACAGCTCCACCGCCCGCCGGGTGCTCTCCTCGTCGATGCCCCCCACCACCCGCGGAAAGTTGGTGATATATTCCAACAGCTTGCCGGGCATCACCCGCTCGTAGGAAAAGGCCAGGCCAAAGTCGGCGCCCGCTTTCAGCCCTGATTCCTGTTCCAGGATTGGCTGGACGATGTTTTGTGTCGTGCCCGGGGCGACCGTCGATTCGATCACCACCAGCACGCCGGGCCGGAGGTAGCTGCCGGCCTTGGCGCTTACCTCTCGCAGCGAAACGTACTGCGGGATGCGGTTGGTGTCAGTCGGCGTCTGGACGTCGATCAGGATTACGTCAGCGTCCTGGCAGACGGCATAGTCGTCGGTCACGTGGAAGGTCTTTTTGTCCAGCACCACCCGGGCCATCAGCTCGTCCATGCCCGGTTCATCCCCTTCGAACGGGTTCTTGCCGGCGTTGATCCAGTCGATCTTCCAACCCGAGCGGGTGGACCGCCGCTGGACGCCGACGACCTTGTGGCCCGGCACGTCGGCCAGGAGAGCCGCCGCCGGAATGCCGACGTACCCCATACCGATGACGACGATATTGCGCTTTGTCTCAGAAGTCATATATCTCCTTCCGTAACTTTTGGATTGTCATAACCGCTCGGCCACCAACGTCGTCAGATCGCGAATGTCGATGCCGATCTCCTGGCGCAACGACGGGTCATCCTGCGCGCACTTGAAATGGATCTGGCACTTGACGCAGGCAGTGACCAGCATCTGGGCGCCGGTGGCCTTGGCCTCTTTCAACCGCTCGACCTGGATGTTCTTGCTGACCTGGCCGCACGACGTCCAGCAACTGGTGCCGCAGCACAGGCTCGCGTGGCGCGTCCGTTCCATCTCCGCCAGGTCAAACCCCAGGCCGGCCAGCGCCAATCGTGGCGCGTCATAGATCCCCAGGTGGCGGCCCAGGCGGCAAGGATCCTGGTAGGTGACACACCCACCTGTCCCCTGAAGGGTCCCCAGACGGGGATCTGCGTGATCTCCGTTCTTTGGGATATCATATTCCAGGTCGGCGAGTAGCTGCGAGATGTGCAAGACCTCCATCCCGTGCGCCCCGACAAGCCGAGGATAATCGACCTTCAGCGTGCGGGCGCACTCGGGGCAGGTGGTCACGATGCGCCTGGCGCCGGTTGCCTTGAGCTGCTCCAGGTTCAACCGGGCCAGGGCGTCAAAGGTCTCGACGTCCCCCTCCCACAGTTGATCGTGGCCGCAGCACCGCTCGCCGGCCATCACCTGCGGCTCGATCCCCAGATGGTTCAATATCTTGACCGCCGCCCGAGCAATCTCCACCCCTTCGATATTCAGCTTCTTGAACAGCACGTCGTAATAGGGCAGGCAGCCGACAAAATAGACAGTGTCCGAACTATCCGATACCCTCAGGCTTCCGTCCAGCCAGCCCAGCCGATCCTGGCGCAAATCGGGATCGGTCATCATCCGCGCCCACGTGTGGATGGCATCGCCGTGCGTGCACTCCCCCGAGCGGCCACCAGTGCGGGCTAGAGCGCGGACGTCGCGCAGGAACTCGGAAAAATAGACTTCCGATGGGCACAGCTCGCTACACCGCTTGCAGGTCAGGCATGACCAGAACAGGGGATCGTCCAGGAGCTCCTCTATCCGCCCGTCGACCGCCTTTTCTACCAACAGACGCGGGGTCGTATAGCTGCGCTTTTCCCAACGGGTGATGGGGCACACGGCGCTGCACTTGCCACAATCCAGGCAATACCAGGCCCGGTTGCGGGTTATGATATCGCGCATGCTGTGTTCGATCATATTACTCCCGCTTTTCATTCAGCCCGAGCACAAAAGCCCGCACCTTCTCGGCAAAAGCCTGGCCATCGCCGGCTGCCACCCAATCCATCTTGAGCTGTTCGTCGCCATAGCCCAACAGAGTCGCCATCTCACGCGCTTGCTTGAAAAGCTCCTCCGCGCGGCGATTGCCAAACTGATAGTGGCATTCGCCCGGCGGGCAGCTCAACAGCAGCACCCCATCGGCGCGCATCTCTAGAGCCTTGAGGATGATGCCGGGGCTGATCTGCCCCAGGCACATCACCTTTAGCGGGTAGACAGACGCTGGATACTCCAGTTGATCGACTCCCGCGGCCTCTAATCCGCTGTAAGCGTTCCAGTTACAGGTGAAAACGACCACCTTTCCCCTAAAGGGTCCCCTAGCGGGTCCCCTGACGGGGATCTGCGTGATCTGCGTGATCTCCGTTGGATCTGCCATTGCAGCCTCCTTACGCCAGGGCGGCCTCGAGCATGGCCGCTAGCTGCGCATCTGGGCAGAATCCGGCGGTGATGGCCCCCGATGGGCAGTGAGCCGCGCAGGTGCCACAACCGGTACAAATGGCCGGATCGATCCAAGAGCTGCGCTGGGGCTCTTCGCCCACCAGTTGCGGCGCGCCAAACTCGCAGATCTCGACACAGGTGTTGCACGCCCGGCAGCGAGCCGCATCTACAACGGCGGCGATAGCCTGTGGTTGCCAAGCCAGGCGGCCCAGCCAGGCAGCCACCCGCGCCGCGGCGGCGGCCCCGGACATCGCCGTCGCCTGGGCCGGGTCGCACAGCCACACACCCGGCCGGTGCGTGTCGAGCCCGCCCCAGGTGGGGTCGGTGCGGGGCCGGTAACCATCCTCGCCAAAGGCAGCCAGCAGGCGATCCATCTCGCCGGCATCGTGCGGAGCCAGCACCAGGGCTGTTGCCTGCCAGGCGGCCTTGTTGTGCGCGACGGTATAGCGCCCACCCGCGCGGCGGATCTCGGTCGGCAGCCCGGCGATGTGTTGGATAGCAATGCCCTGCGTCTCCAAAGCTTTCTGGCAGGCGCGCGCCGACGCGCCGCTTCCCAGGATCAGCGCCGACCGATCTACAGGCCTGACATCCACAGCGTTCGGGGCTGCCAGGCGAGCCTTGGCTGTCGCCGCGGCAACCAGCCTTATGGCCTTGGCCGTCGCTGCCTGCCGGTCACTGGGATGGACCCAGGCGCACTGTTCGCGAATGTTCACAAATTCCCATATTGCACGGGATCCAGGACCCGGATGGAACACGCCCAGGTTATCCTTGCACCGGACGCGCTGGTAGGTGCAGCTATAGCACACCTGGTCGATCGGGCAGCAGGAGCAGGCGGCGAGAACTGCCCGGTTCAGATCATGCGTGTCAATCGCCTGGACCATAGCCTGCGCCGCCTCAG
>JAFGOG010000372.1 GCA_016926595.1 Anaerolineae bacterium
GGATGCGCGCGGGCAGACCCTACAGGTCGGCGGCCCGGACAACCTGTCCCCTATGCAGGTCGTGGCGCTGTACGAGCGGGTGAGCGGGCGCAAGGCCAAGGTGCGTCACGTCCCCCGCTTGGTCTTGAACGTGATGTCGCGGCTCTTGCGCCCGGTTCACCCCGGCTTGAGCCAGGTCATGGCCCTCAGCCTGCACGTGGACGTGCACGGCGAGTTCTTTGACGTGAGGCCGACCCTGCAGCGGTATCCAATCGAGCTGACCTCCCTGGAGGAGTGGGTGCGCGCCCACGTGACAGAGAGCGGCCCGTCTGTTTGAGTAAGGAATCAAAAGGAGTACAGTGAGATGTCCAAGTCACAGGATGTCCGAGAGGCGATTGCAGCGGCGAACGAGACCTTTATGGCCACTTTTCGAGCAGGCGATGCGGCGGGCCTGGCGGCCCTCTATACCGCAAGCGGGCAGCTCTTGCCGCCCAATGCTGGCTTTATGGTTGGCCGAGAAGCCATCCAGGCGTTCTGGCAAGGCGCGATGGATATGGGCATTGCGACGGCCAAGATCGAGACCCGCGAAGTAGAGGGACACGGCGACACGGCCATCGAGGTCAGCACGTACACGCTCCACGCGCAGGACGGAACGGAACTGGATGCGGGCAAGTTTATCGTCATTTGGAAGCGCGTGGAAGGGGAATGGAAGCTGCACCGCGACATCTTTAATAGCAGCAAACCCGCCTCGGCGTAACGGCCGGGACAGGGTGTAGAGCAGATCCACGAACATCACCCGCTTGCACGTGCCGGGTGGATAGAGTAGCATGGTCGTGCAGTGGGGATGCTGGTCAAATCCAAGGTGGATCGGCTGTTGGCCTCCAAATGGACGAGGGATCTCATGGCGCGCCAAGTCCCGCTGTGTTACGGTCAATCAGATTGACCAAGATGGACGAACAGAGTATACTTGAGGCATAGGCTATGAGCACTCTTGCGGATTCCTCAGGCAATCAGAAAACACACGATCCGCTGGCCGACGCATTACCAGACAGCCTGGCAGCGGAGCCTGGTGCCATGCCTCGCCATCGACTCTACTTTTTTTGGGATTATGATCTCTCGGAGCAAGACATCCGGCGGATCGTGCGCCAGGGCGACCCGGCAGAGAAGGCCTGGGTCATTTCTCGTATCCTGGAATATGCCAAGTGGGACGATATCTGGCAGTACCTGACGGTGGCAGACATCCGCCGCAGCTTTGAGCAGCTCTCTTTTCGCCGTGCGCAAGATCGAGAACTCTGGGCATATGCACTTGATCGGTGGACGCACGATGCCGCATAAGCAAGAGTCTGTATCGCACGACAAGTGGTTGACTCCCTTGCAGCTTGCCGTCCTCGAACAGTTCTTTGCGACTGAAGCTGGCAAGCGATTCTTTTTGACCGGCGGAACGGCGCTGGCGGCCTTTCACTTGCACCACCGCCTGAGCGTCGATCTGGACCTGTTTACGCTCGATGACCTTGCATTGCGCGAAGCCGGTCTGTTGAGGACTTGCTCGCCAAAGCACGCGAGAAAGACCTTGGCTTGCAGCCCTTCTATATGGCCGGAACGCTGCTTCAGGTCCGCCGCCTGCACATTCTTCCCACGACGACCCCTCCGCTTGCCCTTGCCGAGTTACAGGCTTTTATCACCTCTCTGGCCGATCGGCTACTGGACCAGTTGCGCCCACCATGCCTCGGCGATACGTAGCATCGGCCCTTGCCCACGGTTGGCCCCACCGGCGCGTAGCGGAACATCCCATCGTGTGAGTTGTACATGTTAAAGCCGTCGGTCTCGCGAATACGATGCCACATCCGCGCCGCCATCTCGCGCAAAATGTCGTCATAGGCCGGATCGGGCGCCAGGTTGGCCAGCTCGTCGAAATCAAAGCCGTTGAACACATACTTGTGCTGCTGGACGCAAAGCATCCGTCTCCGTTGCCCTCATCGCCAGATTATACTCCATTCACGGTCAAGTACGACTAGACAGGCCAAGTTCTCAGTCGCCAGGCGAACGCAGCGAGGCCAGCACTTGTTCGCACAGCTTGGCACCAATCCAGATATCGGGACGGGCGGCGATCTCACGGAGCAGTAGCTCAAAGCTGTCAAACGAGAGCAGACCCTGGCGGTAGGCAAGGCCGAGTGTACCGAGCGTACCCCGGATACGCAGACCCAACCGACGAGCTTCAGTTCTCGCTGCTTCGTCATCCAGCAAAACGAGCGGATCGGACAACGTCTGCGCCAGAGCCAATGTCTCGGTCTCTCCCGGACCAAGGATGACAGAGGGTGTATATGCGGAGAACAGTGAGACTGGTACATCTATGATAGGCCACGCTTGACGTTGCCAGAACAGACGCACCGTGAATGCGTCTGGCGCACCTCGCGCCAGACCTTGTGTGACGACCTCATTGTAGATAGCACGCGGAATCTGGACCTCCTGGTACAGATCTGCCAGGAGATCGAGTCGATTTAGCTTGCCCAACACCATTAAAGGGCCAGCGTCGCATAGCACAGGCGACGTTTCACTCAACTCAATTCCTCAGCGAGGGTCTCAGGGCTAAAGGGTGGCTCCATACCCCGTGCGTAGGCGTGGCGGGCCAATTCAGATTGAGATATGCCTGCCTGGTGCGCCGCTGCGCCAAAAGACATTCCCCCCTGCGCGTAGCGATCCAGCACTCGCTCAATCTTGAGCGCCCGCAGTCCGCGTTCCAGGATCTCGATCAGAAACTCTTGCGTGGTGGCGTCCAGTTCTTGGACTAACGCAGGCGGCACGGTAATGGTGAGCGCTTCTTCTGACATCAGTAACCTCCATCCGGGATGTTGCTGACTTGAGTATAGCACATCCGCTGGACAAGAGCAAGCGCTTTTGCGTTAGCTAACCCCAGGCCCCACCGGCACATAGCGGAACATCTTTAGTGCGAGTGGACTAGGCTAACAGGGACCGCCGTCATTTTAACGGCAAAGCCAGCATGATGCTGGCGGTCCACCCACTTGCTCGGACCGCCGTCATCTCGACGGCATGGCCAGCAGGATGCTGGCGGTCCAGCCACTTGATCGGACCGCCGTCATCTCGACGGCATGGCCAGCAGGATGCTGGCGGTCCAGCCACTTGATCGGACCGCTGTCATCTTGACGGCAAGGCCAGCAAGATGCTGGTGTTCCTCCTACTCTTGGGCGACGGCGTCGAGGGCATCGAGCAGCGCAACAACCCGATCGAGCAGTTGGCGCTCCAGCGCGAGCTGTTCCCGGCCGCCGGGGGCGGGCCGGGCGGCATAGCGGTCGCGCATGTCGCTCAGGAGCTGGACCCGGTTGGAAGGCTGGCCGGCGACGATCCATTCGAGCAGCTCCAGGTCTGCCAGCAGTTGGTCGGATGAAATGCCCGGCGCTAGAGTGGCCGAGGATGGAGACTCGAAAAGCCGCTCCATCGCCTGCGCGACAAAGGCCAGCACCTCTTCCTCTATCGA
>JAFGOG010000373.1 GCA_016926595.1 Anaerolineae bacterium
CCGAAGGTCGCCTGGGAGTCGGTTGGCTGAAAGCTCAGCATATAGGTCAACCCGGGTGCGCCCGTTACAGCAACAGAGTGGGCAGGGCCACGGCTCCTCAGGAGCTGGCCGCTGCCAAGCAAGGTGGTACCACGGAAGGCGACCCCTTTCGTCCTTGAGGGCGAGAGGGGGTTTTATTTTGTTGTGTGTTGTGTGATGAACACACAACACGCAACAAGGGGACATAAAGAGGAGGGCGAAAGGGGGCCTTTTCGTTTTGCGTGTTGTGTGATGAACACACAACACGCAACAAGGGGACGTAAAGAGGAGGGCGAAAGGGGGCCTTTTTGTTTTGCGCGTTGTGTGATGTACACACAACACGCAACAAGGGGACGTAAAGAGGAGGGCGAAAGGGGGCCTTTTTGTTTTGCGCGTTGTGTGATGAACACACAACACGCAACGAGGGGGCGTGAAGAGGAGAGTGAAGGGGATTTTGCCAATTTGCTACGTTGCGTGATACAGACACAACACACAAGAGACTGAGGTGAGAAGAAGATGGACAAGACATACGATCCACAAAGCACTGAAAAGCGGCTGTACGATTGGTGGGAGGCGCAGGGCTATTTCAGGCCCGAGACGTTGGTCGAGAAGGGCCTGGCCGACCCAGCTCGGCCAGCATGGTGCATCACCCTGCCGCCGCCCAACATCACCGGCGCGCTGCACCTGGGACACGCCATCGTGGCGGCGATCGAGGACCTGATGACCCGTTACTACCGGATGCGCGGCCGCGAGACGCTGTTCCTGCCCGGTTCGGACCACGCCGGCATCGCCACCCAGAACGTGGTGGAGCGGGAGCTGAGCAAGCAGGGCGTGACCCGCTTTGACCTGGGCCGCGACAGGTTCGTGGAGAAGGTGTGGGAGTGGAAACATGTCTACCATGCCCGTATCACCGAGCAGACCCGGCGGTTGGGGGTGAGCTGTGACTGGACGCGCGAGCGCTTTACGCTGGACGAAGGCCTGAGCCACGCGGTGCGGACCGCTTTTGTGCGCCTGTATAGAAAGGGGTTGATCTACCGCGGCGCCTACCTGGTGAACTGGTGCCCGCGCTGCGAGAGCGCCATCTCGGACTTGGAGGCGATCTCGGAGGAGCACGACGACTATTTGTGGACGATCCGCTATCCGATCGTCAGCGACGACTGGCCAGGGCCGCAGCAGCCGTGGGGCAGCGGCCGCTGGGCCGAGGGGGCGACTGAGTTTATCGAGATGGCCACCGCCCGCCCGGAGACGATCATGGGCGACACGGCGGTGGCCACCCACGCCGGGCACGAGCGTTTTGCCGGCCTGATCGGGCGCACCGCCGTGCTGCCGATCATGGGCCGGCGCATCCCGATCATCGAGGATGAGGCGGTGGACCCCGAGTTTGGCACTGGCGCGGTCAAGGTGACGCCGGCCCACGACCCGGACGACTATGAGATCGGCATGCGCCATAACCTGGAAGCGCCGACGGTGCTGACCGACACGGGCAAAATGAACGAGCTGGCCGGCCCGTACGCCGGGCTGGACCGCTACGAGGCGCGCGACGCCGTGGTGCGCGATTTCGAGGGGGAGGGGCTGCTGATCAAAACAGAGCCGTATCACCACAGTGTAGCCCACTGCGAGCGGTGCGACACGGTGATCGAGCCGCGCATCTCGACCCAGTGGTGGCTGAATGTGAAACCGCTGGCCGAGGCGGCCATGGCGGCGGTGCGCAGCGGCGAGACGACGATCATCCCCGAACGCGAGGAACGGCGTTTTTTCCAGTGGATGGAGCAGATCCGGCCGTGGTGCATCAGCCGCCAACTGTGGTGGGGGCACCGCATTCCGGTGTGGTACTGCGATGCATGCGGGCAGCAGACCTGCGGCATGGAGGAACCGACGATCTGCGCCCACTGCGGCAGCGACCAGATCCGCCAAGACCCCGACGTGCTCGACACCTGGTTCAGCTCGGGGCTGTGGCCGTTCAGCACGCTTGGCTGGCCCGACGACACGCCCGACATGCGCCGCTTCTACCCGACCACGATGCGGGAGACCGCATACGACATTCTCTTTTTCTGGGTGGCGCGGGAGATGATGCTCGGCATCGAGATGACCGGTCATGCGCCGTACGAGACGGTGTACCTGCACGGCCTGGTCAGAGATGAGAAGGGCCGCAAGATTAGCAAGTCGATGGAGAATATCAGCCAGTACGACCCGATGCACCTGATCGGCGAGATCGGCGCCGACGCGCTGCGCTACACGCTGCTGACCAGCTCGACGCCGGGCAACGACATGAACCTCGACCCACGCCGGCTGGAGGGCGCTCGCAACTTTGCCAACAAGCTGTGGAACGCGGCCCGGTTCGTGGTCGCCAACCTGCCGCCGGCCGGCGAGGAATTGGCAGCGCCGGCGGCCTATGACCTGGCGGACCGGTGGATCGCCAGCCGCCTCAACGGCCTGATCGCCGACGTGACCAACTTGTTCGACGCCTACCAGTATGGCGAGGCGGGGCGGCGGATCAACGACTTTTTGTGGGGTGAGTACTGTGACTGGTACATCGAGGCGTGCAAGATCCGGCTGTCTGGCGGCGACCTGCAGTCCAAGGCGGCGGCCCAGACGACGCTGGTAACGGCGCTGGAGGCAAGCCTGCGGCTGCTTCATCCCTACATGCCGTTCGTCACCGAGGAGATCTGGCAGCACCTGAAGGCGGCCTGGCCCGGCGGCAAGGGGTGGGGCGAGGCGCTGATGATCCGCCCCTGGCCGGCAGCCGACACGGCCCGCCTGGACGCCCAGGCCGAGGCCGACATGGAGCTGGTGATGGACCTAATCCGCCAGGTCCGCAACGCCCGGGCGGAGTTCGAGGTGACGCCCGGCAAGCGGATTCGGGCGGTGATCGCCGCCGGGGACCGGCTGGAGATGCTGGAGGCGCAGCGCGGGCTGCTGTGTTTCCTGGGCCGGCTGGACGAGGGCCAACTGGTCCTGGCCCGCAGCCTGGACCAGAAGCCCAAGCAGGCGGTGACGCTGGTAGCCGGCGGGGTGGAGGCCTACCTGCCGCTGGCCGGGCTGGTGGACCTGGAGCAGGAGGTGGCCCGGCTGGGCAAGGCGCTGGCCGAGGCCGAGGGGGAGATCCGCCAGGCCGAGGCCAAGCTGGCCAATGAGGCGTTCACGTCGAAGGCACCGGCGCAGGTGGTGCAGCAGCAGCGGGGCAAGCTGGCTGCTCACCGCGAGCGCCGGGCGCGGCTGGAGGCGCGGTTGAAGGCGCTGCAGGAATAATGGGTATAGAGGCCCTGCCGGATTCGGCAGGGTCTCTGGTTTGGCAAGGGTGTCTGGCTCCCTTTTGACAACCGATGCGCTCTCTATTATACTGAGCGGCGGACAGGCCCGGCTTTCAGCAGATGGCAATAGTGGCAAAGATGCAACAGTATCCTTACGCAGAGAGGAGTAGCTGACATGAAGCGCAGTTCTTTGTTGTCGATGGTGATGGTGCTCTGCTTGATGTTCATCGCGCTGCCGGCGCCGACGGCCGGCAGCGGCGCCGAGGAGGCGACCTGGCAGTATGGCCCTCCTTCTCCCTTTCAGTACCAACGGTTCGACGCCGCGTTTGTGCCCGGACCGGCGGGCGAGCCGTGGGCCAACAGGGTCTATTTCATGGGTGGGCGCATCAGCGCGCCCAGCGAACTGCCCGACATCTGGGCGTTCGACCCGGTGACCGGCGCTTACGCCGACACCGGGGCCAACATGATCGAGGACGTGTCCAACTATAACTCGAACGTGGTCTTGAACGACGGCACAGGCCGCGGGCCGGCGGTGTATGTCGTCGGCGGGACGAATAAGGATGGGGGCGGGGCAAACACTGGCCTGGTGCAGCGCTATTATCCGCAGATCAACCAGGTCGAGTCGCTGCCGGAGGCCGACTATTGGTCCGGCATGGTGAACGGCTATAGGGTGGGCGGCATGGGCAGCGCCGTGGTTGACGATATCATCTATGTCTTTGGCGGCTGGGAGACCAGCGTATCCCCCTACTTTTACGGCGGCACCTGGGCCCTGGACCCCAAGCAGCCCTCCGGCTCGCGCTGGACCGACCTGGGGGTCACCCTGGCCGTGCCCCGCAGTTATGTCATGACGGCGGTACAGAACGGCAAGATCTATGCCATCGGCGGCACCAGCGGCTACGTGGGCGGCGACCTGGTACCCACCGACAGCGTCGAAGTGCTGAACACGGCCAACCTGGCCGCTGGTTGGACAGCCCTTGGCTCCCTGCCGCTGGCGATCGCGGAAGGGCGGGCGTTTGGCTTTGACGACGACACGCGGAGCGGCAAAGCCCCGTGGGACGGCTTTTTGTTCACGGCGGGCGGCGGCGACTGGCCCGATATCTCGCGCGAGGCGATGAGTTACGACATCGGCGCCGGCACCTGGGACCAGGGCTTCCCAGACCTCAACGACCGCCGGGTGAACAACGCCGGCACCTTTATCCCGCTTTGCACGCCCAACCCAGACGATGGCCTGCCGGGGCTGTGGGTGTTTGGCGGACGCTCGGAGAACGGCTGCGATCCGCCCTACGGCGCGACCGAGTTCTACCCACTGCCTTCCTACGGCACCGGCCTGACCGGGGCAACCATCGACGGTCCGGCGGAGCTGATGGCCGGAGAGATGGAGGTCTACTCGGCCATCCTGGAGCCGGTCAGCGCCACGCTGCCGATCGAGGTGACGTGGAGCAACGGCGCGACGGGCGCGTCTGCCACCTATGGCTGGGCCGAGCCAGGCCTGTATACGATCGCGGTGACGGCCACCAACTGCCCAAGCGCCACAGTGACCGCTACCTTGACCGTGGAGGTGTTGTGCGTCGAATTGGCCGGGGCAACGGTGGCTGGACCGATTGAGCTACTGGTGGACGAGGCAGGCACCTATTCGGTGACCCTGGGACCGCCGACGGCCACGCTGCCGATCGAAGTGGCGTGGAGCAACGGCGTGACTGACACCAAGGCGGTGTATAGCTGGACTATCCCCGGCGACTATACCGTGGTGGTGACGGCGACCAACTGCGGGGGTATGACCATGGTGACGGACACGCTCGGCGTGACGGTAGCGCCTCAGATGCACTATGTCTATCTGCCGGTCGTGCTGAAGAACGAGTAGGCCGCCCGACCCCATAGATCAAGAGGGCCACCGGAAATCTCCGGTGGCCCTTTTTGCTTGCGTTAACCCACTGCCTAGCGCACCTCCAATAACCTGTGGAGATCGGTTTCCATTGGTCCCGCGAGTATGTCCAAATGCATGATACCGTCGGTGCCGAGTTGCTGGTTCAGCTTGCGCCAGCGATCCATGATCTCAGATGGCTCAAGAAAATCCGTCACATTGCCGGTAAGCTCGATCACCGCAAGCCTATACCCCATCCCTATGAGCGATTCCAGGTATTCATGAGGGTCACGATTACCAGTATCCTCTACCGCTTGGGGGTGGAATTCGGTAACAATGATTGGTCTATGCTTGTGTATTGTTCTTGCCATACCCTGAAGTGCTATAGGTTCATGGCCCTCTATGTCTATCTTGACAACATCTAGCCTGGCTTCATCGGAAAGCAGATCGTCGATCGCAACCCCCTGCACATAGTCGTGGCTAGAGTCTATAGCAGTATGGACAGTTCCATATGCGGCATGACCCCACAGTTGAAGAAGCGTCGATCTATCAGTTGCAGCGTATGGAAAGATGACTATGTTGTCAAACGAATTTACATAAATACTATGGTAGAGGAGTTGCAGGTTGTTCTGATTTGGTTCGACCCCAATGACCTTACCTTCTCTCACAATCGAAGCCGCCAACAAGGTGAACCACCCAATGCTGCATCCAATATCCAGGAATACGTGTTCCGGTTGCAGCAATCTCTTCATGACAGCCGTAACATGAGGTTCGTATACTTTGCGTTGAGAGATCGAATCCGCAATTGGTGCGTCGTTGAGATCCACATATATTGCAAAGTCGTCGGTTTGAATGCGGGCACTTGCTCGAAAAGAGTGTTTCTTGCAAAACTCCGAGGACTCGAAAAACGCCGTACCAAGCTCGCTTGCAGTCATCCCCAAGGCTACGTGTCGAGACCAATTCTGCCACCCTTCGTCTTCTGCCCTACGCCCCAGCAAGAGTCTGTAGCAAAAGTAAATATCTGTCAGGTCGGCTCTATCGGTTTGAAGTCTGGGCAAGATGCTTACTATTGCATTGGTCAACCAAGAGGCGACGCGCGATTGGCATTTCTTTTTCATGTTTTTCGCAATTCCCATTCAAGTAGACCGGCAAAGCAGTACGGCTGCAGTTCAAGATTCTGAAAACGCTGCCTGCGGTATTAGCAGCTTTTTCATTCTTCGTGGCCCCGACGCCAGGCGGCATCTACCGCGCGGCTTTGCCTTCCGACAGCTTGCCCTTGATCGCCAGCCAGTCGCGGCGCAGCGCTTCGTCGGCCTCGATCTGGGTCTCGATCTTGGTGCAGCCGTGCAGGATGGTTGTGTGGTCGCGCCCGCCCAATAGTACGCCGATAGCCGGCAGGGAGGCGCCGGTCTCGCGGCGGATCAGGTACATGGCCAGTTGGCGGGGCACAGACACCGCCCGCGCCCGGCTCGGTCCGGTCAACTGCTCGGCCGAGACCTTGTAGTGGCGGGCCACGGCGGCCAGGATCTGCTCCGGCGAAAGGTCCGACGGGGCGCCCAGCAGCCCAGTCAGAGCGGCCTGGGCCATCTCGAGGGTCAGCGGCGCGTGCACCAGCCTGGCGTGGGCCAGCACGCAGTTCAGCGCCCCCTCCAGCTCGCGCACGTTGCTCGGCACCTGGTGGGCGACATAGGTCAGGACTTCAGCCGGCACTCGAAAGCCGATCGCCTCGGCCTTGTTGCGCAGGATGGCGATCCGCGTCTCCAGGTCGGGCGCCTGCATGTCGGCGATCAACCCCCAGTTAAAGCGGGACCGGAGGCGTTCTTCCAGGGCCAGCAGCGCCTTGGGCGGCCGGTCGCTGGAGATGACGATCTGCTTGTTGGCGCCGTGAAGGGTGTTGAAGGTGTGAAAAAACTCTTCCTGGGTGCGCTCTTTGCCGGCGATGAACTGAACGTCGTCCACGAGCAGGACGTCGATGTTGCGGTATTTGACCCGGAACGCCTCGGTCGTCTGGGCGCGGATGGCGTTGATCAGGTCGTTGGTGAACCACTCGGCCGACAGGTAGAGAACCGACAGGCCTTGGCGTTGAATGGCGTGGCCCAGGGCATGCAGCAGGTGGGTCTTGCCCAGGCCTACTCCGCCATAGATAACCAGCGGGTTGTAGGCGTGGGCCGGGTTGTCGGCCACGGCCAGGCAGGCAGCGTGGGCCAGGCGATTGCCCGCGCCGACGACAAAAGAATCAAAGGTGTAACGGGGGTTCAGGACGGCCGACGGGTGACCGTTGGCCTGAGGCAG
>JAFGOG010000374.1 GCA_016926595.1 Anaerolineae bacterium
ACCCTGACCTTCACGCCCTCGCCGACACGACGGGCCACTGCCACACCCACCGCGCCAACCGCAACGCCCATGCCCACCGTCGCTTCCCCGGTACTGATCGAGCCTGAAAATGGCTCGCCGCACGGCCAGGACGATACTTTCCGGCTCGGCTGGCAGAGCAGCTATACCCTGAAACCGGGCGAGTGTTACCTCGTGGCGGTCCGTTACACCCACCAGGGCAACACAGAGGTAACCCAGGTTTGCGTCCAGGAGGCGTACTGGTACGTGGACAAGGGCTTGTACGGCAAGGCCGACCAGGAGACCGGGCGGGCCTACTATTGGAATGTACGCCTGGCGCGCAAAGCAGTCGACGCTGAAGGCAAAGAAACGTTCACCCCATTTAGCGCTCCCAGTGAGGAGTGGGTCTTTTACTGGCAATAGCACACCGGCCCGGCCGAGCGTGTTGACAGAGGTCCTCATCAGGGGAGAGGTGGGCGATGATCATCGAGACCAAAGGACTTACCAAGTATTACGGCAAGGTGCGTGGTATAGAGGATCTCGACCTATCGGTGCGCGAGGGCGAGGTGTTCGGCTATCTGGGACCCAATGGTGCCGGCAAGACGACGACGATCCGCCTGATTCTGGACCTGATCCGGCCGACGCGCGGAACAGCCCTATTGTTCGGCCAGGAGGTGCAGGGTCGCGCCGCCGAGCTCAAGGCCCAATTGGGCATCTTGCCCGGCGAACTGGCGTTATGGGGCAACCTGACCGCCCGCGACCTGCTGACTTTCCTCGGCAACCTGCGTGGTGGGCTGGATTGGGCTTGGGTAGATGAACTGGCCCAACGGCTGGACCTGGACCTGTCGCGTCGGGTGGGCACCTTTTCGCACGGCAACAAGCAGAAGGTAGGATTGATCCAGGCCTTTGCCCACAAACCCGATTTGCTGATCCTGGACGAGCCGACAACCGGGCTCGATCCACTCATCCAACAAGAGTTCTACCGCCTGATCGACGAGGTCAGGGCTGAAGGACGAACTGTCTTTTTGTCATCGCACATCCTGCCTGAAGTGGACCGTGTCTGTGACCGGGTTGGTATCATTCGCGAAGGGCACTTGGTGACTGTGGAAGAGATCGCCGAACTCAAGCGCAAGCGGCTGCGCCAGATGGAGTTGACCTTCAGCCAACCAGTATCACCGTCAGCCTTGAATCTGCCGGGCGTGCGCGACGTGGTACAAACCGGGAATTCGCTGCGCTTTTTTGTGGACGAGGCGCCCGGCAGCCTGGACGGCGTAGTAAAGCGGGCGGCGCAGTTTGAGCTCATCGACATGCGCTACGAGCAGGCAACGCTGGAGGATATCTTTCTGGCCTACTACCGCAAGCAAGCGACCGACAAGGAGGGCGGCGATGTGGCTGCGTAACCTGTTCACCAAGACGTTGCGCGATCTGCGCGGCCAGATCCTGGGCTGGGGTATCGGGGCTGGGCTGCTCGGCTGGATGGTCGTCTTCTTGTACCCGTCATTCAAAGACCAGACGGCTGCCTTGATGGAGATGCTCACGGGCTACCCTGCTGCGCTGACCGGCTTTTTCGGCGATTTCACAAAATTGAGCACCTACCCCGGTTGGCTGAATATCGAGCTGTTCAGCTACGGCCCGCCAATCCTGGCCATCTTTGCCGTCGTCGTCGGCACCGGTCTGATAGCCGGTGAGGAGGAGAAGGGCACACTTGACCTGTTGCTGTCTCACCCAATCCACCGCTGGCGGGTAGTGACCGAAAAGTTCGCTGCCTTTGCCGTTGCTACAGTGTTGATCATGGTGCTGGTCGCCCTCTTTTTCGTCAGCGGCTCGGCGATGATCGGCGAGACTCGTCAATTGGGCCGGATAATACTGGCTACAATGAACATCGTGCCGATCACTTTGGCCGGCGGGGCGTTAGCACTGATGGCTTCGGTTCTGTTCCGAAGCCGCCGGCTCGCAAACATGGTAGCGCTGGTGGTAATCATCGGTTCCTACTTTCTGGAATCGCTCGGCAAGACGGTGGACGTGCTCGAGCCGTACCGGTCGATCGCATTGTTCCACTATTACGATAGCTCCGCTGCATTGTTCGAAGGCATCAAATGGGGTGACGCCAGCATCCTGCTAGCCCTAACCGCCATCTTTTTTCTCATATCTCTGTTTGCCTTCCAGCGCCGGGACATTGCCGTATAGGCTTGGTATATCTTGGGCATCTATTGTTGACTTACATGGGTGAGTTGGGTGAGCGTCTAAAGGCAGCTCGCGAAGCCAAAGAGCTGACAATCGACCAGGTGGCTGAAGGGATCAGGATCCAGCGCGCCTACCTGGAAGCGCTGGAATCTGAATCGTTCGGCGCCTTTAGCAGTGAATCGCATATACGCGGGTTCTTGCGCAACTATGCGTCCTACCTGGGCCTCGAGCCAGAAGGGATAGTGGCTCTCTACGACCAGTCCAAGTCGGTGAAGCGGAGCGGGGCGCGATGGAGCAGAACCCAGACAAAAAAGGCGCCATCTGCGCCTTTTTCCGCACCTGCCCAGCCACAACGCGGCCGCATCTCGATCATCGGCGATGTGCTGTTGTTGTTGATCGGCGTCGTTTTTCTGGGTATCGCTGCCGTCTACCTGTACCAGCGGCAGACGATCGGCCAAGTCCAACCCACGGGCGGCCCAACGCCCATATCTACCGCCACGCCCCTGCCGACTTTTGACGGGACAGCGTACACAATGGACGTGAATCTCAACTATACCGAGCATAGGCTCGATGTGCGCCAGCAGATCGACTATACCAACGTCACCAGCACAACCTTGTCCGACCTGATGCTCAACGTCCATCCCAACCGCAGCAAGGGCACTTTTACCCTGAACGACATCAAGCTGGCCGTGGACGGCGAGATGGTCCAGCCCGAGATCTTTCCCCTCGACGTGACATTGAAGGTGGTTCTGCCTCAGGAGCTGCCGCCTGACGAGCATGTCACCCTCTACCTGAGCTATACACTAAGCTTGCCTCGCATCGAAGCGGATGCCGAGTTCAGCGACGCCAGCTTTGGCTATTCAAAGCGAGCGATCAGCCTGGGTAACTGGTATCCGGTCGTGGCGCCTTACCGCCAAGATAAGGGCTGGTATAGTTTATCCTACTTCCCGGTTGGCGATCCATACGTGACCGAGGTCGCCGACTATCATGTGACGATCTCGACCACGCAGGGCGTGGTGTTGGCCGGCACGGGAGTCGAAACACGCACTGGCAATCGCTGGCACTATGAAGCCCAACGCGCCAGGTCGTTTGCCCTGGCGGCCAGCGACGTGTACCTGATCGACACCACCCCGGTCGGCTACCAGATGGTCTATTCCTACTACTTTCCCGGCCACGAGGTAGCAGGCCAAGCGGTTCTCGATGCGGCAGCCAAAGCCCTCGAGCTATTCACCGAACTGTACGGCGCTTATCCCTACCCGGCTTACCGCCTGTGCGAGGCCGACTTTGCCGGCAGCCTCGAATTCAGTGGCCTGACTTTCCTCGGCTCGACCTTCTACGAGCAGTATGACGGCACAGCCCGGACCAGCCTGATTTCCCTGACCGCCAACGAGGTATCGCACCAGTGGTTCTATGGGCTAGTAGGCAGCGACCAGGTATCAGAGCCGTGGCTCGACGAAGCGCTGGCCCAGTACAGCTCCTACCTGTACTATGAGCGTTACCTGCCCGGCGACAAAGACTGGTGGTGGGACACCGAGATCCGCCAATATGCACCAGCGGGCAAGATCGACATGCTCATCTACCAATTCCGAAATAACCGCGACTATATGAACGCCGTCTATCGCCGAGGCGCCGAGTTCGTCCGGGATCTGCGGGAGACAATGGGAGATCCAGCCTTCTTTATCTTTCTGCAGGAGTACGCGCGGCGTTACGCTTACCAGTTGGCCACGTCACGCGACTTTTTTACACTGGTTCAAGAGTTTACGACTGCCGATCTGATGCCGCTGCAAGAAACCTATTTTCGGCAGAGGCCCTTGCCATGACGATCTGGAGGTTGTTCCCCTACTCGAGGGCGGGGGATCTGCGTGAGGCCAAAGGCTGCAAGTGGGAGGGCAGGCCTGGTGTCTTCTAGCCTTCCAAGTAGAGGGCTGCTGCTAGGGCTCTTGGTGGCCCTCGTAACGAGCGTCATCGCCATAGCAGGCCTGTTCCCTGTAAGGTCCACTGATGAGGATCTCCATGATCTCTACAGTGCGACCACACCAGCCGAACCGCTTCTTGCCCCCACTGCTGAGGGGGGCTCAGTAGCGCCTACCTCGCCTCCATCGCCGCATGCTGGGCAGAAAGACAATAGCCGATCGCCAACTGCCCGGCCCACCGATCCCCCGGAGGAGGCCTCTGTCACTCCCGCGGTAGAGGTTGCGACCGCAACGCCTCCAGCGTTTCCCTCGACGGGGATCTCGGTGAGCGCTGGACAGAACGGCAGTTCCCTAACGGCAGCAGAGGGGAATACAGGTACCCTCACCACCCCGGCGCCAAGCTCTACGATCCACCCCATC
>JAFGOG010000375.1 GCA_016926595.1 Anaerolineae bacterium
GAACTGGGCCTACCGGCGCTCAAGCAGGCGCTGGCCGGGAGCAATGTGCAGCTTTGTATCTTTGGGGGCGGCGGCGGGCTGCTGGCTGCCGACGAGGGGGCCCGGCAGGCCGCGGTAGAGCAGATCAAGACGGGCCTGCAACAGGCCGCCGAATTGGGCGCCATCGGCTCGATCGTGGTCCCCGTCCGCGTGCCCGAGATCGCGCCACCCGAGCCGCCCAAGACGCTGTACGAGCTGCAGTGCGAGATCCTGATCCAAGAGCTGGCCGAGATCGCGCCGGTCGCCGAGGAGACAGGCGCGCTGGTCCTCCTCGAACCCTTGAACCGCTACGAGAGCCGCTTCCTGAACCGGCTGGACCAGGCGGCAGAGATCTGCCGGGCCGTGGGCAGCCCGGGGATCAAGTTCATGGCCGATTTCTTTCACATGAACATCGAAGAGATCGACCTCGGCCGGGCGATCGAGGATACGGCAGACTACCTCGGCTATGTGCACCTGGCCGACAGCAACCGCTTCCAGCCGGGAGCAGGCCATCTGGACTTCAAGCCGGGCCTGGCAGCTCTCAAACGGATCGGCTACGACGGCTTTATGACCCTCGAGTGCCGCGTGATGGGCGCGGACAAGGGCCAGGCGCTGGCCGAATCAGCCCGCTACATCCGCGACCTGTGGGAACAGGTTTGATCCGCCATCCGTCAAGGGGCGAGGCACGCCTCGCCCCTACAAGCACTACACAACGTGAGGTGACAATCCAATGACAGACGTATTTCGACCCTTCACAGTAGACGGCAAGCCCTTTTTCACCGTGGGCGGCCAGTCCAAGAACTCGAGCGGCTACAACGATGCCGAGTCAGAGACGGCCTTCCAGGCCGTGAAGCTCTTGCACGGCAACACGCTCGAGATCCCGGTGTACTGGGAGCAGATCGAGCCCGAGGAAGGCCGGTTCGACATGGCCAGCGTCGACGCGCTGCTGGCCAGCGCGCGCCGCCACGGCCTCAAGCTCGTACTCCTGTGGTTTGCCACCTGGAAGAACGGCAACATGGAGTACGCTCCGGCCTGGGTCAAAACAAACCCGCAGCGCTTTGCGCGCGTCCTTTCCCCCACCGGCAAGGACGTCTGGGTGCTCTCCTCGCACTGCCAGGCCACTTTTGAGGCGGATCGTACGGCCTTTGCCGCACTCTGTCGGCATCTCAAGGAGAACGATCAAGAGCACACAGTCATCGCCCTGCAGATCGAGAACGAGCCGGGCATCCTCGGCGCCGATCGCGACTATGGTCCGCTGGGCCAGGCCGCGTTCGAAGGGCCGGTCCCCGGCGAACTGGTGGCCAAGATGAAGGCCGCCGGCAAGGGCCACGTCTATGACCTGTGGCAGCAAGCGGGCAGCCAAGAGGCCGGGGCCTGGCCTGAACTGTTTGGCTGGGCCGGCGGCGAATTGATGAGCGCCTGGTCGATCGCCACCTACATCGATCGCCTGGCTGAGGCCGGCAAAGCGATCCACAACATCCCCATGTACATCAACGTCTGGCTGGGCGAGATGTACTGGCGCAACCCCGGCGACAGCTACCCCTCCGGCGGCGCAGTCGTCAAGACGCTGGACATCTATAAATGGTTCACGCCACACATCGACCTCATTGCGCCCGACATCTATATCGCCGATTCGCGGGGCTACGAGGCCATCTGCGCCGCCTACGCCCGTCCGGACAACCCGCTCTTTGTGCCCGAGTCAGCTCCCTTTGGCTCCAACGCCTGGAACATGTTCCGTGCCATCGCCGACTATAACGCCGTCGGCTATCACTGCTTTGGCGTCGAGCACCTGGTCGGGCCCGATGGCTCTGTCGTGCCCATGGGACAGATGCTGGTCGACAGCTTTTGCTGTGTCGCCGCCGCCATTCCCCTGTTGCTCAAATACCAGGGCACGGGGCGAATCCACGCCATCGTGCAAGAGGAAAACCAGGGCCACCAGGTCCTGGAACTGGAAGGCTATCGTGGCGTCGCCCAGTTCGGCCCGGGGCGGATGCCCTATGTCGGCAAGGACTGGCGCCATCCCCCGCGCAGCGGAATGCGCGCGCTGATGGAAGACAGGGATGGCGAGCGCGGCCGTGGACTGGTGATCGAGGTCAGCAAGCACGAGTTCTACCTGGTAGGCGCCGGCTACCAACTTCTCCTCCGTCCCAGGACGGCACCGGAGCAGGCGCTCGACATGTCGCTGACCAGCGAGTTCGGGCTGACCCGGCTGGCCCACTATGTCCTGGTCGACGAAGGTCACTTTGACCAGGATGGTCAGTTTGTTGTCGACCGCCGGCGCAACGGCGACGAGACCGATCACGGGGTATGGGTCGAGCCCGATGTCGGCGTGGTCCGTGTGCTGCTGTGCGACTGAGGAGGTTCCGTTGTCCAATCAGATCAAGGTCACCGTCATCGGTGCCGGAAGCATCGTCTTTTCTCTGGGCCTGGTCAAGGACATCTGCCTGACCGAGGGTCTTTCCGGCAGCCGGGTCTGCTTTATGGACATCAACGCGGAACGGCTGGACATCATTCACAAGCTCGCTATCCGCTACGCGGAGGATCTGGGCGCCGACCTCTCATTTGAGAGCACGTTGGATCGGGAAACGTCCTTGCAGGACGCCGATTTTGTGATCAACACGGCAACCATCAGCCACAACGAGTACCTGATGCGCGACGTGCGCAACCTGGCCGCCAGGCATGGCTACTTTTACGGCCACACGGGCATGCCCGAGTACCACAACCTGCGCCTGATGCTCGACGTAGCACAGGACGTGGCTCGCATCTGCCCCGAGGCCTGGATCCTCCAGGCCGGCAACCCGGTCTTTGCCGGGACGACCCTGATGCACCGCAAGACCGGCGTCAAGGTCTGCGGGCTCTGCCACGGCCACTATGGCTACCGCCGCCTGGCCTCGACCCTGGGCCTGGACCCGGACGCCGTCACCTGGCAGGCCCCGGGCCTGAATCACAACATCTGGCTGACCCATTTCTATCACCAGGGCCAGGACGTATATCCTCTGCTTGACGCCTGGATCGAGAACGAGGCGGAAGCCTATTGGCGGGAAAAGGAGGCGGCCGGCGGCATCCCCACGCAGATGTCCCCGGCAGCCGTGCACCAGTACAAGATGTTTGGCCTCATGCCCATCGGCGACACGCCGCGCAGCGGAGGCTGGTGGTATCACGTCGACCTGGAGACGCGCAAGCGCTGGTACGGCGGTCCTGGC
>JAFGOG010000376.1 GCA_016926595.1 Anaerolineae bacterium
GGAGTGCGCCCGCTCGACGATGCGCCCGTCGCGCAGCACCAGGATCTGGTCGGCCTGCTGCACCGTCCACAGCCGGTGGGCGATGACAAAGGTGGTCCGCCCGGCGCGCACCTCGGCCAACGCCCTCTGCATCCGCCGCTCGGTGTCGGCGTCGACGCTGGAGGTGGGCTCGTCCAGGATCAGGAGGCGCGGGTCGGTGAGCAGTACCCGCGCCAGGGCGATGCGCTGCTGCTGCCCGCCGGAGAGCCGCACGCCGCGCTCGCCGACGGGGGTGCCATAGCCCAGAGGCAGGGACTGGATAAAGTCATGCATCTGCACCACGCCCGCGGCCCACTCGACGTCGCGTTGGCTGGCGTGGGGGCTGCCATAGGCAATGTTCTCGCCGATGGAAGTATCAAAGAGAAAGACCGTCTGCAGGGCGATGCCGATGGCGTCGCGCAGGCTCTGGACCGTCACCCGGCTGATGTCGTGGCCGTCGATGGTGATCCGCCCCTCTTGCGCGTCGTAGAAACGGGGCAGCAGGTGCACCAGCGTGCTCTTGCCCGCGCCGGAGGGTCCCACCAGGGCCACCATCTCGCCCGGTGCGGCCTCCAGGCTCACGTCGCGCAGGGCGTGGGTGCCCTCGGGGCCGCCATCGTAGCGAAAGCTCACGCCCTCAAAGCGCACGTGTCCCTCGACGGGCGGCAGGGGATAGGCGCCCGGCGCATCCCGGACGTCAGGCTGGGTGTCCAGCACCTCAAACACCCGCTCGGCGGCGGCCAGCGCCTGCATCACCACGTTGAGCATCATGCCCGTCTGGCGGGTGGGGCGCAGCAGCATCTGGATGTAGGCCGCAAAGCCGATGAGCGTGCCCAGGGAGATGAGGCCGGCGATCACGTTGCGCCCGCCGGCCCAGAGGACCAGCGCCGTGCCCACGCCCATCACCACGCTGGCGTAGGGCATCCACAGCGAGACAACGCGCGCCGTCTCGACGTTGGCCTCCAGAACCTGCCTGCTCCCGCGGTCGGCCCGTTTTTGCTCAAAGGACTCCCGGCCAAAGAGCTTGACGACCAGGATGCCGGCCAGGCCCTCTTGCAGCGTGCCGGCCAAGGCGGCGAGCTGGCGCTGCACCCGCATCCAGGCCGGGCGCACGCGCCGGGCGTAGGCCCACATGCCGAGGGCGATCAGGGGCAGCAGGCCCAGGTAGACCAGGCCCAGCCGCCAATCCCAGGTCAGGAGCACGACCAGGATGCCGAGCAGCGTCAAAAAGTTGGTCAGGATGATGACCGCCGCCCGCCCGAAAAAGTTGTTCAGCACATCTACGTCGGCCGTGACCCGCGACATCAGGTCGCCGGTGCGCGCCCGGTCGTAGAAGGAGAAGGAGAGGCGGCTGAGGTGGTCAAAGATGGCGTTGCGGATCTCAAAGACGATGCGTTGCCCGGTGTAGGCGGTCAGGTAGAGCCGCAGAAAATCGATGCCGCCCTGCACCAACGACAGGGCCAGCAGGCCCCCGGCGGCCCACCAAATCTGAGCCGTCTGTCCCTCAAGGATGAAGCGATCGACCGCCAGGCGGATGATCCAGGGTGGGGCCAGCTCGACGGCCGTGGTGGCCAGGGCCGCCAGAACGACGCCGGTGAGGATGAGGGCGTGGGGCCGCATATAGCCCAACAAACGGCGCAGGATGGGCCATACCGGGCCCGATGGGCCGGGTTTGCGACTGCCCGGTCCGCCTTTGCCACCCCCTGCCCCGCCTTGGCCGATGCCGGGTGCGCTCTTGCCGCCGCCCGGTCCGGGTTTGCGACCGCCAGGTTCGCCCTTGCCACCACCCGGTCCGGCCTGGTCCCCCTGCGGCCTGGTGTGCTGGCGCGACTTGGACTTGACATTCTGGTCGGGCTTGTCGATAGTACCCGCGCCAGATCGACCCTCTTTGGTTTTCTGCTCTTCCAACGTTACCTCCAAGCGCGGCATAACCAGAAGGCCCGCTCGGTCCTTCTGGTTGTCCCAGTCCGGTTGTGCGAGGGGCTACCCTCGCTCTGCCGCCCTGCCCTCGCAGCAATGCTCCGCCACATCGCCGTGGCACTCTCGGATCTGCTCCGGCGTGCACTCCTTCGGATCGCGCTGCTCCTCAGGATGACAGCACTCTTTTTCGGAATCACGACAACACATGCTCCTCACCTCCTTCCTGCACCGGTTGATCTCTTTCGCGGACGACAAAATCCTCGCCGAGCCGCTCCCGGACGAGATCCTGGTAGACGGCCAGGCGCTCCGAGTCGAGAAGACAGTGGAGGCGATAGCCGCCCCGCTGGACGTGAACCAGGCCCAGGTCCTTGAGCACGCGCAGGTTTTGGAACACGGCCGAGTCGGTCACGCCCAGCTCGCGGGCCAGTCGCCCCACGCACAGGGCGCGGCCTGGCTCCTGTTGGGCCAGCAGCGAGACCAATCGCAGCCAGGTCTCATCCCCAAGCGCTTTGAAAAAGCGGGCCAACTCTCGCATATCATCCACTTTGATTAAGCATCTGCTTAAAGGCTAAGGAGATTATAGCCAGGTCTGGTCCGACTGTCAACTCCTGCCAGCGGTGATGCCAGGCTTCATCCATCGCCAGGAGGCTCGATGGGTTGCGGGCACCCATGGCTGGTACGATCGTGGCTCTGAATGCCGACGCTGGCGAGGCGGTGGGCACGGCGCCCATCGCCACCCTGGCCGACCTCGCAGCCCCCCTGGTGCGCTTCTGGGTGGAAGAGACCGACCTGATCAGCGTCGCCCCCGGCAATCCTGTGGAGATCGTCTTTGAGGCCTTGCCCGATCTGGTCTTTGCCAGGCAGGTTGCCGGCGTCGACCCGGCCCTGGTCACCGTCGACGGTACGCCGGCTGTCCAGGCCTGGGCCGGCGTTGACCTGTCAAGCCATGCCGTCAGCCTCATTTCGGGTTTGACGGCCGGGGTCGAGATCATCGCCGGGGAGGCCAAAGGTGCGCTGCTGGTGCCGGTACAGGCCCTGCGCGAGACGACGCCCGGCCGGTACGCCGTGTTCGTCGTCAAGCCGGACGGCAAGCTGGAGCTGCGCCCCGTCGAGGTCGGGCTGAAGGACTTTGCCAGCGCCGAAGTGCTGTCGGGTCTGGAAAAGAGCGAGGTGGTCAGCACCGGCACGATCGAGATCGAGACGGAATAGGCGCGTCAGGCAAGCAGGGGGGAGTGTAATGGACAACGGGAAAAAGGTTATCGAAACCCACGGCCTGACTCGCGTCTATGGCAGCGGCGACGCCCAAGTGCGCGCGTTGGAGGGAGTGAATCTGCAGGTGCAACAGGGCGAGTTCCTGGCGCTCATGGGGCCGTCCGGCTCGGGCAAATCCACGCTCATGAACATACTTGGCTGTCTGGACCGGCCGAGCAACGGGGAATACTACCTCGATGAAGAGGACGTAAGCCTGCTGACCAGGACCGAGCTTGCACAAGTCCGCCCTGATCATAGCCAGCCCGGTGCGCGGCGTGCCCCGCGCCTCGCAGACGCTGCTCTACGACGACGTGCAGGCCATCGTCGAGACGGGGCGCAACGTCGACGGCGTGGCCGCTGAATTCCAGTCGGTCCAGGACCTGCGCGGCGGCAGCGGCAGCCTGGAGGGGATCACCATTCGATAGCGTTCTTCGGCTAGGCGGTACAGCCGGCGCCAGGCCAGGCGGTTGACCAGGACCACGGCCAGCACCATGCTCAGCGTCGCGGCCAGAAGGAGGGCATAGTCGCCGCTGGCGGTGGCCTGGGCGATGAGGGCGCCGATGCCCACCGTGTGCAGGGTCCGCCCGCTGAACTCGACGTATTCGGCCACGATGCTGGCGTTCCACGCCCCGCCGCTGGCGGTGATGGCCCCGGTCACGACGTAGGGGAACAGGGCCGGCAGGATGAGGGTCCGCCACCGTTCCCAGCGGCCCAGTTGCATGAGGGCGGTGGTATACTTTAGGTCCTGGGGAATGGCTGATGCTCCGGCGATGACGTTGAACAGCAGGTACCACTGGGTGCCCATCAACATCAGCAGGACCGCCGCCAGGTTGAGGCCGCTGGGCAGGCCTACGAGCAGCAGCAAAAAGACGGGAAAGAGGGCCGTGGCCGGCACCGAGGCGGTGACCTGCACTACCGGCTGCAACCAGCGGGCCAGGCGTTGGTTGGTGCCGATGGCCACGCCCAGGGGTACGGTCCAGGCCAGGGCGATGGCCAGGGCGGCCAGCACCCGCAGCAAAGTGGCCCCCACGCTCAGGCCGATCTCGGTCCACTGGTCCCCGAGCACGCCGAGCAGCATCTGCCCGGCCCGCAGGGCGCCGTAGGCCAGGCCCAGCCCGCCGGCAGCCGCCAGCAGGTAGGCCAACCACGGGCGACGGGCGCCAGACATAGCCTCGCCGCCCGGTGGTGGAAAGCGGCGCAGCAGCAGGGGTCGCACCTCTTCGGCATCTTCCAGGCCGGCAAGCACGGTCTGCGCTTGTGCAGGAGTGATGTCGCCCAATAGGTCGGCCGCCTCGTCGGGCTCCATCTCGTCCACGATGCGGATGACCGTTTCGGACGATAGAGCAGCCACGAGCTCGGCTGCCTCCTGATCGTCCATCTTTTCCAGGATGTCGGCCGAGTCGGCGGGGTTCAGCTCCGGCAGGAGCGCCGCCTGCTCGTGGTCCTCCAGCTCGGAAAAGAGGGCCGCCTGGTCGGGCGGGCGTAGGGCCTCGATGATGGCCGTGGCGCCCGCCACGTCGTCGCGCTCCAGGGCGGCGCGCAGACCCGCCAGGACGTCCTCCAGGGTGAATGCTTCCATGGCACACCTCCAGGATTGGGCTCCCCTGGAGGGGGATGTGTGAAGGCTATCCTACCAACCAGGGGGCTAGACTATTCGGTTGGTAGGGTGAAGACGGGACAGATGTCCCTTCGTACGCGAAGGAGGCCCGCCTTTTGGTTTGATCTCGTCCATCTTCCTCTATAGGTTTCTCACTGTGGGCTATGTCACCACCCCACGGTGCACGAACACGACTTATCTCACGCATGGCCAACCCCGCTGCCCACGAGCGGCGCGAAACAGCACCATTGTATTCCTCCTGCCGCCTGTTGTCAAACGCAACCGAACGCAGTGACGACTGGCTGCCAGCATAGTGCCTGGCCGACGCATAGATCTGTGCCCTGTGGATCAGGACGTGTCCGGCGATTCCAGCTCACGGCTCAACACCTGGAGCACTCCGCCCCGCCCCAACAGGCCCACCAGCCGTCCTTCGTCGTCGACGACCGGCAGGCGCTTGATGCGGTGTTCGAGCAGCAACTGCAGGGCATCCAGCAAGGGGGTGTCGGGCCGGACAGATATCGGCTGGGGCGTCATCAGCTCGCTGGCCGTGCGCTGCCGTAGGCGGATGGTGCCCTCCTGCTGGCTTGCCGGGATGCGACTCGCCAATGCCTGGAGGATGCCACCCCGCTCCGCCTCGGCGGCCCGCTTCAACAGGTCGCCGTCGGTGATGATGCCCACGACGCGCTGCTCGTCATCCACGACGACGACCCGTCGCCGCGCTGTGGTCACGATCAGGTCCACCACCTCAGCCAGAGGCGCGTCTGTTCGAACTGTGGGTACCTGACGCATCATGACTTCGTCCACGGTCACGTGGGTGCCGGGCGGTGGAGGCCGCCGTGGCGCTTCGGCGACCGGGGGCTGAGACATGACGCGGAACAGGTCGAGGCGGCTCACCATGCCCAGCAGCCGCCCCTTCTTGTCCACCACCGGCAGGCGCTTGATGTCGTGCTGGACCATCAGCTGCACAGCCTCAGTTGTGCTTGTGGTGGCCTGGACGGTGATGGGAGGCGCGGTCATCAGATGCCCAACAGTCACCTTGGCCCGGCGCATCATAGCGAGATGGTGGTAGAGTTCAGAAGCGGTCAGTGCTTGCTGCGCACTGATCGGCAGCAGCCCTGCCCTGTGGAGGAGGTCGCCATCGGTCAGGATGCCCACCACGCGCCGCTCCTCGTCGACCACGGGCAAGGCACGGTAATCCTGGTCCAAAAGAAGTTCCACAGCCTCGATCACTGGCGTGTCAGGGGTCATGGCGCGCACTTCACGGCTCATCAGGTCGCCCACCGGCGCCTGAGCTGGCACCTCGCGCAGGCGCCGGTGGCTGTAAGTCACCACCTCCACGTCGTGCACGGTGATTAGCCCCTCGATCACCATCTCGCGCAAGCGGGGCATGACGCGCTCGATGCGCGCCGGGTTGTCGACCCACTCGACGATCAACGGCAGATCGGCCGACAGGCTGACCAAGCTGGCGGTGTGGATGCGGCTGTGTGCGCCGAATCCGGCCAGGGCGCAGGTCACTGTCGCACCGGCACAGTCCTCATGTTTCAGCATCTCCAGGATCGCCACGTGTAAAGGCTTACGCTGCCATCGATCGCTCTCGCCGATGTAGATTGTCACCTTCTTGGCTTGCCCCACAATCTCCATTGCGTTATCCTCCCCGCTGCAGCCAGCGTGCCACGACAATGCCCAGGAACGCACCCAGCAGGCCGAGGCCCGTGTTGGCGGTGACGTTCCAGAAAGCTGTCCCCCAAGCGTTCTGTTCCAACAATCGTAATGTCTCGTAGCTGAATGAAGAAAAGGTGGTGAATCCCCCGAGGAAACCGATAGCCAGAAAAGGTCGTGCTCCAGGGGGAGCGGACACTCGACCGGTCACCAATGTCAGGAGAAAGGCGAGGGCAAAACTGCCGAGGGCATTGGCTACCAGCGTGCCATAGGGAAACGCGGTTCCCAATCGGTCGGCGAGCCACAACCCCAGCCAGTAGCGAGCATTGGCTCCCAAGAAGCCGCCCAACCCGATCCACACAAATGTTGCCATATGTTCAGCCGCTACGACGTGGGTCTTGGAGGACCGGACGTCGCCACGGCCTCCCCGAATATCTGGTGATACAGATCCTGGCCATAACTCGTCTGCAAAGGTTCGCCTTCGAGCAGTTTGAACGTCCGCGTTCCGTCGGCTTGCCGTTCAGCCCTCAGGAAAATGGTACCGTTCATGTTGCGGTCAGACATGCTGTTGGCGAACTTGTACTGATGCGTAACAAAGAAAACCTTAATACGCCTCTCCAGCAGGGCGCGGGTGACCTGCCTGGCAATTTCCGAGCCTTCCCTTTCGTTCGTCGCCGCAAAGGACTCGTTGAACAGCAGCATAGCATTCGGCGTCAGGCTGTCCACAATGGCGCTCATTCTGCCGAGTTCTTCGTCCATGTTCTGCATCACTTCGTGGCGGTAGCGGATGGTTTCGGCGTCGCGCATAGGCGTGTAGAAGAACGGCTTCAGGTTGTATGCTTGCTTCTGCTTGGGCGCGGCTATAGCCTCTATGAGTTGGTCGAGGTACAGATCCGCAAAAAAGCCTGGCTCTTCAGGCGTCTCTGTTTTTCTGCCGTCTTTTTCTTCAATCAGTATGCTGTGGAACATCATTCTCGATTCTTCCCATGCACTCGTAAGAAAAAGCCTCTACCGGCCGGGTGCAGTTCTGCGTCACAGCGGTAGAGGCTATTAATCGGGAAACCGACGGATCAGGAGAAAGGGCCCTCTTCATATCGATCGAGGACCTTGCCCCTTGGGTGAGCCTCATCACCCCTCTAGCTGCCTTGATTGTAGCACAGAGCGGTTCTGGAGTCAAACGCTCCGCCGCACATCGCCGACCGGCTACCGGGTGAGCAACTGGCCGCCGACCGGCGTCTCCGCACGCCTTCATGGGAAAAAGCCGGGGAAACCGCCCCAGCTTTTGCTGGGGATGTGCTTGCGCCGGGGAGATTCACTGCCAGGCGATTGGCTGTTTGCCTACTCATCCCCTGGCCACATTGCGCGGAAGGGCGCAGGCGTCGCTCAATGATAGCCCGAAAACGCCGGCGCACGCCATCCACAGCACACCTATCCCAGAAGCGCCGCAATGCCGCCGAAGTGGCGGCAGATGGCCAGGGGCCACGAGCGCCCGGCGCAGCCGCAGACCCCCAAACCAGATTGCACCCGAGGCAAGGCAGGCCGAGTTGACTGATTTGCGTTGTATGCTGCCCAAGGTCCTTTCGCAGAACGCCAGGTTTTGAGCCTCACTGCCAATTCCGCCGTGAAATCGACTACAGCGTCTGGGACCTGTGCTCCCTCCGGCAGTTCATGCAGCACCTCGCTGCGCATGTCCTCCCAGGTCCGGAGCGTTGATTCGTCAAGAAGAGTGGTCGCTGTCTGCTTCGTAAATAACGCCGCTCTTGGCCGGGCAGCCACGGGGGGCTGCCCCTACTTTTACATCCTTTGTGGCGGCCAGGCGGCCA
>JAFGOG010000377.1 GCA_016926595.1 Anaerolineae bacterium
GTGCCCTAGCTGCCGCTTGCTGTCCGGCGACCTGACACGGGAGACTGGCTCTGCTATCCACCAGGCCAAAGACCAGATGGGCAACTTCCCTCAACGGAGGATCGGAGGAGACCAGCTCAGGCGGCATGCCGCTTGCGTGTTTGGCCCCCGATCACTCAACACGCTCGAGCCCGAAACGATCCGATGTGGAAGATCAACCATCCTTACAACGTGAAGCTGCCCGACCCCGGGTTGCAGCCGACGTTGCTCCGCTCCGCAACGCGGCTGAACCCGACCGCTAGGTGGTAACCGCTGATATTTCGCGCTACCTTCGATTGGCCTCACCCAAGATCATCTCGGTGCTAGTTGTGCCTGTAGCTTGTCTGGTTGTGTGACGGGCGTCTGGCAGGTGAAATCGCGGCACACGTACACTGTAGCTTGCCCACCCACCAGTCCTCGATCCTCCAGCAGCGGGACAGCTGAGGACTGAGCGCTGGGCGCTCCCAATGCTACCACTTGGAAGGGTTGGTAGCCATCGCGAATGACGGTCAGCAGGGCCTGTGTGTCAGTGGAGCCGGGATCGCCGACAATGGCGATCTCTCGCGGCTTTGACAGGGCATAGATCAGCGCCTGCAGCCACTGCCCAAAGCCCAGCGGATACTGGGCCATCATGGGCTGCATCTGGGCCAGCGCCTGGTGCGCGATGTCGACATAACGCAAGTGATGGGTAAAGCCGGCCAGCTTCAGCAGAGCGGTGACGGCCATCGCGTTCCCCGACGGCGTGGCATTGTCCTGCAGGTCGCGCGGGCGCGTAATCAGACTCTCGTGGTCGTCGCTGGTGTCATAAAAGCCGCCATCGGGGGCCTGGAAGTGCGCGATCATCGTCTCTGCCAATTCTCGCGCCGCCTCGAACCAGCGCGGCTCAAAGGTAGTCTGGTACAGCTCCAGCAGCCCCTCGATCAGGCAGGCATAATCCTCCAGGTAGCCGTTGAGCCTGGCCTCTCCGTTCTTCCAGGTACGAAGCAATCGGCCATTGTCTTGCCGGAGCTCAGACAGCAGGAAATCGGCGTTGCGCTCGGCAACCTGGCGATAGTCGTCACGGTCTAGAGCCCGCGCCGCCTCCGCAAACGCCGCCAGCATCAGGCCGTTCCACGACGTCAGCACCTTGTCATCGCGCCCCGGATGCACCCGTTTCTCCCGCGCCTCGAACAGCCGGCGCCGGGCCTTGGCCAGGGCAGAGCGCTGGTCTATCGGCTGGTCTATAGCCGCCGGCTGGTCTATAGCCGCCGGCTGGTCTATAGCCGCCTTGCCCACGAATTCGAGGATATTTGCACCCTCAAAATTGCCATGCTGGGTGACGCCGTAGGCAGCCATGAAGGCATCCGCCTCCTCATCCAGTACATCGCGGATCTCGTCCGCCGTCCACACGAAAAACTTGCCCTCTTGGCCCTCGCTGTCGGCATCTTGTGTCGAGTAGAACCCGCCAGATGGATCGGTCATCTCGCGGATCACATAATCCAATGTCTCTTCCGTGATGGTTCGAAAGAAGGGCTCGCCAGTCACCTGCCATGCGTGAAGGTAGACTCGAGCCAACTGGGCCACATCGTACAACATCTTTTCAAAGTGCGGCACCAGCCAATAGTCATCCACCGAGTATCGATGAAAACCACCACCCAACTGGTCATACATGCCACCCCTGGCCATCGCCTCCAGGGTACGGGTAACCATTTCCAGCGCATCGCTGTCCCCGGTACGATAATGGTAGCGCAGCAGGAACTCGAGAACCATCGGCTGCGGGAACTTGGGCGCCTGGCCCCACCCGCCGTTCGCCTGGTCGAAACGCTGCTGCAGCGCGCGCACGGCAGCAGCGATCGGATGATCTGTATCCGCCGTCTCCTCGCCCGTAGAGACGCAAAATCTTGCGTCTCTATCCTCCACCTGGTTCTGCCGCTCGATCGCCGCCAGCAGCTCCTGCCCGGCGCCGACCAGTGCTTGCCTTTTCTCCCGCCAGGCGTCGATCACGGCGTTGAGAACCTGGGTGAACGACGGCATGCCATACCTCGGATTCGGTGGAAAATAGGTGCCCCCGTAAAACGGCGCCCCTTCCGGGGTGAGAAAGAGGGACATCGGCCAGCCGCCGCTGCCGGTCAGGGCCTGCACCGCGCTCATATAGATCTGATCCAGGTCAGGGCGCTCCTCCCGGTCCACCTTGACGCTGATCATGTGCTGGTTCAGCAGTGCCGCCACGTCCTCATCCTCGAACGACTCGTGGGCCATCACGTGGCACCAGTGGCAGGCCGAATACCCGATCGACAGGAAAATGGGCTTGTCCTCGGCCCGCGCCCTGTCCAGCGCCTCTTGTCCCCATGGATACCAATCCACCGGGTTATCGGCGTGCTGCAGCAGATACGGGCTCTGTTCGTCGATCAGCCGGTTGGTGATGCGCTTCGCCGCGCTGTGCCTCTCCGCTCGGCGACCTGTGTTTTCTGTCATAGTTCCTCTCCCCGGTTTTGTCGAGACGCGACATGTCGCATCTCGACTGACTGTTTGACCTATTCTATCACAGGACCTGGTCGCCGGCAACGACTAAAGTCGGGTGAGGCCTATTTCAATTTGGCGGCGAGTTGAAAATCCAGTTCGTTGTCGCCGCGAGCTCTCATCGCGCCCAATACGCCCGCTGTAGACCTGGTTCGCATTTGGTGTTATACTCTGGCAGTATTGCTTTCGACGTGACGCTGTGCTGTTTGCCCAGGCCGTATGGTTTTGGCCTTTGTTGCGTCTGTATAGGTAGAGGAAAGTCACGTGACCGACAAATCCGACTTGCTTGTACCGTTGGTGGATGGCGTCCATTCGCCGGTGTATGACGAGGCTGCGCTAACAGAGTTGTACGACCAGTACGCGCCCAAGATGTATGCTTACATCTACCGGCGCGTAGGCGATGCTCACATCGCCGAAGAGCTAACCGGCGACTTGTTCGTGCGCGTGCTGCACGCCATCCGCGATGGCAAACCTTGGCGGCGCTCGCTGAGGGCCTGGCTGTACCGCATCGCCCACAACCTGGTGGTCGACCATTTTCGGCGCCGCCCTCTGTCCGGCGAACTGGCGCTCGATTTGCTGGAAGAATCATTACCAATCGAAAGCGGGGTCGATCCCGCGAACCGGGACCCCGCGAACAGGATGGACGATCTCGACGACCGCAGCCGGCTGGCAGCGGCGCTCCATCAGCTCACGCCCGAGCAGCAGCAGGTCTTGTCTCTGCGCTTTGGCGAAGGGTTGAGGACACGCCAGGTGGCCGAGATCATGGACAAGACCGCCGGTGCGGTCGAAGCACTGCAACGACGCGCTTTAGCCTCGCTGCAGCGTCTATTAGGTGGAGAATCATGATCGAAAAATGGAATCGTTGGGCAGCTTTCAGACGCCGGGCGCCAAAGCGCCTGGAGAAAAAACTTGGCCAATTCTACAGACCGGTTCCTCCTCCACCCAACGGGTTGGCGTTGGGGCGGGCCAGGCTGTTGGAAGAAGCAGCTCGTCTGCAAAGCAGCGCCGCCGCTCAGCCGGCGGCCGTAACGGATGTCAACAACAGAAAACGCGGATATACCCTATCCGGTGGATTAAAAAGGAGAACGAACGTGAAAATGGTACTGATGACCAAATTGATTGCCGCTGTTGTGGCCATGGTGCTTGGCACGACGGCCATTGGTGGCGGCGCGGTGTATGCCGCCGAAAACAGCCTGCCCGGCGATACCCTCTATGCGGTCAAGCTGGCTGTCGAAGATGCCAGGCTGGCGCGCGCAAAAACGGCCGCCGACAAGGTGGCGCTCAACCTGGATTTTGTTGCCAGGCGCGCTGCCGAAGTCGAACGCCTGCAGGTTCAGGGTGATGCCGTTCCCGAGATAGCCTGGACCCGCATGGTCCTGCACACCGAGCAGGTGATGCGCCACATCGCCGAGTGCGCGCCTGAGGAGGCCGAGCCGCTTTGGGCCCGCATCACCACGACCACGCGCAGCCAACATCAGCTCTTGCAGCGCCTGGGTGACGGCGAGGGCGCCGGGGATGGCGAGACGCAGGCCGCTTACCGGCATGCCGTCCAGGCCACCGAACGACTGTTGCAGAGAGTGACCGATGTTGACAGCCCGGCCGATGGCACCGGAGACGGCGTCGCGGACGATGTGGATGCGCCGCAGCCCCAGAACCAGAATCAAAACCAAAACCAGAACCAAAATGTGAATCCCGAGCCGCCGCGCGATGGCGAAGGCCCCGGAGACGGCGAGGGCGATCAGCCGCAGAACCAGAATCAGGAACAGAATCAAAACCAGAACCAGAATCAAAATGTCAATCCCGAGCCGCCGCGCGATGGCGAAGGCGCCGGGGACGGCGATGGCACCGGCGATCAGTCGCAGAACCAGAATCAGGAACAGAATCAAAACCAGAACCAGAACCAAAACGTCAATCCTGAGCCGCCGCGCGATGGCGAGGGCGCCGGAGACGGCGAGGGCGATCAGCCGCAGAACCAAAACCAGAACCAAAACCAGAACCAAAACGTGAATCCCGAGCCGCCGGCGAATAACGATGGTGACGGCGATGGCCAGTGCGACGACCCGGCCCAGGATCAAAACCAGAACCAGGAACAGAACCAGGAACAGAACCAGGAGCAGAACCAGGATCCCGAGCAGAACCAGGAACAGAACCAGGATCCCGAGCAGAACCAGGAACAGAACCAGGAGCAGAACCAGGATCCCGAGCAGAACCAGGAGCAGAACCAGAGCGGCGCCAAAAACTAGCGTCCTGCCAGCCGTAGAGACGCAAGATATCGCGTCTCTACGCCAGGCTCTGCAAACCTGACTGGATCGAAGAGGCCCGGACGAAAGACCGGGCCTCTTTTTCTGTCACGGCTAGAAATTCGACTGCGGCGCGGTCGCCACGCTGTAGGTCTGGTACCCGCCGCTCAGGTTGACGGCGTTGTAACCGTGCTGCATCAGGATGCGGCAGGCATAGTAAGCGCGCTGCCCGATCTGGCAAGTGACCACGATCCGTCGCTCGCGGGGTAGGGTCACGGCGGGCACGTGAGGGTCGCTTAACTGGCGGCGCAGGTCGTTCAGCGGGATATTGATCGCGCCGGCGATCGTCCCGCCGGCGAACTCGTCCGCGTCGCGCACGTCGAGCAGAAAATCCTGTTCGAGATCCAGTGCAGCGATCTGGTCCCACTCGATGGTTTTTAGGTCGCCGCGTAGGATGTTGGCGGCAACGTGTCCCGCCAGGTTGACCGGGTCGCGGGTCGAGCCGTAGGGCGGGGCGTAGGCCAGCTCCAATTCCTCCAGGTCGAACACGGTCATGCCGGCGCGCAGCGCGGTAGCCAGGACGTCGATGCGCTTATCCACCCCCTCCTGCCCTACCACCTGGGCTCCCAGGAGCTGGCCGCGCGGTCCGCGGGCGGCGTCTGCCGCAAAAAGCAGCTTGATCGACAGCGTCGTCGCCCCCGGGTAATAGCTGGCATGGCTGGCCGGGTGAACGATCGTGCTCTGGAACGGGATCCCGGCCTGCTGCAACGCCTGCCGGTTCAGCCCGGTCGTCGCCACCGCCAGGTCAAAGACCTTGACGATCGCCGTGCCCTGCACGCCACGATAGGTGCCACCGCCTTCCGCAGCGGCGCGGACAGCGATGCCGCTGCCGGCAGCGATGTCATCGGCCACCAGGCGGCCCTGCTTGCTTGCCGGCCCGGCCAGCGGCACGTTGACCGGCTGTCCGCTGACCAGGTGAGTCACCTGCGCCGCGTCGCCGATGGCATAGATATCGGGATCGGAACTCTGCATATGGGTATTGGTGGCGATCGTGCCACGGTTTCCCAGATCGAGGCCGGCCGCGCGGGCCAGGCTGTTCTCGGGGCGCACCCCGATCGCCAGGATGACCAGGTCGGCCGCGGCGCGGCGGCCGCTTTGCAGGACCACGCTCAAGCGGCTATCGCTCTGCTCAATGGTCGCGGCGGACTCTATCGCCGCCAGGCCATCGCCCAACGCCAGCCGCACCCCCTTGTCGCGCAGATGCTGGTGCACGATCGCCGCCATCTCAGCGTCCAGCGGCACCATCACCTGGTTCATCATTTCGACCAGGCACACATCCAGACCGCGGTGGTGCAGGTTCTCGGCCAGCTCGATGCCGATAAACCCGCCGCCGACGACCACCGCCTGGGGTAGAGACGCAAGATGTTGCGTCTCTGCGCATAACCTGTCCACCGCGGCCTTGATCGCATCCATATCGGGGATAGTGCGCAGCGAAAACACGTTGGGCAGGTCGTAGCCCGGCACCGGCGGCACGACCGGCGCCGCGCCGGGCGACAGCACCAGCTTGTCGTACCGCTCCCGGTATGCATTGCCCGTGTCCAGGTCGCGGACCACAACCTCTTTGGCCGGGCGATCGATCTGCAGCACCTCGTGGCGGATGCGCACCTCGACGTTGAACCGCGCCTTGAGGTCTTGCGGGGTTTGCAGAACCAGCCGCCTCCGGTCGGGGATCACCCCGCCGATGTGATAGGGCAGGCCGCAGTTGGCAAACGACACGTACGGGCCGCGCTCCAGGATCACGATCTCGGCACGCTCGTCCAGGCGCCGCAGCCGCGCCGCCGTGCTCGCCCCTCCGGCCACGCCACCCACGATCACCACTTTCATAGTGGTTTCTCCTCTCTCTAAACCAGGTCGCATGCCTCGGCCGGCATCCAGTGCGCGTCCATCCCGTCCCACTTGACGTTGCAGCCAATGGGGTTGGTCAGAGGCACGCTGACCGGTTGGCCGGCCAAATGCTCGCGCAGCGCGTTCTCCAGGTCGTTGACCGTCATCTTGGACGTCTCGCGCGGGTTGTCGACGCCGCGGCCGGTATAGACCAGGCTGCGCTCGCGGTCGAACACGTAAAAGTGCGGCGTACGCAGCGCGCCGTAAGCCCGGGCCACGTCCTGCGACGCGTCGTAAAGGTAGACCCACGGGAACTGTTTTTCTTCCATCCGCTTGACCATGTGCGCCCAGTCATCCTCGGGGTAGGTGTTTTTGCTGTTCGAGTTGATGCCCACAAAGCGCACGCCTTGCGGCGCGAACGCCTCCGCCGTGGCCCGCGTCACCTCGTCGGATCCGGTGACGTACGGGCAGTGGTTGCAGGTGAAAAACAGAACCAGCACCTCCGCATCGTCGAAATCGGCCAGCGAGTAGCGCTTGCCGTCGGTCGCGGGAAGGTTAAAATCGGGGGCGCTTGCGCCCAGTTGCAGTGTAAATGCCATGCTTGTCTCCTTTATTATTAGTATCCAAGTGTTTTGTCCACGACGTTGTTGAGCGCTTGGCCGGCTCTGTACCGTCGCAGGTTATCCAAAAAAATCGCCATCGCTCGTTCCTCGTAATGCGGGGTCGACCCGGCATAGTGGGCGGTGATGATCACATTCTCCAGCTTCCACAGGGGTGAGTCCGCGGGCAGCGGCTCTGTTTCGAACACGTCCAGCCCGGCGCCGGCGATCCAGCCTGCCTGGAGCGCCTTGACCAGGGCGCGTTCGTCGATCGTGCCGCCGCGCCCGATGTTGACGAGGTAAGCCGTCTCTTTCATGGCCTTGAACTCGCGCTCGCCAAACAGCCCCATCGTCTCGTGGGTCGCGGGAACGGTCAGCACCACAAAGTCGGCCTCGGGCAGCAGCTCGACCAACTGCTCCGGCCCGACCATCATGTCCACGTAGGGCACGATAGGGTGAGCGGTCGGGCGGTGGCTCTCGCCATGCTCGGCGCTGCGGCGCACGCCGATCACCCGCATCTTGAATGCGTCAGCCAGCTGCGCGGTGCGTTGGCCGATCGCGCCCACGCCGACCAGCAGCATCGTCTTGCCGTACAGTTCAAAAGGCGGCAGCAGCTCACCCGAGTCATGGGCCGGGCGGCGCCACTGGCCCTGGCTTTGCGCGCGCACCGCGAGATGGACCTGCCGGGCAAAGGCCAGCAGCAGGGCGAAAATGTGCTCGCCGATCGGGATCGGGTGTACGCCCGAGGCGTTGGTCAGCACAAAATCCATCTCGGCCGCTTCCGGGTAGCGCATCAGCCAGTCGGCGCCCGCGCCCCACTGCTGCAGCCAGCGCAGGTTGGTGGCATTGGGCAGCAGGTCGTGTGGAAAGCGGCGCGCCGCGATCTCGATGTCGGGGAGCGCGGCCTCGATCTCGCCCCTGTCCTTGCTGACCAGGATCTGCATATCGGGCGCCAGGCTGCGCATCGCTTCGATCTGTTCAGCACTCACCTCGCCGGGACCGGCGCCAAATAAGAGGATGCTCATCCATCGTTCTCTCTTTCTACTCTTAACTCGTGATCGCGGTTAGACCACCTATCCACGCGACCAGTATACCATAGTTGACAAAACAAGTCAAGTATCTCTTGGAAACCGGTTTCTTGCTTGCCCAATTGTCCTTTGTCCCCTCTTTTGTTATAATGTATTCCATCAGCCACCCATTAGGCCATACACTGACCAATCCAAGGAGGAAACCGTGGAGATCAAAACGCTCTATTTCGACAAGCCGGGCCCGGCCAACACCGATGCCACCCTGCGCGCCGCGCGCGAGCGGGCCGAGGCGCTGGGCATCAAGCAGATCGTCCTGGCCTCGTCGCACGGCTACACCGCCCGTCGGGCCGCCGAGCTCTTGGCCGGGCTCGACGTCAAGCTGATCGCCGTTTCGCTCAGCGCCGCCTTTGCCGACCAGGGCTGGCCCATGAGCGCGTCGGAACGGGCCGCGGTCGAAGCGCTGGGCGTGACCGTGCTGACCGCGATCCACGCCCTGGGCGACGACGTCAGCGAGGCTTTTATGGACAACCCGCCGAACAAGATCGTGCGCGAGACCCTATACCGCTTTTGCCAAGGGCTCAAGGTGGCGGTCGAGGTGGCGATCATGGCCGCCGACGCCGGCCTGCTGGACACCACCCACGACGCCATCGCCATCGCCGGCACCGGCGACGGCGCCGACACGGCCATCGTGCTGCGGCCGGCCTGCGCCCTGCATTTCAAAAAGCTGCACGTCTACGAGATCCTGGCCAAGCCGAGGTGACCCGATGGACCAAACCGTTGCATTCCGTGCACCCGCCTCGGCCCACTCCAGGGTGATCTGCGAGCAGCCGGGGCGTTACATCGGCTGGCCGACCATAGCCCGCACCGCCGAGGGTGAGTTGCTGGTCGTCTTTTCCGGCGACCGCGACGCCCACATCTGCCCCTTTGGCAAGACCTTTCTAATCCGCTCGCACGACGACGGCGAAAGCTGGAGCACCCCGGTCGTGATCAACGACACGCCGCTCGACGACCGCGACGCAGGCATCCTGGCCTGTCTGGACGGCACGCTGATCGTGAGCTGGTTCACCTCCCATTACCAGGGCGGTGAACTCAACCGCACGGCGCGCTATCTGCACTGGTGCCCACCGGGCGAGCGGGCCCGCTGGCAGGCCCACCTGGCACAGATCACCACCGCCGACGTGGCCCGCTGGACCCAGTACGATGCCGACGACAGACGGCGGCGCATCGGCCATTGGATCCGGCGCTCGACCGACGGCGGCCGCACCTGGGAGGCCCCCCTGGCGGTGCCGCCGTCGACGCCGCACGGCCCGGTCGAACTCTCGGACGGACGCTTGTTGTACCTGGGCACGGGCGGTTACCAGATGGGCTCTCCCCGCGCCCCCCATCTGGCCGGCCGCGATCACCCGGGCCCACTGCTCGTCGCCGAGTCGACCGACCAGGGCCGGAACTGGTTGACCATCGCTCAAATTGACAGCCAGACGGCGCACGGCTATCTGTGCGAGCCGCACCTGGTCGAGGTGAGCCCGGGCGGGCTGCTGGCCATGGCCCGCCACGAGACCCGCCAGCCATCCGGCCAGGCTCCTCGCCCAAACGGGATCCCCGAACTTGTTCGGGGCAATTCAACCGGCGAGCCGCCCCCTGATGGTTTGTGGCAGTTTGAGTCCGCCGACGGCGGCTGCACCTGGAGCGTGCCACGGCCCACGGCGATCGTCGGCAAGCCGCCCCACCTGATCCGGCTGCGCGCCGGTGGAGTCCAACCGCCCGGCCGCCTGCTGCTCAGCTATGGCTACCGCCACCCGCCCTTTGGCCAGCGCGCCTGCCTGTCCGACGACGGCGGCCAGACATGGCACGGTTTCATCCTGCGCGACGACGCGCCCAATGCCGACCTGGGCTACCCGGCCTCGGTCGAGCTCGGCGACGGCTCGATCCTGACCGTCTATTACCAGGTACAAGAGCCCGGCCACAAGACCTGTCTGATATCCACGCGCTGGACCTTCTGACAAAGCCCGCATGCCTTGCCCCTACTTTGACAATTCCTACCTCATGTGATACGATCACATCAGGAAACGGTGGGCGGAACGTACGGACTGGGGTGAGAGCAAAGGAGCTGATGGTGTCTCGTCTGAGCGATCTCGAGCAGCGGATTGCCGGCGTCTATGGACGTATTCTGGAGCACGAGCGGCGCCTCCAGATGCTCGGTGGTGGGACGCCGGTGTCCGGTGAACCCCAACCGCCCGGTGAACCCCAACCGCCCGGTGAACCCAAACCGCCCGGTGAACCCCAACCGGCGCGGCCCGGCGCCCGGTTTCGCCTCCAAAACGAACTCGATCGCCTGCGTATGCTCGCCCGCGATGACCTGGACGAACTCCGCGCTGTCTCCGGCGGCGAACTGCCTGACGATATGGCCGCCATCGCCGCCCACGTGTCCGCCCCGCTGCCCGATCCAACGCCGGTCGATGCGCGTTTGCTGCCGCCCGTCGACGTGTTATGCCGGCTGCCCGCGCCTCCCGCCGATTTCACCGGCCGCGACAAAGAACTGGCCCGCATCCTGGCCGCCATCGACCAGGGCCCGGTTGCCATCAGCGGCGTGGACGGCGTGGGCAAAACCACCCTGGCCCTTGCCTTGGGCTGGCGGCTGGCCTCGCGTTACCCCGATGCCCAGATCCTGATTGACCTCAATGGGAATCGTCCTGATCCGTTCACCCCGGCCCAAGCGCCGTCTGCACCTGAGACGGCCATGGCCCGCATCATCAACGCCCTCGAGCCCACCATGCCGCTGCCGGCGTCGGGTGGCCCCGACCTGCACGACCTGTATCGCCGCGTCCTCGACGGGCGCCGCGTCCTGGTCGTGCTCGACAACGCCGTCGATGGCGACCAGGTCGCCCCGCTGCTGCCCCCGTTCAGTAGAGACGCAAGATATTGCGTCTCAGGTGCAGCATCTGGCGCCTCAGACGCAACATCTGGGGCCTCTACTGCCTGGATCGTCTGTTCGCGCCACGAGATCCGTCTCCCCGGCGCGGGCGAATCTCGCCGCCAGGCCACGTTTGCCCTCGACCCGCTGTCGCAGGCCGAGGCCCTGGCCCTGCTGCTCAAGATCGCCCCCCACCTCGGCCGGCGCCTGAGCGGCCGCGGCGTCGGGCTCACCCGCACCCGAGCGGACGAGATCCTCGAGCGGCTTGGTAGCGGCAGCGGCCTCACCAGCAGCAGTAGAGACGCAACATCTTGCGTCTCTAGCGGCCGGCTGCCATTCCTCCTGCGCCTGGCCGGCTGCGCCCTGGCCGAACGGCAGCGCTTCGCCCCGGCCGACTATGTGCGGCGCCTGGACCAGGTGCACGGCCGCTTCGACCTCGGTAGCGGCAGCGGCCTGGTCGAAACCGCGTTAGCCATCAACTTCGAGCAGCTCGACGCGCGCATGCAGCGCCTGTTCTGTTTGCTGGCCGTCTTTCCCGGCAGTTTCGACATGTTCGCTGCCGCGGCGGTGTGGGACACCGATGAGTCTCATCCGCTTGAGCCCGAGCCCGACGCCGTCCAGGCGCTGGAAGAGCTGCTGCGCCTGGGCCTGCTCGACCGCGATGACGCCGGAGCGGATTTATCCGCCGCGCGCTACCGCATGCACCACCTGTGCCGGCGCTTTGCGCGCGCCCGCCTGGACGAGGGCAGCCCGCTGACCCTGCAAGCGGTCGTCTCCGAAGAGGACATGCTCCTGGCGGCCTGCCGCCACGCCACCTACTATGAGACCGTGTCGCGCATGGCCAACCGGCTCTATGTCCACGGCGTTCAAGAACAACGCGGCGCCGAGCAACAAAGCGCTAAAGAAGCGGTCCGCCGGGCCCACCCGGTCCGCCGCGCCCTGGCCCTCTTTGACGCCGAATTCCACAACATCCGCGCCGGTCACGCGTGGGGCGGGCAGGCATGGGCCGGCGCCCACATGGCCGACTCGAGCGGTCCACCGGGCCAACCCGGTCTGCCGGGCCCACCCGGTCTGCCGGGCCAACCCGGTCCGCCGGGCCAACCCGGTCCGCCGGGCCAACCCGGTCCGCCGGGCCGAGCCCTGGAGCTGTGCGACGACTATGTCCTGACCGGCGCCGACATCCTGGCGCTGCGCCAGTTGTTGCCGGAGCGCGTCGCCTGGCTGGAGCTGGCCCTGGCGGCGGCGCGGGCCCTGGGGCGCAAGCGCTCACAGGTCGCGCACCTGAACAGCCTGGCCTTGCTCGGCGCCGCCCATCCGGCAGCGACGGCCGCGGCGGGTGGACTCGATCCGCTCGACGCGACCCTCCAGGCGCTGGAGATCGTCCGCGAGCTCGGCGACCGCCAGGGTGAGGCCGAGACGCTGGCCCGCCTGGGCGACACCTGCTGCCGCCTGGGCCTGCTTGCGCCTGCCGAGGAGGGGGCAGGGGCCCCCAACGCGATCGACGCCTACACCCAGGCGCTGGCCATCGCCCGCGAGCTGGACGACCGCCGCGCCGAAGGCGAGATGCTGGGCAATCTGGGCAACGTCTACCGCCGGCTCGGCTGGCCGGCCCCGCAGACGGCGCCCGACGAGGGGGATAGGCGCTTGAGTAGCGGTGGAACCCAACCGCGCACCGCCGCCAACCCGATCGACTATTACCTCCAGGCCCTGGCCATCGCCCGCGAGATCGGCGACCGCAGCGCCGAGGGCCTCTGGTTGAGCAACCTGGGCAATGCCTATTATGCCGTCGGCTGGCTACAAGCGGCGAGTCCCCGTGGCGGCGAAACCGCGGACGAACGGCAGGGGGACGCTGCTGCCTACCCACCGGGTCAAGAGCGTTCGCCGCAGACATTCTACCTGCCCGACGGATCTTTTCCGGCAGGTGATCTGTACCCGCCGGACCGGGTGGCTCCGCCCGGCCGGGTGGGCCGGCGCAGGAGACGCTGGGACGCGACCGCCAACTCGCTGGACAGGCTGTACGAACCGGGAGACCGTCGCCAGGCGGCCGCGCAAAGCCCGCCGGGCTCCCCCGGTCCGCCGGGCTCCCCCGGTCCTCCGGGCGCGTTAGCCTGTTACACCCGCGCCGTCGAGATCGCCCACGAGATCGGCGACCGGCCGAGCGAGGGCAACCGCCTGGCCAACCTGGGCACCGTCTGCGCCGCCTTGGGCCAGATCGAGGAAGCGATCGGCCATTACACCCGCGCCCTGGCCATTGCCCGCGAGCTCGGCGACCGCCGAAACGAAATGGTCCGCCTGGGCAGCCTGGGCAATGCCCACGCCACGTTGGCCCAGGCCGGAGCCGCTATCGACCACTTTACCCAGGCCCTGGCCATCGCCCGCGAGCTCGGTGACCGGCGCAGCGAGCTGACCTACCTGGGCAACCTGGGCAACGCCAGCCGCGCCTTGGAGCAGATCAAGGGCAGTCCGGATCGCCCGGGGGCGGTCGAATATGACGCCCAGGCCCTGACCGTGGCCCACGAGCTCGGCGACCGGCGCGCCGAGGCCGCCCACCTGGGCAACCTGGGCCAGGCCTGCGCCGCGCTGGGGCGGATCGAGGCCGACCAGGCCGGGCCGGGGGCGATCGACTATTTGACCCGCGCCGCCGAGATCTTTGAGCAGCTTGGCGACCCGCGCGCCGCCCAGGCCCGCGAGCAGGTTGCCCATCTGCGCGCTGCCCGGCCTCCCGCCGCGCGGCCCAACCTGCTCTCCTGGCTGGCGGGCAAGCTCGGGCGGATCCAGGATGTGTAGGCTGGTCTGTTGGGCGGGCGGTTCCGCGGTTCAGTAGAGACGCAAGATTTTGCGTCTCTACCAATCTATGGAGAGGGTGACTATGGTTGGCCTGAGCTGTCTGGGCGCCGGTCGCGTTGAGCTGGTCGAGTTGCCCGAGCCCGTGCCTGGGCCCGGTGAGGTGGTGATCGAGACCGCTGTCTCGGGGATTTGCGGCAGCGAACTGCACGCCTACCGCGGCCAAGGGCTACCGCAAGGAAACGGCGGTCACGAGGCCGTGGGCACCGTTGCCGCCCTGGGTCAAGGCGTGACCGGCCTGGCGACCGGCACGCGGGTGGGGGTCAGCGCGATCGCCGGCTGCGGGCGCTGCGCCTATTGCGCTCGAGGGCAATACACCTACTGCCCTGACCGGCGCTTTTACGGCAACATGCACGCCCAGCGCTTCCTGGCTGCGGCCAACGCCTGCTACCCGCTGCCCGACGACGTGCCCTGGGAAGCGGGGGTGCTGCTGACCGGCGACGGGCTGGGCGTGCCTTTTCACACCGCGCTCAAGCTCGCCGCGCCCGAGGTGCGGACGGTGGCCGTGTTTGGCGTGGGGCCGATCGGCCTGGGCAACGTCCTGGTGCAGGCGGCCCTCGGCCGGCGGGTCATTGCCATCGACCTGCTCGCCAACCGGCTGGAAAAGGCCAGACAGTTGGGGGCGGGCGACGTGGTGGATGCCAGCACGGAGGACGTGGTCGCCCGCGTCCGCGCGCTCACCGCTGGCGCCGGCCCCGATGTGTGCATCGAAGCGGCGGGCCGCCCGGAGACGGCGCTGGCCTGCTTCGAAGCCGTGCGCACCGCCGGCACGGTGGTCTTTAACGGCGAGCAGGGCGCGCTGCCGCTGTCGCCCAGCGCGCAGTTCATCCGCCGCGACCTCACCGCCGTGGGCTCGTGGTTCTACCATTTCTCCGAGATCGACGCCATGCTGGCCTGGTATCGCCGCGGTCTGCCGGTCACCGATCTGATCTCGCACCGCTACCCCTTGGCCGAGGCCGCGGCGGCCTACGAACGCTTCGCCGCCGGCCAGTCGGCCAAAGTGGTGTTGGTTTACCAGTAGAGCTGCGACGTACTTGTCCGGACCCAGTCCGTCGCACCTGACCTGATAGCTGTGACCATCCCCGGCTGGCCGAGCGGTTGTACAAGATGGTCGGTTTCCGCAACACGGTGATCCACCAGGTTACCACCGTGGACATTCATATCGTCGAAGCGGTCATCGTCTCTGAGCTAGACGAGCTGCTGGCCTTCGCCGACCGGATCGTGCGGCTTTTCCGCGACGCACCTTTGTGATCGTTTAGCACGTTTGCGGCTGTTGCCTTGCCCTTTGTGAGTGTCTATGTTATAATATTCTCAGTGATTCACGCCGTTTTGTGACAGTCTCATCGGAGGCGGAACGGATGGAGCGCAGGCAGGTACAATCCACTCAAAGGCGACGTCAGGAGGGTGGGGCCCGCATGCGCGATCCGGTGCACAGTCAAGACCGCAGTCTCTTTTCCTGAAGGGAAGGGGACTGCGGTCTTGTGTTTGGAAAGGAGGTGCAGGTTGGAGATCGGGTTCAGGACGTTAACGCCGCTATGGACCGGCGGCGCAGGCCGCAACAGCGACCAGGCACGTGAGACCGGGTTGATCGGCTCGATGCGCTGGTGGTATGAGGCCATCCTGCGTGGGTTGGGTGGGCAGGTATGCGATCCGATGGGCGACGACCGCTGCGAGTTCAATGCCAAAAGCGATTGCCCGCCAGAGGAACAGCTTTGTCCGGCCTGTTGGCTTTTTGGCTGCACCGGCTGGCAGCGAAGGTTCCGCCTGCGGGTAGACGGTTTGCACCCCCAGGATTTGTTCTTTGTCGCCAGCAGCAGCGTGTATTCGGCAGCCGGCAACTGGCTCTGGCGCGTGTTTGGGGGTGAAGAACTAGGAGGGACCAAGAATGGACACGGTTCTGACACGATCTTTACGTTTGGTGTCCAGGCACTGTGGAGCGAACAGGCAAAGCTACGGATTGAGCCTTTGGATGCTGCTGCCGAAGGTGTGCTGGCCCGGATCGCTTTTTTGTTGCACACCATAGCCCACTGGGGAGCCTTGGGTGCCAAGTCACAGCACGGTTTTGGTCAGATCCAGATCATGAGTGGCTTGGGTGCAGCTCAGACTGACGACGGAAGAAAGCTTGTTATCGACGATGCGCGTAACAAACCGTCAGTCCCATTGTCGCCAGGCATGTTCGATCTGGGCCATTCCTTCTCTCATGTTTACCAACTGGCCCAGCCAAACCCTTATCAAGACACCGGCATAGAGATCGGCTCGCCACCTCAAGGCTTCGTTTACCGGCATCATTTTATTCCCTGTGCCTTTGACATTCGCTACAAGAGCAAGAGCAGAAACTACCGTACCGGTCAAGGGCAAGATTTCGGCATGCGGCCTTGGTTTCGGAGGCAATGGGGCCAAGAAGCTGCGCACCGACTCTGTGGCTGCAGTGATGCTCATTCGGATGAACAACGCTCTGCCGGGCGGATCTTTGTCAGCCATCTGTATCGTACCCAACCAAGCGGGCCATGGCAACTCAAAGTGTGGGGACATGTGCCAACTGATCTGAAGGATGTTGGTGGCAACTCTATCTCCCTCAGCGATGTGACATCTCAAGTCGCTGCTTTTGTGAGTGCGATGTTCCCCAAGAGCCAACTCGTAGTTGAATTCAATCGGAAGGAGGTGTTAGGCCGATGAGTAGTCTACCGTGGGAGGCGCACGCGGCATGGTTGGCCGATGTGACAACAACCAGGCAACTCTGCCTTCTTGCCCAGCAAGAGCGAGCTCTGGAGCAGGCAAAGGCAGGGGAAAATAGAGAAGCCCAGGCGAATGCCGAAAGGCAGATCGCCAGTCTATGTCGCCAGTTGATCGCAAAAGACCCCCATACTTTCCGCGCATACCTGGAGGCAATCGTTTCAGACAGTGCTGATGTGTTGCGAACCCAGTGGCAGTCTCAGGAGCGGGAACGATCCCAGATAGCCGAGGGAATGGCTTGGCTAAATCGGCTGGACGTTGTTGTCTCGCCTCTGAACAGCCTGTCTTTGCTGCCACCCTATAGCTTTGCCCTGGAACTCCATTTTCGGCTGGCGCGGCCTTATCTGAGCCGTGATGACGACCCTTTTTATGTCATTGACAACCCGGTTCGCAAAGACAAAGTATTCCAGGTGCCTTTTGTGTCGTCCACGAGCTGGAAAGGTGGTTTACGCTCCGTAGCGACCCGGTCTCTGCTGCACGACTATCGCCCCTTGTTGCCCGGCGAGCCACCTGCTGACTCTGCTGGGCGGGAGAGTCTGTTGCCGGCTTTATGGTATGAGCGGGCGCGTCGGGTGATGCTGTTTGGCAATGAAAAACAAAGCGAAGCGCGTTGGCTCAACCGCTGGCTGCGCCCGCGCCTGTTTCGTGACCCGGAGAATGAGGGTCCCCAGGACAAAGCTGACCGAGTGAGAGGCGAAATACGCAGTCTACAAACGTCATTTGAGCGGTATCTACTGGATCACCACTACCGCACGGAAAAGATCGAGGGACGACAGGGGCGTTTGTTCTGCTTTCCCACTTTTTTCGACCAGATCGCACTGGAAATGATCAATCCCCATGATCGCGAGCGGCGGGTTGGCACGAAACCCATTCTGTTCGAGTGTGTTCCCGCCGGCACCTCGGGCTTTTTTCGCTTGCTCTATGTTCCCTATGACTTTCCGAGCCAGGTGACGCCAGATGAGGCTGCGTTGAAAGAGCATTTGCAGGATAACCTGCCTCTAGTGGCCCAGACCGCGCATACCTTGCTAAACGTCTATGGTTTTGGGGCCAAGACCAGTAGCGGGTTTGGTGTGATCGAATCCAAGTTACCGCCGACGGCTGACGGCAAGCCCGGTGGGTGGCTTTATTTGCGAGATGGTCAAGGACGCATTTCTCCGTGGTGGACTAAAACCATCAATGGATTGCTCAAGTTATCAGGTGCTATTAAGGCCAAACTGGAGGCCAGCCGTGAATGATCTGCTGAATCCGGTTGTACGGCGCGGAACCAGACAGTTGCAAGGTGGAGGTGAGGCATGAGTCAACTTGATATTCTGGCTCAATATCACAACGAGATTCTGTTAGCCGAGGCTATTGGCTGGCTGCACGATTACCGCAAGTGTTCGGACGAGATACTGAACCGCGGTGGCGGAGTACCTCGTTCTGATTTGTTTGACACAATACCTCAATTGCGAGATCTAGCCCTATCAGTATCGTCTCTTTTCCCCAGCGAGAGTATCGTTAATCTGCTCCACGACTACAAGCGCAAGGCCGATGATGCTACCGCTTCACTTCTTCTGCAATATCTCTCCCGTTGTCACAATACCGCTCACTTTGACAAACAAGATCCTGTTGATGGTGTGCCAATAGATCCAATTGTGCAAATCAGTTCTCCATTTGGCTTTTCGGTAGACATACCGAGTAACTTGACTGCTCAACTATGGAGCTTGCCTTGGAGTAACTTGAATGACTATAGTGTCGACAAACGAAAAGAGCTAAGGAAGGCTATTGAGACTCTGTTCTCCCAGACCGTTGCTGACACACGACGGCCGATCAATGAAGTGGACCTGTGGAGTTGGGGGTTGCTGGTAGGGGCGCTCTACAAAGCAGCGCTGGCCGGTGCGCTTTTGTCAGGCAGTGCTACTCCTGCCCATGATTTGCGATGGCGTCTACTAAGTATTCGCATCAATGGGCTAGACTATCTGGTTAACGTGGCGCGGATTCCAGACCTGCTGGCACGGCAGCAACTGCTTTCGGATGGTCTCAACCGAGTACAAGACCTGCTCGAGACAACTTTGCCTATCGGCAGTGAAGTGTATAGGGATGAAAATGGCAGTGTCTACGTTGTTCCTGATACACCGGATTTACTGGAAAAGATCGATAGCTGCGGGAACAGTCTACGAATGCTCATAATGCAGGCATTTGAACAGGGTATGCCCACTGGCGACCCAGCTCTTCGGATTGGCGGCGAAGTCATACCAGATATTGTGTTAGAGCAGACACCCTGGTGGGGGCAAGATCCGGACTATTTGTACAAGACCGGCCGAGATCAGGGTCATCCATTATACAGACAGGCAATTCACAGTGAGCCGCCGGGCATTGGTCGTCTCCTCTCTCAGTATGTCGTCACTCGAGCAAAGGTCGATGAAATCGGACAATTCTGGCGGTCCGGGACAGTAGCGGATGTCTGCACGGTGTGTGGCCTACGTCCACAACGCCCAAGTCGGGAAGCTGTCCAGCACAACGTATGCGACATTTGTGAGAAGCGGCGAGCAGGTCGCTCACAGCGATGGGCAACTTCACAGTCTGGAAAGACGATCTGGACAGATGAAGTTGCTGACACCAATGGGCGTCTAGCACTGATTGTGGGGCAATTCGACCTTTCCTCTTGGCTCAGCGGCAATCTGATAGAGTCACTTCTGTTGATTGCTCCACACGATCCCGAAAATGATAAGGGAAAAGCCATCGCGAGCAAGGCCCCTTCGTTTAGCCGCCTGCGACGCATCTGGGAAACGACACGCCATTTCTGGCAAGGAGTGCAAGCTGAATCTCTTCAGAAATTCGCCGATGATCGCCGTCGTCTGGTAATCCATCTTGACTCTGTACCTGGCTTGAGACCTTTTCACGTGTATGACATGGATTTGGGGGCAACTACGCTTAGTGTCGTGTGGGTTCCTCCGCAGGGCGGAAATGACGGCTATCTTATCAGTGCTGACAACCTGAGCTATATTGCTTGTCAGTTGAACGCCGCGGAAGATGTGTATACAGATCCCGCAACGGCGGCCATTTTTGTCGAAGATTACATATCCAACAGGTTCGTGGTGAACGGGCATCAATCTATCTTGCACAATCCAGATACTCGGACAGGTCAGGTCAACACCAATTTGCTGCTGGGCATCCGTATCGTTGGGACAGTGTACCAAGAGACTCAGTACGCCACGGTTATCCCTATCTTTGCCGAACCGCGTGTCTTTATGGCGATTGTTCCATCCGATAAATCGTCTAGTATCATAAAGGATATCAAAGAGAAATACGATAACGAGATGGGCAAAGTACGTGACCGCCTGCCAATTTATCTGGGTGTGGTGTATGCGAGCCGCCGTACTCCGATTCGTGCTGTGCTAGAGGCCGGTCGGGCTATGCTCAGCTACCAGGGGTTGCCACAGTATTGGACAGTCGAACGGGTCAGCGCAGAAACCCAGGCTGATGCGACGCACTTTAGTAGGCGAGTTGATGTCAATCTAAAACATGGTGATTATCATCTGGCGTGGCGTATTCCAATCAACATGAACGATGGTGAAACCCCAGATCGCTGGTACCCCTACTTTTACCTTGACACACCGGGGAATGACGCAAGTGTTGATACTTCTGCGCGGTGTGTTGTCTCAATAACCCAATCCACGGAAAACGAACAAACAAAGACTTGCTGGATTGTCCACGCTGCCGATTTGCGAATTGGTGAGATAATCTGTGTTCGCCCTTCCCGCTTTGACTTTGAATTCCTGGACACCACCGCCCGCCGCTTTGAGATCCACTACGGTGAGGACGGCCGCCGCCCACTACGGCGCACCCGGCCCTTCTACCTGGAAGACCTGGATCGCCTGGATGAGTTGTGGGAGGATCTCAAGCGGCTGGAAAAGTCTCAGCGTCACCAGGTCATCGCCACCATCGAGGCCACGCGCGAAGCGTGGTTTGGCCATGATCGGGAGCTCAAGTCGCTTGGGGACGGTGTCTTTCGCCAGTTTGTACGCGATACGCTGGCCGGTGCGGCCTGGCCGGGTGAACGCACGTGGAAAGACATTTGCCAGGACAGAATGGACAAGAAACTGGAAGATGCCGGCGTCCGTGGTGAGCTGGCCGACCTGGCCGAATTGCATATGGAAATTCTCAAAGAATGAGAGGAGACAAAAATGGCAATCTATAGAAAGCAGCGCTATTTACTGATGGCTACCGATCCGATTCATGTGGGCACGGGTGGCTACCGCCTGGGACGGGTCGACCTGAGCATCGTGCGCGAGCCGGGCACCCGCGTGCCCAAGATCCCGGGCACCAGCCTGAGCGGGGCGATCCGTTCCTATGCCGCCTATCGCTATGGCAGCCGCAATTGCGCCGGGCAAAAAGGGCATTGTGGTAGCCTAACCTGTCCCATCTGCTATACCTTTGGTTCGATTAAAGAGGAAGGGGCGTCGGCAGGTGACCAGACCAAAGCTTTCTCTGGTGTGGTCAACATCTTTGACGCCCAGGTGCTCTTGTTCCCTGTGCACTCGATGGCCGGGCCGGTGTGGGTAAGCACACCGGGTCGCCTGGAGGACGCCGGTTTCCAGGTTGGTGGGCTGCCGCAGAGCTGGACAGGTAACCAGTGCCTCTTTAGCTGGCCTCGCCCAGACGCCCTCAACCTGGGCTGGCTGATGCTGCAGCCGGGTGGCCAGGTGACGATCAATGCGCCGGATGCGTGGAAAGATGAAAAGCCGTGGCAGTCCATCCGCGAGCACATCGTGTTGGTGCAGGAGGCGCTGTTCAGCCAAGTGGTTAACAGCAACCTGGAGGTGCGCACCTCGGTCAGCATCGACCCGGAACGCGGCGCGGCTGAAGATGGCGCCTTGTTCACCTACGAAGCGCTGCCCCGCGCCACCTTTTTGTTCGGCGAGGTCGTGCTTGATGATTACTGGGCCAAGTTTCCTGCAGATCAGGAGAAAGTCAACGCATTGGGCTGGATGTCGGCGCTGGATGTGGTCAAAGCCGGCTTGAGCTTGATGGCCTGGCTGGGGGTGGGTGGCATGGGCACGCGTGGCTTTGGGCGGTTGGCGCTCGTCGGTGAGCCAGTGGAGGAGTGAAAATGAGCGAGACATACACACATCTGGACTATTTGGCCGCCAAATGCGCCCAGGCGATCATCGCCCGCACCAAAGAGCACACGGCGCAAGATGATCTATCCTGCAGCTATGATGGCAGCGAGGTAGACAACACGGTCACCAAAGCGCTGGGTGTGCTGCAGGAGGATGGTGTCTACGCCTGCATGCTCTATCTGCTCTCGCGCACCCAGGACAAGGAGAAGAATATCGCTGCCGTCGTGACCGACGAGATGCTCAACCTGCTGGGCAGCCTGGGCTTTGAGGGCTGGGACAAACCTCCTCTCCCCGACGACCGGCAGCGCAAGGCAGAGGCCATCCTCAAGCACATCAGTGACCACGTCACTGGCGGCAGCCTGGAACGCCTGCTCCTGGCCAAAGAGACGCTCGAGCAGATGCTCATCTATGCCCGCTATGGCGCCAAGGCGCGCGGATAAGGAGGCGCTATGACCTGGCAAGTCTTCAAGGTAGTGTTCCGTCTGCGCTCGCCCATGCACATCGGCCGGGTCAAGATCGGCAACATCCAACGCACCCGGCCCTACGTCACCGGGCGGGTGCTGTGGGGCGCGCTGACCGAGCGGCTCACCCGCGACCAGGCCCAAAAAGACGGCGGCCCGGCTTCTGCTTCGGGGCTCTATCAAGCCATGGGCAAACGCGTCAATCAAGAGCTGGCCTTTACCTACCTGTACCCCACGGTTCACGACGACGGGCAGATCGATCTCTGGCCCTGGGACGATGGCTTTGCGCCGCGCTTTTTGAGCAGTTATGCCAGCACCGCCCTGGCCTATCCCCAGCAGAGCGCCGACGAAGGCACGCTGCACGAGATCGAGTGCCTGGTGCCCCATACCGTGGGGGCTGGAGACCGCGTCTATCTGGCCGGCTATGTCTTTGCTCAGCCTCAGCCCGGCGCGCTGGATTGGCAAGCGGCGCTGAAGCGGCTGCAGATGGGCGGCGAGCGCGGTTATGGCTGGGGGTGGGTGACGCCGGTGGGCGATCCCACTCCCTGGGATGACCAGGCGCTGTTCGGCGACATGGTCACCGTCGAGGCTAACGGCGCCTGGCCGGTGCTGCGGGTGAACCAGGAAAAGGCGGTTTTGCTGGCCCACACCCTGGCAGATGGCGCCGGGGCCGGGATCGCTGGCGAGGTCGAGCCGCTGCTCGGGCGCGTGGTCGATCCAAGTGAGGGACCCTTGGGCGGCCGTTTTGGTGTGCGTCTCAGCGACGCGCAGATCTGTTTCGCCCCCGGCGCCACCGTGCCCCAGGATGCCCGTTTTTCCGTCGGTCCCTACGGTGTCTGGACCCGCGTCTCTTGAATGGAGGTGACCCATGCGCCGCCGCGACACGCCCTATTCCCGCCTGGACCAGATCCGCGCCCGCCGCGGCGATCTGGTGGCCCTGGTCCTGACCACGCTCCTCCTGGGCCTGACCGTCAACGTCGTTGGCGACGCCCTGTATGACCTGGTCCGCGAGCCTAGTTGCTCCGTCCTGTGGAGCCTGATCATCGCTATAGTCGCCACGCTCCTCCTGACCATGTTCCTGGTCGGGCTGCTCTACGGTCGCGCGACCACCGCCCCGGCGCGGATCGAGCTGTGGCTGCCCTACCACCTGCCCGCCGGCGACCGCGGAGCGCCGCGGGCCGTCACCCTCGCCGCGCGCTCTTCCTACCAGGTCACCCGGCACGCCCGCCGCGCCTGGACGCGCCGCTATCCCCAGGGCGCCGCCCAGACGCGCGACTGGCTGGCCCGCTGGCGAGAGGCGCAGGCCGCCGGCACGCCGTTCCAGCAGGCGGCGCTCGCCGATCACATCGCCCTGTGCCAGTGCCTGCTGCTCTATGCCCTCCACCGCGCCGGCGACGAGATCCTGGGCCGCGAAGCGCGCTTCGGTTGGTGGGCGGTCGACCTGCCCGCGCACCCCTGGCATCTCGACGACCTGCCCGCCCCCTGGCGCGACAACCCCTTTGTCCGCGCCGACCTGGGCCGCCACGCCGCCGAATGGCGGCTGCTGCTGCCTCACGACATCTCGCTGGCTGTGACCGCGCCGCCCGGCAGCGCCTGGCCCGGTTGGACGCTGCGCCACCGCCGCTACGGGCAGGTCGACCTGGTCTGGAGAGAACAGGTCGCCGTCGCCGGGCCGGGCCACCAGGTCTGGCAGGTGCTTACCCAGCACCTGCGCCTGGGCGAGCGCTCCGAGCTGGTCATCCTCAACGCTCGCCTGGAGGTGCAGGCCTCCTTTCGCCGCACCCTGCGCCCCGCCAGTGACGACTTTCACCGCTGGGCCGCCAGCTTGCTGGCCCGCCTGGAAGAGGCCCTCGACTGGCAGTACTATATGGACAAGCGCCCGGCGCGCATCCTGGCCAACCTGGATCGCAGGCTGGGCTGGTGGCCCGAGGACGACTCGCTGGTCGACGCCGTGGCCCGCCTGGAGCGCCGCCTGGACGAACTGGCCCTCTCTTTGCTGACTGAGCGGCCTGGCGCGGAAGGTGGGTTGGAAACCCGCTCGACGGCTGGTGGAGAAGGCGGGTTGGAGACGATGGTTGGCGGAGAAGGCGAGCCGGAAACCTGGCCCGCGGAGGGCGACGATGACTGATCTGCTGGCCCTGACCTTGCTCCTGGACATCGACTCTGCCCGGCCGCTCGGGCGCGCCGCCCCAGGGCGCGAGGGCGTGCGCAGCCTGGGCCGGGCCGCGCACAGTTGGTTCCTGCACACCGTCACCCGCCTCGACCCGCGCCGCGCCGAGGCCTTGCACCAGGCGCACGATCTGCGCGCCTTTTCCCTTTGGCCGGCGCTCGATCAGACCCCCCCCTTTCTACGTATCGCCAGCATCGACCCCGACCTGAGCGCCTTTTTGCTCGACCGCTGGCTGCCAAACCTGCCCACGCCCTTCGATCTGAGCTATGTGCGCTGCGCGTGCCGGGCCGTGGCCCAACATCCTGTCCAGCATCCCTGGGCCGGGCAGACCACCTATGCCCATCTGATCCAGTCGGCGACCCCGCCCGACGCCCGCCGCGCGGCGCCCGGGGTGGATCTGTGTTTTGCCACGCCGACCTCGTTTCGCTCGCACAACCTGGATGTGCCCCTGCCGCTGCCCACGCTTATCTTTGACGGGCTGCTAGAAAAGTGGAACCGTTTCGCCCCGGTTGGCCTGGACGACGATCTCAAGACCTGGGTGCAGGAGCACGTCGCCATCGGCCGTTACCGCCTGGAGACCCGCCTGCTGTCTTTTGACGGCCGCGCCGGCCTGGGCCGCGATGGCGGCGGCGACCGGGCCGCCGGCTTTTGTGGCTCTTGCCGCCTGGCCTTTGTCGACGCCGACCCGGTGCACCAGGCCATGGTGACCGCGCTGGCTGGCTTTGCTTTCTATGCCGGCGTGGGGCGGCGCACGACGATGGGCATGGGCCAGGTGAGAATGGGGGATGGGGAAAGAGGGGTTGGGGGATAGGGAAGAGGGGGCTGGGGAAGAGGGGGTTGGGGGCTGGGGAATGGGGGGAAGGGAGGGATGGAGATGGATTATCGGAGCAATCGGGCGTGGCAGGGGTGTGATGACCTGGCGGTGGCCGTGTACCGGGCGACGGAGACGTATCCGGAAGGCGAGCGCTACGGGCTGGTGAGCCAGATGCGGCGGGCGGCGGTTTCGGCAGCAGCCAACGTCGCCGAGGGCTACGGCCGGGCCACGCTCAAAGACCTGCTGCATTTTCTCTACCAGGCGCGCGGCTCACTTCACGAGGTCGCCTATTTCGTCCATCTCTCGGCCCGCCTGGGCTACCTGGATGCCCCGCGCCAGGCCGCCCTGTCCGATGCGCAAGCCCAGGCCGCCCGCGCCCTGCAATCCCTCATCCACCACTGGGAAACCCAACTCGCCGCCGGCCGCACCAAGCTCGACCTCCCCACCCCCCAACCCCCGTCCCCCAACCCCCAATCCCCATCCCCCAACCCCAGGTCTTGACCATGGCTACCATGTATGTGACCGAGCCCGGCTCGCGGATCGAAAAAGAATACCGCCGTATCCTGGTGATCAAGGACGACGAGGTGATCAAGGCCACCCCGGTCGATCGCCTGAGCGAGGTGGTGCTGGTGGGGCGCGGCGTGGGCGCCACCACGCCCGCGCTGCACATGCTGCTGGAGGCTGGCGTGGGCCTGACCCTCATCTCGCACGGCGGCGAGCTGTTGGGCCGCCTGGTCCCGCCCACCCCCAAGAACATCCCGGCGCGCCAGGCGCAATACGCGACGGCGCGCGACCCGGCCTTTTGTCTGCGCGTCTCCCAGGCCATCGTCGCCGGCAAGCTGCGCAACAGCAGGGCCATGGCCCGGCGCGTGCTGCGCGACCGCCTGGCAGCCGGCGGCTCGGACGGCGAGGCGGCGCGGGCGCACATCGCCGCGATCGCCCGCTGCCTCAAGGCCCTGCCGGAGGCGGCGACGCTGGACACGCTGCGCGGGCTGGAGGGCCAGGCCGCCCGTGCCTATTTTGCCGTGTGGGGGCAGGCCTTTAGCGGCGAGCTGGCTTTCGAAAGACGCAGCCGCCGCCCGCCCCAAGACCCGGTCAACGCCCTGCTCGGCCTGGGCTACAGCCTGCTGACCCAAAACCTGGCGACGGCCTGCGAGGTGGTGGGCCTGGACCCCTACGATGGCTTTTTTCACGCCGACAAGTACGGCCGCCCGGCCCTGGCCCTCGACCTGGTCGAAGAGTTCCGCGCCATCGTCGTCGATTCGCTGGTGCGCCTGTTGGTCAACAAGCGGCTGCTGGGCGCCGGTGATTTTGTGGAACGCGAGGGCGGCGTCTACCTGAAGCGTGCCGGCCTGCGCACCTTTTTCGCCCAGTACAGCCACCGCCTCAACGCCCGGGTCATCCATCCCCACTATGGCCGCACACTCTCCTACCAGCAGTGTTTCGAGGTGCAGGCCCGCCTGCTGCGCCAGGTGATCGAGGGCCAATTGGACGCCTACCCGCCTTTTGTGGTAAAATGAGGGTGAAACCGTGTTTGTCCTGGTGGTCTATGACATCAGCAACGACCGGCGGCGCACCAAGCTGCACGATGCGCTGCTCGGCTTTGGCTCGCCGGTGCAGTACAGCGTCTTTGAGTGCATCCTCGATGCCAAACGGCTGGCCCAGATGAAAAAAGCCGTGCGTAAGGTGATCAAGCCCAAACTCGACCAGGTGCGTTTTTACTATCTGTGCCAGGCCTGCCTGGCCCGTACCGAGGTCACCTCCGGGCCAGAGGTGCTGCACGAGACCGAAACGATCATCGTCTAGCCGTTGGCGCAAGGCCATACCAGCGAGATGGGCCAAAAACCGGGCATCGCCGCCAGGCTGCCCACCCCCCGGGATGCCCGGTTTTTGGGGCTGCCAGGGGCCGTTTGGGGGCCGTTGAGCGGGGTCTGGGGGCTCCGCAGGTCAGCGCCGGGGCCCTGGGCCGGCCCAAACCGCCTCGCTGCGGGCATGATCTCGCTTGCGGACGCTTACCTGACGGCGCGGTCAGGTTGGTGGGAGGCGGCGGGGGGCGGTTTGTCGGCTTGCCGCGGCCTCTGGGAGGAAAACCGGGCATGTGCCCCGTTTTAGGGCCCAGCGAGATGCCCGGATTTGCGCGCCGGGGGCGGGTATGGTATAATCATGATACCAGGCGAAACACAAGCGATATTCCACGTCGCCCGCGTCAGCGGAAAGTCAGCCTGGTCAGGAAAAACCGGGGTTGCAATCCCATCAAAGCTCGCCAGAGCACTGAAACATGGGGCGAAAACGTACGCGAAAAACCCAATACTAAACTTTGTTGCAATCCCATCAAAGCTCGCCAGAGCACTGAAACGAGAGTATCGAACGCATCATTTCCTTGTCTCGCACCGTTGCAATCCCATCAAAGCTCGCCAGAGCACTGAAACATGGTGTTGCTTGCCTCCTCAATCACATCGATGTTGGGTTGCAATCCCATCAAAGCTCGCCAGAGCACTGAAACATGACGGCCTTTGCTTCCTCTCGGCGTCCAAGCCAGGCCATACTGAGTTGCAATCCCATCAAAGCTCGCCAGAGCACTGAAACCGCATCATCTCAAACTCCCCTTTCTTGAGCTATTATCGGCTGTTGCAATCCCATCAAAGCTCGCCAGAGCACTGAAACGATCGCCTGCGCCCGCTGGAAAGCGTTAAGCAGTTCGTTGAGTTGCAATCCCATCAAAGCTCGCCAGAGCACTGAAACACGACCGTAGCTCATCGAGGTCCGAAACGCCGGAAAAGGGTCGTTGCAATCCCATCAAAGCTCGCCAGAGCACTGAAACCCAGTTGGCCTCTAGAACAGCTGTCTCCTGGTCGGCCGCGTTGCAATCCCATCAAAGCTCGCCAGAGCACTGAAACGCACCAGGCACCCGCAAAGTCCCGATCCCACCAAGGTTGCAATCCCATCAAAGCTCGCCAGAGCACTGAAACCCGGAGTAAAAGTCGTCTGCCAGCGTGATCTGTTCGCTCAGGTTGCAATCCCATCAAAGCTCGCCAGAGCACTGAAACTGGTAATACTTTGGCCCGAGATGGCAGGTTTGAACGATGGTTGCAATCCCATCAAAGCTCGCCAGAGCACTGAAACATCACGGGGGAGTGCGCGATAGGCCGCCCAGGACATCGTTGCAATCCCATCAAAGCTCGCCAGAGCACTGAAACGAAACGCACCATTGAAGATGAGCATTTCGCCGGGGCCGGGTGGTTGCAATCCCATCAAAGCTCGCCAGAGCACTGAAACGGGTCGCGGCGGGCTTGATCTTGTAGAACGTGGCGTTCGCGTCGTTGCAATCCCATCAAAGCTCGCCAGAGCACTGAGAAGATGGGGAAGAGGGGGTGGGGGCTGGGGGAAGCTGCAACCCGGTCAAAGCTCGCCAGAGCGCTGAAACGCACTGCCACAGCAGATCCTCACCAACGTAGTTCCCTACGTTGCAATCCCATCAAAGCTCGCCAGAGCACTGAAACAGGTTGCCTGCTAGACAGCAGTAGAGGTTGAGCGCAATGTTGCAATCCCATCAAAGCTCGCCAGAGCACTGAAACAGCTGTGGTTAAAATCTCATTTATGCGAATGAGACAAGTTGCAATCCCATCAAAGCTCGCCAGAGCACTGAAACAATAATTCTTCGAGAAACAACGTCCTTGTTTGCCAGATTGTTGCAATCCCATCAAAGCTCGCCAGAGCACTGAAACATGAAACCAAGATGCTTGCCCTTCAGCTTACCCCACGTTGCAATCCCATCAAAGCTCGCCAGAGCACTGAAACGAGTCAGTCGCATCGCCGCTCTTGCTGGCCGCAGCATCACCGTTGCAATCCCATCAAAGCTCGCCAGAGCACTGAAACGAAAGAGTCGACAGGCATGAGTCGCATCAGGCCACTGTTGCAATCCCATCAAAGCTCGCCAGAGCACTGAAACGCGTGTTCTAGAATGTTCAGATTGTCTCTCATGGCAAACGTTGCAATCCCATCAAAGCTCGCCAGAGCACTGAAACTTGACCGACTGTGCCAGCGTACATGTAGACCGTATAGCCCGTTGCAATCCCATCAAAGCTCGCCAGAGCACTGAAACCTGCCGGTCATCGCCTCGTTTATGGCGCTGTTGAGTCCGTTGCAATCCCATCAAAGCTCGCCAGAGCACTGAAACGTTCCTTTCCCGCGTGTACGATGCGCGGCCCCGCTCAGTCTGGGTTGCAATCCCATCAAAGCTCGCCAGAGCACTGAAACTCGACCAGCGCGGCGGCGATGATAGCTTCCGGCGTCGTGCGTTGCAATCCCATCAAAGCTCGCCAGAGCACTGAAACGCCTTTGGGCGGTAAGTCAGCCGCCCGTCTTGGCCCACGTTGCAATCCCATCAAAGCTCGCCAGAGCACTGAAACACGTCAACTGTCACGGCAGCGCCTAAAAAGGGCACAGTTGCAATCCCATCAAAGCTCGCCAGAGCACTGAAACATGAAATCCTTCAGTCTCCGGTCGTGCTGATGCACCAATAGTTGCAATCCCATCAAAGCTCGCCAGAGCACTGAAACGCTTTCGAGTCGTCGCCAGCTTCCCTCGGTCGCGAGTGTTGCAATCCCATCAAAGCTCGCCAGAGCACTGAAACCCCTCAAGCCCCTGCCGATGTCCCTGCCACGAATGGTGGCCGTTGCAATCCCATCAAAGCTCGCCAGAGCACTGAAACTACCTTCTACCAGCTTTCCGTCCTGGAAACGCACCTGCACGTTGCAATCCCATCAAAGCTCGCCAGAGCACTGAAACAATCGTGCTTATGAGCACATAGCACAATGTCGCATACTCCTGGTGTTGCAATCCCATCAAAGCTCGCCAGAGCACTGAAACTACCAGTCCCCACACCTATCAGCCTCGGCCGGCCGATCGTTGCAATCCCATCAAAGCTCGCCAGAGCACTGAAACCTAACGCCGTAGACCTCACGGCCAAGCTCCGTATAAGTTGCAATCCCATCAAAGCTCGCCAGAGCACTGAAACAACGTCTCATGTCTTGCTCCTTTCTCTGTTGAACACAAAAGATGGTTGCAATCCCATCAAAGCTCGCCAGAGCACTGAAACCCTCCGCGTTCATCGGTTTGACGAACGCCTCCGCAGACAGGTTGCAATCCCATCAAAGCTCGCCAGAGCACTGAAACCCAACCAGCTGCGCATCGGTGCATCGTTTCTGCAGCTCTTTGTTGCAATCCCATCAAAGCTCGCCAGAGCACTGAAACTTGCTGGTTAGCCTGCGCTTCCTCCGAATCGGCGGGAGGAACGTTGCAATCCCATCAAAGCTCGCCAGAGCACTGAAACGAGAGCGTGATGCGCTCTTTTTCCTGCGCGACTTGCATTGTTGCAATCCCATCAAAGCTCGCCAGAGCACTGAAACTCGCGACCTCGACATCTTCAAGCATGCTTACGCTCGTGACGCGTTGCAATCCCATCAAAGCTCGCCAGAGCACTGAAACCCTTTGTTGTTGATCCTGATGTAGCCAAATCCGAACCACGTTGCAATCCCATCAAAGCTCGCCAGGAGGGTTGGACCAGTCGTGACTGGTTACGTTTTGAGCCAGACGCGTGGTTTTGTACTTTGACAATCAGGTGAGCAAACTGCGCTTGTGTGCGTAGAGGCGTTGCAAAGCGCGCAGGTTGATCAGACAATAGATCAAGGTATTGAGATTGGTGATCGCGTCGCCGTTACGGAGTTTGGGCCGTTCGATGCCGAGGGCGACGGCCTGAGCGTTGACCCGCTCGGTAGCGGTGCGCTGCCTGTAAAGGTCTTTGTACTCGTCGCTGTCACGGTCGAGCTGGTGGCGGATGCGCGCGCCAATGCTGGTGGCCGGCATCGTAACCCGGATCATCAATGCCTGCCACGACCTGGCCCACGTTTGTCCCGATTCTGTGGAATAGGATGAGCAAGGAGGCGACATGGACAAAAAGACGCGGGACAAGTTAATAAAAGAGCTGATTGAGGCGCGGTTGGCCTTTGAGGCGGATCCCGAGCGCCAACGACAAGCCGCCGAGTGGGTAGCAAGCCTGCCCGAGATCCCCGATCACGGCAGCGTCGCCCTTTTTATCAAGCGGCGCGACATCCCTCCACCGCCGGCCGAGGAGCAGCCCGAACAGCCGCCAAAAGAACAGCCCGATCAGCCGCCCGACGCCTGACGTTTCACGCCTCACGTGCGGCGCGTTTTGCAGTCATCCAGCGCATGATCGCGCTTGCATTCCCGCCGTGGTGAGCGTCCCATGTCCAGGACGCGCTGGGGCGTGCTCCAAGAAGCGCTACTCGCTGCGCAATACTCGGTACGCAATACTCGGTACGCAATACTCGCTGCGCAATACTCGCTACGCAATACTCGGTACGCAATACTCGGTACGCAATACTCGGTATGCAGTTCTTCCCCCTTTGTGCAAAATTCCCAATCCATGCTATACTACCCCACACAGATAGGAGGCAACGCCATGCTCGTTCTCAACATCCTGATCGGCATCGCCCTGCTGCTGCTGGGGCGCAAACTGTTCTGGCTCTTTGTCGCCGGCATTGGTTTTGTCGTGGCCGTGGGGCTGGTGCAGCGCCTGTTCACCCGCCTGGAGGTGGAGACCAGCACCCTCGTCCTGGTGCTCATCGGCCTCGTCGCCGGGATTATCGGCGCCCTGCTGGCCATTTTCTTGCAGCGCGCCGCCGTCGCCATCGTGGGGTTTGCCGCCGGCGGCTACATCGTCTTTAGCCTGCTCGACTTGTTGCAGTGGGGCCAGGGCACGCTTCTGCCCTGGGCGCTGGCTCTCGTGGGGGGCATCGTCGGCGTCGTGCTCGCCGGGCGCCTGCTCGAGTGGGCGCTGATCATCCTCTCCTCGCTCAGCGGCGCCTTCCTCCTGGCCCAGTCGGCCGGCCCGCGTTTCCCGCCGGCGGCCGCCGTCCTGTTGACGCTCCTGGTCCTGGTTGTGGCCGCGGCCGTTGGCCTGGTGGTGCAAAGCCGCGCCTTTGGCAAAGAGAAAAAATGAAAAAGGAGACCCGTCAATGAAACGAAACAAGCACCCTGGCCTGATCCTGTTGAGCGTCTGGCTCATCCTCACGGGGCTGTTCGCCCTGTTGAACCTCAGCTTTACCGGCAGCGGCGCTGTGCTGGCCATCCTGGGCATCATCGCTGCCCTGGCGATCCTGCTCCAGGGCAGACGCTTGCCCGCCCGCACCGGCATGCTCGTGCTGAGCATCTGGCTCATCCTGGCGGGGCTGTTGACGCTGACCGGCTTGAGCTTTGCCGGCAGCGGTGTCGTGCTCGCCGTCCTGGCCCTCGCCGCCGGCATCCTGATCCTGCTCAACCGCTGAGGAGTTTTTTCGTCCATGCAAATCCGTCCAATCGCCACCGCCGCCGAATACCGTGCCGCCGAGGCCCTGCAGCGCCAGGTGTGGGGCATGAGCGACGACCTGGAGGTGGTGCCCTACCATTTGCTGGTGACCGCCCAGGAGAACGGCGGGCTGCTGCTGGGCGCGTTTGAGGGCACCGGCGACCAGGAGCAGCTCATCGGCCTGGTGTTCGGTTTTGTCGGCCTGTCGCCCGAGGGCCACGTGCGCCACTGTTCGCACATGGCCGGCGTCGCCCCCGGCTACCAGAACCAGAATGTCGGCTACCGCCTCAAGCTGGCCCAGCGCGACCACGTCCTGGCCCAGGGTCTCGACCTGGCTACCTGGACCTTTGACCCGCTGCAGAGCCGCAACGCCCACCTCAACTTTCACAAGCTCGGTGTGGTCTGCCGCACCTACCGGCGCGACCTCTACGGCGAATTGAACGACGCGCTCAGCGGCGGTATGCCCACCGACCGCTTCAAGGTCGAGTGGCACCTCGAGGCCCACTGCGTCGTCGACCGCCTGTCCGGCGCCTGGCCCGGGTTTGCCCTGCCCGCGCTCCTGGCCGAGGGCGTGCCCGTGATCGCAGGTGTGGAAAAAGAGGGTTTGCTCTACCCGCCGGATCGTGGGGCAACCACAAGCGGTGCAACCACGAAGGATGCGCCGGAGGGTGGGCCGTTTTTGGTGCAATTTCCATCCCACATTGCCGCGCTCAAGGCTCGTGACATGGGCCTGGCCCACGCCTGGGTGGAGACGATGCGCGACCTGTTCGAGCCAGCTTTTGCCGCGGGTTATACCGTCGTCGACTGCCTGTACGAGCGTGGGCGCAGCTTTTATTTCCTCCGGCAGGGAGGGCTGCCGTGATCGCCATCGAGCGGATCGAACTGCACCACCTCGGGCTCGAGCTGGCCCATCCCTTCGAGACCAGCGTCGTACGCGAGGTCGACCGCCCACTGATCCTGGTGGCCGTTTATGGCGGCGGGCTGGCCGGCTGGGGCGAGTGTTCGGCCGAGGCCGGGCCGTGGCACTCTGCGGAGACGATCGAGACCGCCTGGCACGTGTTGCGCACCTGGTTTATCCCCGCCTTGTTGGGGCGGACCATCGCCTCGCCCGCCGACGCCCTGGCCTGTTTTCCGGCCGTGCGCGGCCACCACCTGGCCCGCGCCGGGCTGGAGAATGCGCTGTGGGACCTGCTGGCCCGGGCCAACGGCCTGTCGCTGGCTCAGATGCTCGGCGGGACGCGCGACCGCGTGCCGGTGGGGGTCAGTGTGGGCATGGAGGCGACCCTGCCGCTGCTGCTCGACCAGGTGGCGTGTTACGTGGCTGCTGGCTACCGCCGGGTCAAGCTCAAGATCAAGCCGGGTTGGGATGGTGCCGTCGTGCGCGCCGTGCGCGAGCGCTGGCCCGACCTGCTGCTCCAGGTCGACGCCAACTGCGCCTATACCCTGGCCGATCTGCCCGTCTTGCGCGAGCTGGATCAATTCGGCCTGCTGCTGATCGAGCAGCCCTTTCACCACGACGACCTGCTCGACCACGCCCGACTGCAGAAACAGATCAAGACCCCGGTGTGCCTGGACGAGAGCATCCAGTCGCCGGCGCACGCGCGTTGGGCCCTCGAGCTCGACGCCTGCCGGGTCATCAACATCAAGGTGGGGCGGGTGGGCGGCCTGACCGCGGCGCGGCAGATCCACGACCTGTGCGCCGCGCACGGCATCGCCGTGTGGTGTGGCGGCATGCTCGAGTGCAACGTCGGCCGTGCGGCCAATGTCGCCCTGGCCTCGCTGCCGGGGTTCACCCTGGCCGGCGACATTTCGGCCTCGGCTCGTTATTATCGCCAGGACGTCGCCGAGCCCAACTTTGTGCTCAATCCCGATTCGACCCTGTCGGTGCCGGCTGGCCCGGGCCTGGGCGTCGACGTCCTGCCCGCCCGGCTCGCCGCCGCTCGCCTGCGCAGCGAGTGTTTCCAGGACGGCGTCGGTTTGTAAGAAACCGGGTTTTGCCGGCCCAAGGGCAGCCGGCGAAAAACCCGGTCTCGAAGCCAATCCGGTACGCCGTACGCAATACTCGGTACGCAATATGCAGTACGCACAGGATCCTGGATCCATGCTGAGGATCCCCCAACTTGTTGGGGGCCAGGCCCGAACAAGTTCGGGGATCCATCATAGACCAACGGAGTAACGCCAATGAAAATGGTTCTTCGTATCTGGGGACTGATCAAGCCCTACTGGCCGCGGGTGACCATCGCCTATGCCTCGCTGCTGCTAGGCATGGGCATCGATCTGACCATCCCCTGGCTGCTGCGCCAGGTGATCGACGTCGGCGTGAGCGGCGGCAATGCCCGCTATCTGGCTACGGTCGGCCTGATCGTGATCGGCATCGGCGTGATCCGCGCGCTGTTGTCGTTCGGGCAGCGTTATTTCAGCCAGTGGCTGGCCTGGCGGGTCTCTTACGACCTCAAGAACCGGCTCTACCGGCACATCGAATCGCTCTCCTTTTCCTTTCACGACACCGCCCAGACCGGCCAATTGATGACCCGCTGCACCGGCGACGTCAACGCCGTGCAGAGTTTCGCCGCCGTGGGCCTGCTCGAGTTGATCACCATCGTGGTGATGACCGTGGCTACGGTGATCATCCTGGTGGCCCAGAACGCGCGCCTGGCGCTGATCGCCCTTGCCCCGCTGCCGATCCTGGCCGCGCTGGCCTTTCGCTTTGGCCGCGTGGTGCGCGGCCGGTTCCGCGCCATGATGGAGACCCGTGGCAAGATGAACTCGGTGCTGCAAGAAAACCTCATGGGCGTGCAGGTGGTTAGGGGCTTTGCCAGCGAGCCGTTCGAAAAGGAAAAATTCCGCAGCCAGGCGCAGGCGGTCTACGAGCAGCGGATCGGCCTGAACCGCATCTTTGCGGTCAACTTTCCGGCCATGTCGGTGATCACCTTTATCAGCACCGCCCTGATCCTGTGGTTTGGCGGGCGCGAGGTGCTGGCCGGCACCATGACCATCGGCGGGCTGGTGGCCTTTAACGGCTATGTGGGCATGCTGGGCAACCCGGCCCGCCGCCTGGGCTTTTTCGTCAACATGCTCTCCGAGGCGCTGGCCTCGGCCGAGCGCATTTTCGAACTGCTCGACGAGCGGGTGCGCATCGTCTCCCCGGCCAATGCCCGCGTGGTGGAGCGGCTCGAGGGGCGCGTTGCCTTTGAGGACGTCTGCTTCCGTTACCCCAACAGCGATGCCTATGTGCTGCGCGACATCAATCTAGAGGTCGAACCGGGGCAGATGGTCGCCCTGCTGGGCAAGACCGGCTCGGGCAAGACCACGGTGGTCAACCTGGTGCCCCGCTTTTACGACGCGACCCGCGGGCGGGTGCGGGTCGATGGCGCCGACGTGCGCGAACTGGATCTGGACAGCCTGCGCGGGCAGATCGGCATCGTGCTCCAGGAAAGCCTGCTCTTTTCGGCCACCATCCGCGAAAACATCGCCTACGGCCGCCCCGACGCCCCGTTCGAACAGGTCGAGGCTGCGGCCCGGGCGGCGCGGGCGCACAAGTTCATCACCGAGTTTGCCGACGGCTATGACACCGAGGTCGGCGAGCGCGGCGTCACCCTGTCCGGTGGGCAGCGCCAGCGCCTCGCCATCGCCCGCGCCCTGTTGATGGATCCGCGCATCCTGATCCTCGACGACTCAACCTCCAGCGTCGACACCGAGACCGAGTACCTGATCCAGCAGGCGCTCAAGACCTTGATGCGCGGGCGCACGACCTTTGTGATCGCCCAGCGTCTGCAGACGCTGATCGACGCCGACCAGATCGTGGTCCTCGATCAGGGGCGCATTGTCCAGCACGGCCGCCACCAGGAGTTGTTGGCCCAGGGCGGCCTCTACCGTGAGATCTATGACCTGCAGCTCCGCGACCAGGAGCGGCTGCGCCAGGAGCTGCTGCAGCTTGGCGGGCTGGTCGGGGCGCGAGCTAGACCCTAAGGGTTTGTCAAACTCTTAGGGTCTCCCTCAGGGTCTCTGTAGCAGGAGAAAAGCATTGACCGAAACACAACCCAAGAAAAAACAAACGGATATCCTGGAAGAAGAATACGGCTACAAGGAATTCGATTCCAAGATCATGGGCCGCCTGCTGGCCTACCTCAAGCCCTATGCCTGGCTGGTCCTGATGTCGGCGGCGATCATGGCCGGAATGGCGCTGATCGAGCTGGCGCGGCCGTGGATCGTCTCGCAGATCGTCGACATCGGCATCGGCCAGCGCAGGCCGGCCTACCTGTTCAACATGGTCTTTGTCTTTGTCGGCCTGAACGCCTTTAGCGCCCTGGCTACCATGCTGCGCATCACCACCATGGCTCGGGTGGGCGCGGCTGCCGTCCTCAAGATGCGCAACGATATCTTTGGCAAATTCCAGGAACTGTCCATGGACTTTTTCAGCCAGCACGAGGTCGGCCGGCTGATGTCGCGCATGGTCACCGATGTGATGCGCGTCCAGGAACTGATGACCTGGTCGGTGATCTTTTTCATCAACGACCTGATCATCCTGGTCGGCACCATCGTGGCCATGTTCTCCATGAACGCCAGCCTGTCGCTGGTCTCGTTTGCCGTGCTGCCGGTGATGATGGTAGCGACCGAGATCTGGCGGCGCCGTTCGCGCGAGGCCTTCCGGCTGGCCCGCAAGGCCAATGCCCTGGTCAACGCCGACCTGCAGGAAAACATCAACGGGGTGCGCGTGGTCCAGTCCTTTTCTCGCCAGGATTACAACTACCGGCGCTTTGCCAACGTCCTGAACAAGTCCTTTTTCGACGCCAACATGCAGTCGGAGCGGCTGTCGGCGATCTTTTTTCCCGGCGTCGACCTGCTCAGCATGGTGGCGACCGGCCTGGTGATCTGGTACGGCGGCACGCAGGTGCTCAGACTAGAGCTCAGCCCGGGCACGCTGATCGCCTTTACCATGTACATCAGCAACTTTTTCTTCCCCATCCGCGACCTGGCCTCGCGCTACAACCAGCTTCAATCGGCCATGGCCTCCGGCGAGCGCATCTTTGACCTGCTCGACACCCAGCCGACCATCGTCGATGCGCCCGACGCGATCGACCTGCCGCCGGTGCAGGGCCGGGTCACCTTTGAGAACGTCCAGTTCGGCTACAGCGCCGACACGCTGATCCTCAAGCAGATCAACCTGGAGGTCGAGCCGGGGCAGATGGTCGCCTTTGTCGGCGAGACCGGGGCCGGCAAGAGCTCGATGATCAAGGTCTTGAGCCGCTTTTACGACGTGGACCAGGGGGCGATCCGCATCGACGGCATCGACCTGCGCGCGGTCAAACAGGCCAGCCTGCATCGTCAGATCAGCACGGTGTTCCAGGAGCCGTTCTTGTTCCGGGGCACGATCAAGGACAATATCCGCTACGGGCGGCTCGAGGCCACCGACGACGAGATCGTCGCCGCGGCGCGCGCGGTCGGCGCGCACGACTTTATCGAGAAACTGAGCGACGGCTACGACACCGAGGTGCAGGAGGGCGGGGCGCTGCTGTCGGTGGGACAGCGGCAGCTCCTGTCGTTCGCCCGCGCCCTGCTGGCCGACCCGCGTATCCTCATCCTCGACGAGGCCACGTCGAGCGTCGATACACAGACCGAACGGCTGATCCAGGAGGCCATGGAGCGGCTGCTGGAGGGGCGCACCTCCTTTGTCATCGCCCACCGCCTGTCGACGATCACCCGCGCCGACCAGATCCTGGTGATGGATCATGGCCAGATCGTCGAGCGCGGCACCCACGAAGAGCTGCTGGCCCGGCAGGGAGCCTACTACCGGCTCTATTCATTGAGCTATCAGGATATTGAGCAGACGGGAGACTCATTTTGACAGTTTGGACTTTTCGTGTTAAGCTAGAACACGAATAGAGTCGCGATGCATTGACACACAAGCAGGCTTGATGGCCAGGCGGATAGGCGAATGCCAAGATGGATGGTTCAGGATCGATATGGGAATACGATCTATCTTACTGAGGAGCGATGGTACCATATCCTGGAGTCTCGTCCTGAGCTGGAATCCTGTCTGGATGGATTTCTTGAGACGTTGCGTACTGGACACCGTCAGCAAGACTCGCTGATTCCCAACGAGTATCGTTATTACAAGCGATATGATTCGTTGTTACCTGAGAATAACCATCTGGTCGTTATTGTGGTCTTTAGGACGCGGCTCGATGAACAGGGCAAGTACAGCCCAAATAACTTTGTCGTGACCGGATGGGCCAACTATATCCGGTCAAAAAGGTGAGATGATGAGTGAGGTCGATCTGGTAAGGATAGCGATGACGGCAGGTGATGGAACGCCAGTGCATTTTGTGTACGACCAGGATGTTGATATTCTAGAGATCCTGTTTGGTGAAAATGAACCCGCTACGGGTGTTGAACTCACCGATTATATCGTGTTGCGCGTGAATACACAGACTCGTCGTGCTGTTAGTTTGACGCTGCTGCATTTTTCCATTTTGACAGAGCGCACTGAGTATGGGTTACGCAGCTATCCTCTGAACAAGCTAGATGAATTGCCCGAGACGTTACGAGAACTGGCATTGTACCTGATTACATCGATGCCGGTCAGTCAGTTTCTCAAGCTGACCCACTTTCAGGCGTCGCCAACAAAGCAGATCCCCTTTGCGTACGTCGAATCCCAGCCTATGATGGCTGTGGTTTGAGCGAGGAAGCGTACTGCCGCAGCGCCCCCTCTGCCGCCTGGCAGAGGCGCTCGATCAGCTCCGGCGGCTCCAGGACCCGCGCCGCACCGCCGTAACTCAACAGCCAGCCGGTCACCCAATGGAGGTTGGTTTGCCCAAAACGCGCCGTCAGCGAGCCGTCGGCATGATCCTCGATCTCCATCCAATGCGACTGCTGCTCGCGCACCTGGGGGGCCACGCCGGCGTCGAAATGGATGCGCACCCGGTACGTCGGCTCCAGGCTGCCCATGCGGTTGAGGTACGCCCGCGCGTCGAAATCGCGGGGCGTCGCAAAGCGGCTGTCGGCAGGCGCGAGCTGCTGGATGCGGTCCACGCGAAAGGTGCGCATATCCTGGCGCAGGCGGCAAAAGCCAACCAGGTACCACAAGCCCCAGTGTAAGGCCAGTGCGTAAGGCTCGACCACGCGTTCGGTCACGTTTAGGCCAAAGCTGTGATACTCAAAGGTCACGCAGCGCTGCGCGGCGATGCACGCGCGCAGGGTGTGGATCGCCGCTTCCCAGGGACGGTAATCGCGAGCGGTCAGCCCCGACACCACCAGCCGCTGCCTGGCCTCGGCGACCTCGTGGCGCAGGTCGTCGGGCAGGACATTGTCCAGCTTGGCCGTCACCGAGGTCACGGCGTCCTCGTAGGTCCGTCCCCATACCTCGCGGATCAGGTTGGCGCCCATGTAGAGCACCGTCGCTTCCTCGGCGGTAAAGA
>JAFGOG010000049.1 GCA_016926595.1 Anaerolineae bacterium
CGCTCGCCGGGGCGGCCTATGCCTACTATGGTGCGGCGGACAGCCTCGAGGAGACGGCCGGCTGGACCAAGGCCAGCAACCTCGAAAACGCCTTCTTTGGCTGGTCGGTCGCCTCGGCCGGCGACGTGGATGCCGACGGCTATACCGACGTCATCGTCGGGGCGCCCTACTGGGACGGCGGCCAGGCGCAGGAGGGCCAGGCGTGGGTGTACATGGGCTCGGCCACCGGCCTGGAGACCGCACCCGATTGGTCCAAGCAGCCCAACCAGGCAGGGGCGTATTTCGGCTGGTCGGTCGGAAAGGCCGGCGACGCCAACGGCGACGGCTATGACGATGTCATCGTCGGCTCGCCTGGCTACGACAGCGGTGAAGATGGCGAGGGGATGGCCTGGGTCTACCCGGGCTCCATGTCGGGCCTGGAATCGGCCCCGTTGTGGTACAAGGACAGCGACCAGGCGGGCGCCCAGTTCGGCTATGCCGTCGGCACGGCGGGCGACGTCAACGGCGACGGCTATGGCGACGTGATCGTGGGCGCGCCCTTCTATAGCTCGCCCGAGGCCGGCGAAGGGTGGGCGTGGGTGTATGAAGGCTCGGAGGGCGGCCCGCACAGCGCACCCGATTGGCACGCGGATAGCGATCAGGCCGGCGCCCAGTTTGGCGCCTCGGTGGGGACGGCGGGCGACGTCAACTGCGACGGCTACTCGGACGTGATCGTGGGCGCGCCGATGTGGGACCACGGTCAGACCAACGAAGGCGGCGCGTGGGTCTACTTTGGCTCACCCCTGGGTCTGTCAGACACACATGGTTGGCGGCAGGACAGCGACCAGGGCGGGGCCAACTATGGCTTGGCGGTCGGCACCGCCGGTGATGTCAACGGCGACGGCTGCTCTGACATCATTGTCGGGGCGCCGCTCTGGAACGGCGGTCTGGACACTGAGGGGAAGGCGTTCGTCTATCACAGCTCGGGCGCCAGCCTGTACTTGACCCCGGCCTGGACGAAGGAGAGCGACCAGGCGGCCGCCCACTTTGGCTGCTCAGTAGGCACTGCCGGCGATGTCAACGGCGACGGGTACGCCGACGTCATCGTCGGCGCCAAATGGTGGAACGGCACCCTGGCCAACGAAGGCGGCGCCTGGGTCTACCACGGCTCGGCCACCGGCGTGCACGTCGCTCCCGATTGGCACGCCACAGGCGGGCAGGCCTATGCCGAATTTGGCACCTCCGTCGCCACCGCCGGCGACGTCAACGGCGACGCCTACGCCGACGTGATCGTCGGCGCGCCGCGGTACGATGAGGCTTATTCTCAGGAGGGACAGGCGTCTGTGTTCTATGGCAACGGCGGCAAGGGCTCGTCCTTGGCCCTGCGCCAGTCTGCCCAGCACTGGAATATTGCCCATCTCGGCCGTACGGAGAGCGACAGCTTCAGACTGCACATGGTTTATCGTAGCCCATTTGGTCGCGGGGAGAGCGCACACGAAATCGAGGCCAAGCCGCTGCCCGTCGTCTTTGACGGACAGGGTACCTTCATCCCCGGCGGGCAGTGGCTCAACCCGGTTCTTGGTCAGGGTACCACCATGGTGAGTCCCTCTGGACTACACCTGGGCATGGCCTATCACTGGCGGCTGCGCACCCTCTACAACCCGGCCACCACCCCCTTTATGCCCGCCAGCCGGTGGGTGACGATCCCGTGGAACGGCTGGAATGAGGAGGATCTGCGCACGATGGGCTCTCGGATTAGCCTGCCGGTGGTGATGCGCAACTACGAGCCGTAGACGGCAGCGTAAACTGGCCTACATACAGGCCACCCAAGAGCGCTTACAATTGATGCAAACGGGCCGACGGGGGCACGCCCCGCCGGCCCGTTTGGTTGGGATCGCCAGATCTATGGCCGATCAAGAAGCTTGACAAGGTTGATCCATCGTGCTATACTGCGCCCCCCCCATAGGGGAGGGGGGTATATCGCGAAGGGCATAGGCGGATGACCGAAGAGCATAAACGAGAGATCCTGAACCGGCTCAAGAGCGTCGAGGGCCACGTGCGCGGCATCGAGCGCATGGTGGATGAGGATGCATACTGCATAGAGGTGATCAACCAGATCCTGGCGGTGCAGCGGGCGCTGGACAAGGTCAACAGCATGATCCTGGAGCGCCACCTGCAGACCTGTGTGACCACGGCCATCCGCGGTGACGACGCTGCCGAGCGGGAGCGGGTCATCGCCGAGATCATGGATGTGTTTGAGACGACGGGCAAGATGTAATATGCTCTATCTGGTGTTGCGTGTGCACGCAACACCAGATAGCAGATGGGGAGGAATGTAATGGACACGATCACTTTGAAAATCCCGAGTATAAGCTGCGGGCATTGTGTCATGACCATCAAGCGCGAGGGAAGCGCGGTGGAGGGTGTCGAGTTTGTCAGTGGCGATCCCGCCGCCAAGACGGCCACCTTCAAGGTAGCCAGCGAGCAGGCGCTGAAGCAGCTCAAGGCAACCCTGGCCGAGGCCGGCTACCCGGCCCAAGACTGACAACTGTAGGGTGTGGCAGATGGCAACCAAACAGGTGACTTTGCCCGTCACGGGCATGACCTGCGCCAACTGCTCGTTGACCATCGAGCGGAACCTGAAGCGCCTGGACGGCGTCCAGGAAGTGGCGGTCAACCTGGCTACCGAAAAGGCGTCGGTGGTCTATGATCCGGCGGCGGTGAATCAGGGTGAATTTCTTGCGCTGATCCGGGACATCGGGTATGATGTGGCGACGGCCAAGGCCGAGCTGCCGATCACCGGCATGACCTGCGCCAACTGCGCCCTGACTATCGAGCGCACGTTAAAGCGGCTGGATGGGGTTGTGTCGGCCAACGTCAACCTGGCCAGTGAGCGGGCCAGCGTCGAATACCTGCCTGGCGTCGTCAGTCTGAAGGCGATCCAGCAGGCTATCCGCGACGCGGGCTATGACGTGGTCGTCGCCGCTGAGGGCGAGTCCGCTGAGGACGTGGAGCGCGCCGCCCGCGAGGCCGAGATCCGCGATCAGACGCGCAAATTCTGGATCGGCGTGGCCTTGTCGGCGCCGCTGCTGCTGCTCAGCATGGCCCGCGATTTCGGCCTGCTGGGCATGTGGGCCCACGACGCCTGGTTCAACTGGCTGCTGTTGGCCCTGGCGACGCCGGTCCAGTTTTATGTCGGCTCTGACTATTACGCCGGCGGGTTCAAGAGCCTGCGCGCCGGTTCGGCCAACATGGACGTGTTGGTGGCGATGGGCTCGTCGGCGGCGTACTTTTACAGCATAGCGGTGCTGCTGTTTCCTGGCATCGGCGGCCACGTCTATTTCGAGACCTCGGCGCTGATCATCACCCTCATCAAGCTGGGCAAGATGCTGGAGGCGCGGGCCAAGGGCCGCACTTCGGAGGCGATCAAGAAGCTGATGGGCCTCCGACCCAAGACCGCCCGGGTGATACGCGACGGGATGCAGGTCGACGTGCCGATCGAGTCGGTCGGGCTGGGCGACGTGGTGATCGTCCGCCCCGGCGAGCAGGTGCCGGTCGACGGGGTCGTGATCCAGGGCCGCTCGGCGGTGGACGAGTCGATGCTGACCGGCGAGAGCCTGCCGGTGGACAAAAAGCCGGGCGACGAAGTGATCGGCGGCACGATCAACAAGCAGGGCATGCTCGAGCTCGAAGCGACCCGCGTCGGCGCCCAGACGGTGCTGGCCCAGATCATCCGCCTGGTGGAGGAAGCGCAGGGCTCCAAGGCGCCGATCCAGCGGCTGGCCGACCGGGTGTCAGGCGTCTTTGTGCCGGCGGTGATCGCCGTGGCGCTGATCACCTTCCTGGCCTGGCTCATCCTGGGCGGCGTAGGCTTTACCCAGAGCATGATCTATATGGTGGCCGTTCTGGTGATCGCCTGCCCGTGTGCGCTTGGATTGGCGACGCCGACGGCGATTATGGTCGGCACCGGCAAGGGGGCGGAGAATGGCATCCTGTTCAAGAACAGCGAGGCCCTGGAGCGCGCCCACGAGCTGACGGTGGTCGTGCTGGACAAGACAGGCACGATCACCCAGGGCAAGCCGGCGGTGACCGACATAGTCGGCGCCAGTGCCGAGTCGGAGGAGGTTCTTCGCCTGGCGGCGTCGGCCGAGCGGGGCTCGGAGCATCCACTCGGCGAGGCGATCGTCGCAGCGGCGGTAGACAAGGGGCTGGCACTGAGCGAACCGCACGGCTTTGAGGCAATCGCCGGCCAGGGTGTGGCTGCGACGGTGGACGGCCGCCAGGTACTGGTCGGCTCGGCGCGGCTGCTCGAATCACGCGGCGTGGCCATCACCAAGCTGGAAGCGGCGATGGCACGGCTGGAAAGCGAGGCCAAGACGGCCATGCTGGTAGCTGTGGATGGGCAGGCAGTGGGCGCCGTGGCTGTGGCCGACACGGTCAAGGACAGCTCGGCCGAGGCGATCCGCCAGATGCAGGCGTTGGGGCTGGAAGTGGTGATGATCACCGGCGACAACCCACGCACGGCCGAGGCGATAGGCCGGCAGGTGGGGATCAGCCGGATGGCGGCCCAGGTGCTGCCTGACCAAAAGGCCAAAGAGGTCAAGGCCCTACAGGGTGTAGGGGTAGCCCTGACCGCGGGGAATGGTCGCCCCCTGGTTGGCATGGTCGGCGACGGGATCAACGACGCGCCGGCCCTGGCCCAGGCCGACGTGGGGATTGCGATCGGCACCGGCACCGACGTGGCCATGGCGGCCGCCGACGTGACGCTGATGAGCGGCGATCTGCGGGGAGTGCCGCGGGCGATCGCCCTCAGCCGGGCGACGATGCGGACCATCAAGCAGAACCTGTTCTGGGCTTTTTTCTACAACGTGATCCTGATTCCGCTGGCGGCGGGGGCGTTCTATCCGTGGCTGGGGCTGCGCCTGCACCCGGTCATGGCCGCCGGAGCGATGGCCTTTAGCAGCATCTTTGTGGTGAGCAACTCGCTGCGGCTGCGGCGAGCAAGATTCTAGATTTTAGTTTTTTGGATCTGGCCGCATTTCAATCCAGAATCCGGAAATGGGGGGAATATGAATCTGAAACGTATGTGGTTGGCTGCGCTGGTTGCGCTGGCGCTGGTGGTAGCGGCGTGTGGCCCTGACATGTCAACGCCGACACCGGGCGGACAGGCGACAGCCTCCACCCAGGCGCCCACTCAAGCGGCGACATCGCCAGGACAGACACCGGTAGCTACCCAGGGAGTACAGCCAACGTCCGCTCCGGTAGCGCCTGGCGACCTGCCGGTGGACCCCAACGACTGGCGAACGCTGGGCTCAGCAGACGCTGCGGTAACCTTTATCGAATACTCCGAGTTCCAGTGACCTTTCTGCGCCAAGTACGCCCGTGAGGTGTACCCGCAGATCGTCAGCGACTATGTGCTCACCGGCAAGGTGCGCTACGTTTTCAGGAATTTCCCAATGAGCTATCACACTTGGGCGCAAAAGGCCGCCGAGGCAGCCGAATGCGCTGGCGAGCAGGGGCAGTACTGGGAGATGCACGACGCGCTGTTTAGCAGCCAGGGCGAGTGGAGCAGCAGCCAGGACGCGGTGCCGGTTTTCAAGGGGCTGGCAGCCAACCTAAAGCTGGACCAGGCCCAGTTTGATAGCTGCATCGACGGGGACAAATACACGGAGAGGATACAAGCTGACACGCTGGAAGGGATCCAGGCCGGCGTCAGCGGCACACCGTCCTTCTCTGTCAACGGCGTGTTGGTGGTTGGGGCGCAGCCCTTTGACGCATTCAAGGAAAAGATCGAATATGCGCTGGCGGGAGGCGAGGCCCCTAGCTTGACGGTGCCGGCCGACAGCTACCGCAGCATGGGCAAGGCCGACGCGCCGTTAGTGATCACCGAGTTTTCGGACTATCAGTGCTCGGCGTGCGGCTATGTCGCCAACACGGTGATCCCAGAGTTCATCAAGCGTTACGTGGATACCGGCCGAGTCCGGTTCGTCTACCGGGATTTTCCATTGGGCGGCGCCGATTCCACGTCCCATAAAGGGGCGGAGGCGGCGTTCTGCGCAGGCAAACAGGGCTACTACTGGGAGATGAACGAAAAGCTCTTTTCCAGCCAAAGCGAGTGGGGTGCGGAAGGAGCGGATCTGGCCACGCTGTTGCGCGGCTATGCGGCGCAGATCGGGATGGACACGGACGCGTTCAACGAATGCCTGGATTCAGGCGAGGCCGCCCTGGTCATCCAGGGAGACTTTTTGTCTGGAGAGCAGCTCGGGGTGAATGCGACCCCTTACTTCTTTGTCGGCGATGTGCCGATCCGGGGCGGGCTGCCGATTGACGCCTTTTCCATAGTCATCGACTATGTAGCCGAGGGTGGTTCGGGTGTGAATATCGTGCCCGTGGGCAGTTGGAATGTCCAGGGCAACCCGCAGACAGCCAAGGCGGTCACAGTGGCGTTCATAGACTATGCCAATGCCGAGTCTCGCCAGCACGCCTTGGAGACCCTGCCCCAACTAAAGCAGACATACGTCGATACCGGCCAGATGCTATATGTGATCCATCCATGGGCGGCGAGCGAGGACGCGCCCGGCTCTCGTGGCGCCGTCGCCGCCGTGTGCGCCAGCCAGCAGGACAAGGGCTGGGAGATGCACACCAAGCTCTTTGAAGAGCAGGACAAGTGGGCGCAGGCCGCCGACCCGCAGCCGCTTTTCGCCAGCTACGCCCAGGGCCTGGGCCTGGATATGACCGGGTTTGAGGAGTGCCTGGGCTCGCAGTGGGCCAAGCTACAATCCCAGTCGGGCAACGTGGTGGCCGCAATGTACGGCGTGCCCGGCGCTCCAACCTTTATGTTCAATAACGGCCAATCCAAAGCGGGCTCGCCGACCTTTGCAGAGTTCAAGACGATCATCGACTCGATCGTCAGCCAATAAGTGCGGGTGCGGCCGGAAACCGGCCCGAGGTGGGGAATAACACACAGGATTCGTTCAGTAGTGAGGGCAGTTTTTGTCTTGGTAGCGTGCCTGGCGCTGTGGACAGCGCCAGGCCTTACTACACAGCCTGGACCGGCGTTGGCCCAGGAACCGCCGGCCATGACCAGCCTGACGATTTCGCTCTGGCCGGAGTACGACGAGCCGGCGCTGTTGGTCATCTATCGCGGCCAGTTCGCCGGGGACGCCTCGTCGCCGCTGCCGGTCGAGTTCCGTATCCCGGCCGAGGCCGGGCAGCCTGGGGCAGTGGCCTACCTGGACGAACGGGGCCAACTGCTCACCCTGGAATACACAACACGCCCAGAGGGCGACTGGGTGGTGGTTGCCTTTGAGCTGCCGGCGCGGGACTTGCAGCTCGAATACTATGTCCCGCTGCCCGGCAGCCCGGCGCCCGGCCAGCGCGCCTTTACCTACACCTACGTGGCCGACTATGCGGTGGCGACGCTCGACTTGAAGGTCCAGGAACCACCAGGCAGCCAGGGCTTCAAGCTGGAGCCTGCTGCCGATTCTGTCGTACAGGAGGCCGACGGCCTGAACTATCACGGGATCACGGCAGGCCCCATGCTCCAGAACGACACCGTCACGTGGTCCGTTTCATACGAGAAAACTACCTCGGCGTTGACCGTCGACGCCTTTCAATCCAGCGAGACGCCGACAGCGCCACGGGAGAGTGAGGGGGTCTCGGGCATTCTGATTGCCGTCGCGGGCCTGATCGTCCTGGCCGCCGTCGGCGTGGGCGCCTTTTGGTTGGGCAGGCGCACCCAGCCGGCCGCGCCGAGCAAGCGGCGGCGGGGCGGAAAGAAAGGGCATTCTGCCCAACCTGCGGCGCAAGATGCAGCCTTTTGTTTCAAATGCGGCGCCCGCCTGCGGCCTGACGCCGATTTCTGCCACCAATGTGGCGCAGCAGTGCGGAAAAGCTAGCAAGCAAGGGAGGGAAGCGTGTCGTCGCGGATGAAATTCCTAATCGGCGGATTGGTCGTCGTGATCGTGGTCGTCGCTCTGATCGCAAC
>JAFGOG010000050.1 GCA_016926595.1 Anaerolineae bacterium
AACCGCTCGGCCCTCCACTGGGACATGATCTGCGACTTGAGGCGAGGCGGCGAGGTGTGGGTCGACGGCGCGCTCTTGGCTCAAGATGGCAAGTTCTTGATCTAGGGTCGTTGCTTATTTGACGACAGGCGTAAAGGGATACGACCATGCGGTTGGCAGCCAGGAGACCGGGCACCTGACACTAGGGCCCGGTCGAGTTGTCTGGCGCCAGGTAGAGAATTGCCTATGCTAAAAGTTGACGAAAGAAACGGGACAACGGTAGTGCACCGCACCACCGACTATACCCCCCCCAAGTCGTGGCGGACCTGGCTGATCGGCCGCCCGCTGCCCACAGCAGACGCACCACACCAGACGATCCGCAAAATCGTCGGGCTGGCCGTATTTGCCTCGGACGCGCTGTCGTCCACGGCCTATGCAACCCAAGAGATGATGGTCATCCTGGCCGCCGCCGGAACGATGGCTTTTGGCTACGTTTTCCCCCTTTCGATTGCCATTGTCCTGCTGCTGGCGATCGTTGCTGTTTCCTATGAACAGACCATCCATGCCTACCCCGATGGGGGCGGCGCTTATATCGTATCGCGTGACAACTTGGGCGAGCTGCCAGCACAGACGGCAGGCGCGGCGTTGCTCACCGACTATGTTCTCACAGTAGCCGTGTCGATCTCTTCGGGAGTGGCCCAGCTTGTGTCGGCTTATCCCGTTCTGTTTCCCCACCGGGTATGGCTTGGCGTAGCCCTGGTGCTGTTTATCATGCTGATCAACCTGCGTGGAGTAAGGGAGTCGGGCGCAGCTTTCGCCATCCCCACCTATTTCTTTGTGGTGATGATGTTTGCCACGGTTGGCGTCGGCTTTTTCCGCCATCTGACCGGAGCGCTGGGCACGGTGGTCGATCCGCCGCCTGTGGAAATGGTTCACGCAGCGCAGGCGATCAGCCTGTTCCTGATCTTGAGGGCCTTTTCCAGCGGGACTGCGGCGCTCACCGGCGTTGAGGCGATCTCCAATGGCATTACTGCTTTCAAAGAACCGCGCAGCCGGAACGCAGGTATCACCTTGATCTGGATGGCTGCTATTCTCGGAACCCTGTTCCTGGGGATCAGTTACCTGGCTGTGCCAATCGGCGCCATCCCTTCAGAGCAGGAGACGGTGATCTCGCAATTAGCGCGGACTGTCTTTGACGGGCGGGGTGTGTTCTACCTAGCCACAATCGTTGCCACGATGGTGATCCTGATCCTGGCGGCCAACACGTCGTTTGCAGGGTTCCCGCGGTTGAGCGCATTGCTGGCCATGGATGGTTTTGTGCCCCGGCAGTTGGCCTACCGCGGCAGCCGGCTGGTCTACTCGCGAGGCATCATGGCTCTGGCGCTGTTCGCTTCGCTGTTGATCATCGTTTTTCAGGCCAGTGTGACGGCGCTGATTCCGCTGTACGCCATCGGCGTGTTCCTGTCATTTACCCTGTCACAAGCGGGCATGGCCCGTCGCTGGTTCAAGATCGGCCACCTGGCGCCCGGCCAGGAGGTGTGCGAGCGCGGCTCGACCCTCCATTACGAGCCAGGTTGGCAGATAAAGATGATCAGTAATGGATTTGGCGCCATGTGTACAGCGGTTGTGACCTTGGTATTCGCCACAACCAAGTTCCGCGATGGGGCGTGGATTGTTCTCCTGCTCATGCCTGTGCTCGTCGTCGGCCTGTCTGCCATCCATCGTCACTATAGTGGATTAGCAGGCCGCCTGTCGCTGGAGGATTACGGAGCGCCGCCGCTGATCTCCCGGCACCGGGTGATCTTGCCGCTCAGCGGAGTACACCAGGGTACTTTGGCCGCCCTGCGCTATGCCCTGCTGCTTTCGGACGACGTGACAGCGGTGCACGTGTCGATAGACCCGACCGAGACAAACCGGATAAAGGACAAGTGGGAGCTGTGGGGTGAGGGGGTGCGGCTGGTAATCCTGGACTCTCCCTACCGGCTGCTGTTGGAGCCGCTGCTTGGGTACATCGAAGAGGTGGCAGCTCAACGGCAACCAAACGAGACGATCACGATAGTAGTACCCCAGTTCGTGCCAAAGCGGCGGTGGACCAACTTGCTTCACACCCAGACGGCCTTTATGCTGCGGATGGCGCTGCTGTTCAAGCCAGGGATCGTGATCACGAACGTACCATACCAGGTGGACTAGCGAGGAGGACTTGTGAATGTGATTGTCGTCGGCTGCGGCCGGGTGGGAGCCGAGCTGGCTTATCGGCTTTACAAGAAAGGGAACCAGGTGACGGTCATCGATCAGGTGGAGGCTGCGTTCGGCAACCTGCCTCCAGATTTCCGCGGGCGCACGGTGCAGGGCCAGGTGTTGAACCAGGACGTGCTGCGGCGGGCGGGCATTGCCAAGACCGACGCGCTGGCGGCAGTGACCAACCTCGACTCGACCAACGCCGTGGTAGCCCACATCGCCCATACCGTGTACCATGTTCCGAGCATTGTCGTGCGCAACTATGACCCACACTGGCGCCCGCTGCACGAGGCCTTTGGCCAGCAGATCGTCAGCTCGGCAAGCTGGGGAGCGCAACGCATAGAAGAGATGCTCTATCATGAAGAGGTCTATACTGTTTTTTCAGCCGGCAACGGCGAAGTGGAGATCTATGAATTCGCTATTCCAGAGGCCTGGCATGGCCGTCGCCTTGGGGAGCTGTTGCCGGAGAGCCAATGTGTGGCGGTGGCCCTGACCCGTGTCGGTCAGGCTATGCTGCCCAACGCTGATAGCCTGCTCGAAGCCTGTGATCTGATTTATGTGAGCGCAACCATAGAAGGGAGCGCGGCGCTGCGAGCGCGCCTACCGGAGCGAAGGAGGGTCAAATGCTCGTCCTGATTGCCGGGGGCGGGCGCACAGGATCGCAGCTTGCCGCATTGCTGGTTGCCCAAAACCACCAGGTACATCTGATCGAGCACCGGCGCGAGATATTGGAGCGCTTGCACCGTGAACTACCGACCGAAGTGATCTACGAAGGCAAAGCGACCGATCCACAGGTACTCGAAGCAGCGGGCATCCAGCAAGCCCAG